>JAHIKV010000091.1 GCA_018897395.1 Planctomycetota bacterium | reverse complement strand
TCTGGTCGGCATCCCCAATCATCGTTTTACCAAAGTCCAACAACTTCTCAACGACCGTCCGAGAAAACGCCTCGGCTATCGAACTCCCAACGAAGTTCTCGCCTCTCGCCTCAAAGTTGCGATCGAGACTTGACAGCGGGTGATGTTGTCCCCGTCAGCAACATTGCTTAGATCGATATCCTTTCCTCCTTTTAAGATTACCGTGTATGTTGTGAAATAGTCGTCAAATAGCGCATCAAGTCCGTTCAGATTATTTAGTAATTCCAACTCAATAATTGCCGAATCTTTACCAGTTATTTGAATCACCCGGGCCTTTCCGAGATAAAATCCTATTGAGCCCGTTCTATACCTCAAATCGCTTCTCCAAGGTCCCTCCTTTTTCAGTTCCTTCACGGCATCTGCACTCCCCATAGCGTCGTTAGATTGATATAGTCTTTCTTTCCATTCAATCTGTTCCTTCCAAAATTGTTCCGCTTGCTGGAAGTAGTCGTCCACATCGTCGGCGTGACAAACGGAGGACAGCACGATGAATGAGGTCGTTAGCATCAGAGTCTTTTGCAACATGATTCACCCCTTTCATCAAATGGATAAGCACTTCCCCCTGCCCGATAGCATATCCCGTGGGCCAGAGGGCCACAACCCCCCTTCCCGATTGCAAAACACAAAAATCCAACCACGACCCACCAAGCGGGGCCATTAGATCAGTAAATTAGATCAGTAAATAAAATCTGGGGGGAGTTGGATTTTTTTCAAGATTTCTGACGGTCACGGACGCCTCCTCACTATAATAAGTTGGCCGGCCAAGGAACTGATTTTCCAAAGCCCCGTCTGCCACCCCCCGGTCGGTCTACATGGGTGGCGGTCGGGGCGTTTTGTGAACGCTAGAGGTGTCAAAATGGTCAGTGTCAGTGAATCGAAACGAAGGCCGAGGTCATGTACCGAGGACGAGTTGGCGAAGGTGGGAGTGAACGTGCTTGAACCTTATTATAAAGGTGAGCCATTGCCACAAGCCCCTCTGCTGGAATGTCAGATGTGTGGAGAAATGTGGGGGCCTAATCTTCTTCCAAACGGCCGGTTGCCAAGTGACTATTGGAAGTGTCCCAAGGGCTGCGATGTGTCCCGTGTGGAGGAGTGACAATTTTTCAGGCCCCGTCCGCCGTCCTCGGTCGTTCCCTGGACGGTGGCCGGGGCAATTTTGAGAAGGAGAGGGCGATGAGCGGTGAAATCGAGAAACTTAACGAGCGGTTGAATTGTGCTGTGTCGCTACGATGCAAAGTGGGTGTTTGGTGGCCGGATGAAGGAAGGTACATCTCAATTCCTAAATCGACGATAAGCAGTTTGGGTTGTGCTGATGCGGAAGGCAAGGACGCCCTATTTAAGAGGGCATTGAAAGTCTGGCGAAAGGAATGTGGACCTGCCATGTGGTCTGATTGGGACAAGGACGATATGTATTGTGAGGTGTGGGATTTAGATGAGGAGATGCTTCTATTCACAATGAAACGTAAGGGTGGTGGCAAAACGATTGTCGAGTACAATTTAGAACAATCACCCATATAACCTGCCCACCTCCGCCGGTCCCCAACCCCGACCCCTTCTCATCCACGCCCCGCCCGACGCCCTTGGCGGGAGTGTAAAGTATCATTATCCGAAAATCGCACCCCCATTTTCCCGGCTGTTTTCGGGGTGTCCGTGCCGGATATATTGTAAAGCAATTATTATAATTCATGCTTTACTTTCCCGTGGCCGTGGTGTATATTTGGGGTAGGAACGGGGCAAGTTACCCACACACTGCAAAGGGATTGCACGATGGAAAGCAACAGGATCGTGGCGATTTACTGCCGGGTGTCCACGGGACAGCAGGGCGTGGAAAGCCAACTCCCCGACCTCCAACGCTGGGCCGACGCCCAGGACAAGCCCACGCGATGGTATCGGGACAAGTGGTCCGGCAAGACGATGGATCGCCCCGCGTGGCGGAAGCTGGAAAGGGAATTGCAGGCGGGCAAGGTTTCGGCCGTGGTGGTGTGGCGGCTGGATCGGCTGGGACGGACGGCCTCGGGGCTGACCGCTCTGTTCGATGAACTCCGTCGGCGGAAGGTCAACTTGATAAGCCTCCGCGACGGCCTGGACCTGTCCACCTGTGCCGGTCGGCTCATGGCAAACGTCTTGGCGAGCGTGGCCCAATATGAGACGGAAGTTCGGGGAGAGCGTGTGCGGGCGGGGCAGGCCGTGGCAAGGGCGAAAGGCAAACGCTGGGGCGGGAGCAAGCCGGGCAAGCGGAAGAAAGTGACGGACACGCAAACCAAGATCATCCGCCGGATGAAGCATGACGGGGTGCCCGTGGCCGAAATTGCCCGTGCCGTAGCGTTGTCCAGGCCGACCGTGTACGCCGTATTGGAGGGAACATGAGAAAGTACAAGCCGAAGTTGAAAAACCTCCCCGCCCGATACGAGGCCGGATTCATCGGCCGCATGGACCGGCGGGCAGACCTGACCCGGCGGTTGCTCTACACATACGACAGCATTACGGCCGACTGCGGCGGCGCCGACGCCGTGCCTCATGCGAAGCGGTGCTTGATCGAGCGGTTCGCCTTCCTGGAGGAGTTCTTGCGACGGATCGAGGCCGAGTTGGTCAAGGGGGAGGTCAACCCGGAACTGCTCGGGCGGTGGGTCCAGGGAGTCAATTCGATGGTTGGCTTGACCAAGTTGCTGGGGGCGAACAGGGACCGACGGGAGAGCGTTCTCGACGCACTCTACAGCGACCCCGGCCCTGATGAAAAGGAAAAGGGAGGAAACGACGATGGAACTTCATAACGTGTTTGACCACTTCGCCGACGAGCAAAACGACCGCTCGTGGTGGCCCGTGCCGCCCGACGATCCGGTTTCCATCGGCCTGATGGTCGCGGGCGTTCGGCTGAGCGGAAGGATGCTGCAATGCCGGACCGAAACCGACCTGCAAGACGCCGTGAATGAAACAATGGAAAAGGTCCGCCGGGGCGAACTTACAACGTGGTCTTGGGCGCAGGAGGGCCAGCAGGTGAAAGCCGAACTGGAAATGTTCTATGACGCCCTGGACGCCGAACTTGCGAGGCGGGAGGGACCGCATCTATGGAACTGAAATTGAAAGCCCTGGCGGCCGATCCTTCCCAATTTCAGGCCGACATCTGCATCCCGACCGGCCGTGGCCCGCGAAGGTTCGGCGACTGCATGGCCCCGTTCCAGCGGGAGAGGTTCGCGGCGGTCAACTCGTCATTAGTCGCCGTCAGCCGAAACGAGACACCGCCCGTCGCCCGCGTGTGGGACGAGCGGACGAAGGGGGCCAGCAAGGACACCGATTGGGCGGTCAACTTGCTCTGGCTTCTCGCCTTCTCCCGCCGACCGTTGCGTGTCCAGGTCGGGGCATTCGATCAGCAGCAGGCCGACGAAGTGCGTTTGATTATCCGGGGGATGTTGAGGATCGACCGGCCATTGAACCGCTTCCTGGTGGGTTTGATCGACGTTCAGCAGACGCGGATCGTCAACGCCCGGACGGATTCAGTCTGCGAGATTTTGACGACCGACCGGCTCGGTTCCCACGGTGCCCGGCCCGACGTGGTGCTGTTGAACGAGCTGGTCCACCAGCCCGACCGATCCTTTGCGGAAACGTTGCTCGACAACCTCGACAAGATGCCGTGCGGCTTCGGCGTTGTCGCAACCAACGCCGGATTTGATCCGTCCTGGCAACTCGACTGGAAGCGAACCTTTGCCGAGGGCGGGCGTTGGCAAGTTATGGAGTGCAGGGAAACGGCTCCCTGGATAGCACCGGAGGCGTTGCGGGAGGCGGAGCGGCGGAATACCCCCGGCAGGTTCCGGCGGTTGTGGCGTGGCGAGTGGGTTTCGGATACGGAAGGTGCATTGCTCGGGGCCGACATCGACAACTGCGTGACCCAGACCGGCGGGATGAATGGTGACGAAAAGGGCTGGACGTTCTGGGGTGGGCTTGACATCGGCGTCATAAAAGACGCTTCTGCTTTCGCCGTGATTGGGAAGCACGTGGGATGGTGCGAAGAAAAACCCAAGCCCGAACGTCAACTCACCACTACGCAAAAAGCGATGATCGACGCCGGATATTGGGAGGAGCCGGAAGATGAAACGGAATCGGTTTTTCACGAAGGAAACGGCAGGCTGCGGCTTGCAGAGTTGCGAAGCTGGAAGCCAACGCCCGGCCACCGCGTCAGTTTGGAGGCTGTCAAGGCGGCGATCATCATGGCCCATCGTCAATTCAACTTGGCGGCCGTGGCGGTCGATCCCAGTCAAGCCGAACACTTGCTTGAATTGTTGGAACGTGACGGCGTGCCTGTGATCCGAACCGTTCAGAGTACGGGAAGTTTGCAGCAACAGGCGGTCGCGTTGCTGGAAAGTTTTCAGGAGCGGACCATCGACCTGTTCCCCGACGCCGACTTGCTGGCCGACTTGAAACGGTTGCAAGTGAAGGACAGCGGAATGAAAATCAGGTTGGTTTCACCCGAGTCAAAGAGCACGGAGACCGGCACGGGGCACGGCGACTTGGCAAGCGCGTTGAGCTTCGCCGTCGCGTTGGCGAAGTCGCGGACGTTTTCTTTCGCATTGCGGCCGGATGATGCGTTGATCGTGGCGTGATTCTCCGCGAGTTGATGTATACCTTCGGCGATTTTGGGGTATAGTAGGGGTAGGGAAACCACGACGCGGGAATTGTTCGCCGCGGCGGTGTGCGCTGTTGAACTCTAACGACTAGAGGACGACCAGCTTTCACCGTCGCGGCGTTTTTTTATGGTGCATCTCATGTTCACCGTCCTGGTCACATACGGGACACACCCGAACCGCGTTTTCAGTCGTCACGACCGGCGGTCGGACGCCGAGCGGTTGAAACGGTTCGCGTTCGCCCGCGGATACCGTGACGCACGGATTGAAGATGACAATGAAGATTCTCCGTCCCCGCCCCGACCGTCGCCGACCTGTTCGCGTTTCGACGCTGGAGCGAGTCGGCGGGGGCGGGGGTAATCGGACACGTTTGGTTTCGGAACAGTTGAACAAGGAGTTAAACAATGTCTACTATCACACCTGAAAAAGTATTTTCGCGGGCGCGCGTCAAAGATGCTGCGGAATCCTACTCGACGAAAAGGTACGTGGGCACGCATCTCAAGACGGGCAAGGAGGTTTTCAACCCGTTGTCCAGTCGGATGGCCGAGTGGCCGAGCGAGATGGACCACGCGAAGAGCGGGGCATTGCTCAAGCATCTCGGCCAGCGGTCGGGGCTGTTCCCCGGCGTAGCCATGTCAGAGCACGAGCGCGGTTTGCTCGGCGAGCTGTCAAATGACGAATGGGCAGGGACGGTCGGCGGCGAGTACCGCGAGAAGATCGCGGGCGGGCAGGTCAAGGCCCTCCTGGACGACTCGACCAGTGGTGGGTTGGAAGTTACGCCGATTTTCTTCGACGATCAGCTTGTGACTTTTCCCTTGCTGACCGGCGAACTGCTTCCCAAAGTTGACCTTCGGGACATCCCCCGTGGTCGGCGGATCGAGGGCGCTTCGGTCGGCAACCCGACCGTATCGTGGGGGCAGGGCGACGACGTGGAGGCCGGCCTGTTCACCACGGATTCTCTCGTGGCCGCCCTGGACTCGACCGTCTTCGGCTGTTGCGTTACCGTGGAAGTCGGTCGAGATTTTCTTTCAGACGCGGCCGTGAACGTCGGGCAGGTGTTGACCGCCAACATCGGGCAGCGGATGGCTGCCGAACTCGACAAGCTCATCGCGTCCGGCAACGGCACGACTCAGCCAGAGGGAATCTTCACGGCCAGCGGTTTGACCGCGATCAACTCCGACAACGGTGCCGGTGGACCGCCGACGCTCAACGATTACATATCGTTGCTCTTCAGCATCGGGAAGCAGTATCGCAATCAGAGCTACGCACCGACGTTCATATCCAATGACACAAGTTTTCAGAGGTCGCGGGCCATTGCTGTTGACCCCGCGACTCCGAGCACCGACCAGCGGCCCGCCTTGGCCCCGCTGACCGAGATCAACACCTACCGCACGCTGGGTTGGGACCACGCCATCCAAAACGACATCGGCAACCCCTCTTGTGTGTTCGGCGCGATGCGGAAATATCGCCTCTATCGCCGAGTTGGAATGGAGGTCCGCTGGGTGGACGGCGGCAAGGAACTGGCGAGAAAAAATCTTGTTCTGCTCGTCGTCCGCAGCCGTTATGCGGGCCGGGTAATGGATGCTTCGGCGTTTGCAAAATGGACCGATGGGCAATCGTAACCGGGAGAAAACGCGATGAAAAATGCTGTTGAGATTGAGGTCGATGGTGCCCGGAATGAGTGCCTTTCCTTCCGCCCACTGCCCGGCCGCACCGTTCGGGGCAAGTTCAGCTTCGACCGCGTGGCGGAGCCTATGGCTCGCGTCAAGGCAAACGACTGGCCGACCCCAATCCCCGGCCAGCGGATCGGGCTGGACCCGGATGGACTCGGTTTCGTCCGGGAACCGTTGCGCGATGAAGAGTTTGCCCCGATCCGCGAGAAGATCGAAAAGCAGGGGATGAAGTTGCCCCCGGCGATTGAGACCTTCGAGAACATTCACCTGCCCTCATGGTTACACTGGATGAAAAAGGCCGTCGAAAGCGGTGTCGCCAAAGTGGTCAGCGGCAAGTTGCCGGAAAAGGTTGACGGAACACCTCGGCGGAACTTCATCATGGCCGAGCCGCCGGTGTCGAGCACTGACAAGTTGACCGCTGCGATCGACCGGCAGTCGGCCTTGTTCGAGAAGTTGCTTGAAAGGTTGTCCAAGTGAACTCTCTTAGACGTTGGGCGACTGCCCGTTTGCAGAAACAAGTGGCCGACCTGGAAGCCGAGTTGGACGCCCGCGACCGGATCATCGCCGTACTGGAAAGCGAACGCGATAGTCTGGCGGGCGTACTTGCCCGCGACCGCGAGCGGATCAAGGCGGAGGGTGCGGCCTACGCCCGCCAGCGGGCGGAAAGCGAAGGGGTGACGGATGAGCAACGCACTGACCAAGGCGCTCACTAACGCCGACCGCTCATACTTTTCGGCCAAGCAAGCCGTCGCCGACAGGGCTGCCGAACAGCTCCTGGCCCGTGGCCCGAGCGGGTTGCCCTTCGGCGATTCGTCCAGCCTACGCAACGCAAAATCGCAGCTCGACTCCTTTTCCAACTGGGTGTTCGCAGCGGTTAGGCCGATATGCAACAGGATCGCCGCGCAGCCGGTCGGGGTCGGTCTCTACAAAACCGACCGCGCGGCCATGATGTTCAAGCTCTTGGAAAAGGGCATGTTGCCCCCTATTTCCCGGCTGACATTGAAGACCAAGGGCGCGGGGGATGTGGAACCGCTCGACGACCACCCCGTCCTCGATTTGTTAGCAGACCCCAACGATTTGCAAACGTCGTGGGGTTTGTTGTGGAGTACGGTCGCCTCGATCAATCTGTGCGGTCGGGCCTTCTGGTGGGTGACGGAAGGGAATGAGGAATTACATTTGCTGCCCACCTCTTGGGTCTTGGGGTCCACCGGCAGCACTCGTTTTCAGAGCTGGAAAGTCCAGCCGCCCGGCCACGGCGAGACGATAGAGATACCGTCAGAGAGGATGGTTTACTTCGCGTTGCCTTCGCCTTCGGACCCCTGGGGTTCCGTCTCTCCATTGCAAACGGCGGCGGCGGCGGTGGACAATGATGCGGATATACTCCGTTCACAGCGGGCGGCGTTCCACCAAGGGGTTTACGCACGCCACGCGCTCATCATCGGTCGCCAGCCGGTGGAAGGGTTGTCCGGCGGACTCCGGCCACGGCTCACGCCGACGCAACATCGGCAATTGATAAACGCCGTGCGAAAAAGATACGAGGGGCTGGCAAACAACGAGCCTCTGATTTTGGACGGCCTGATCGAAGATGTTAAAACGCTGACAAACTCCCCTCACGAAATGGACTGGAGGGAGAGCGCCGAGTCGATGAAGTCGCGCATAATGCAAGCCTTCGGCACGTCAAGCTACCTGGTCGGCGGAACCGAGCCGGGCAGCCGTGCGGCCTCTGCGGTTGCCGAGACCCACTTTCTGAACAACACCGTCAATCCGATTATCCGCATGATGAGTGAGGCGATGACCGAGTGGCTTAGCCCGATGTTCGGCGGCGGGTTGAAAATCTGGGTCGAGCCTTGCGTGGCCGACGATGCGGACCTGCGGATTCAGTGGGCAACGTTGCTCAGCCAGAACGGTTCCTTATCCGTCCATGAATTACGTTCCCTCAGTCCGTTCGGCTTGTCAGAGAACAACGCCTTCGATAATCAGTTGGTCGGCGGCGAGAACATGAAAACGCTCAACCCGATCCAACGTGGCGTCGAGCGGATGGTGCAAAACAGCGTCGCCTCCCTGGCGGCCGACTCCGGCAGGTTCGGCGACGTGCTGCCCGCCCTCACCTTTTCCGGCGGCAACGGGGACCGATGATGCACCTGATGGCTCCGCTAGTCGCGGTGCCAATCTTTCCCCGCCCTTCTTTCGATCCATTCGGGGGCGGGGTTTTCTTTCGTGTTCAAGCCTTTGTAAAATCGGACCCCACGGCCCATACGCGGGCGTTTAGGGGGCGGATGGTGTTTCTACCCGCCGCCCCCGATCCGACGCAAAATCCGTAGCTACGTCGGGGTTTCTGGGGTTAGGGGCGGTTCTGACGGGAACCGGCCCCCCTCTTGACCCCAAAAAATCGGGAACTGGGGCCATTTTGCGCTTTACGGCAGGGCACAAATATAGTAGAATATATTGGAGGACCGAACCATGAGCGACTATGAACGTATCCGCGAAAAACTACGGGGAAAGCCCTTCCTGATTGCCGACGCCGACGGCAGTGTCCGGCTGGCAAACGAGGCATCCACGCTCCGGGCGATGCACGAGCGGGGGGAGTTTCCCTCGGCACTCATATTGAACGTCGGGGAGGCCCTACGGCGGTTCGCCCGTTTACGCGGGGTAGAGCAAGAGGACCACGATTTCACGCTCCGCGACATCTCCCTCATCTTGGGAGTCTCGTACCTGGTCGCGTGGCAGTACGTCGATAAGAAAATCATCGAGCCGTCCATCCGTCCCTTCGGCGGTTCGGGATCGGGCGACGTGGAGGGGCGGTTCTCATGGGCCGACGCCTTCGCGGCCGGGGCCATCGGAACCCTGCGAAGGTACGGTTTCGGAAGTGACGTGCTCAGGAAGATTCAACCGATGTTTTGTGAACCAAGAAAACGGGCCACCCGACGGCGAGAACCCGCCGGGCGGTCCTGACCACTAACAACCCTTACATGGAGGGCTATTCGATGGCTAAAAGTAATTGTAACGGAAAAACGAAGGCGGTGGGATACTGCCGGACCAGCGGCGAGGGGCAAAGGGACAACACAAGCATCCCCAGACAGCGTGAGGAAATCGAGCGTTTCTGCGCGCTGGCCGGGTGGAGCCTGACCGACCACTACATCGACGAAGCGAAATCCGGCTCAAAAATTGCCGGACGCGACGGGTTCCAACGGATGATGAGGGACGCGGCCAACGGCCGTTTTCAGGCCGTAGTTGTACTCGACGTGACGCGGTTCGCCCGCGATGGCTTTGACATTATCTCCAGCGCCCGGACCCTCCGGCGCGACTTCGGGGTTGACGTGGTGGATACCAAGGGCCAATTCGACACCCGCGACCACCGAAAGACCCTTACAAACTTCATCCATGCGGGCGTCAGCGAGGACGAGCGCCTGCGGATCATGGACCGCATGATAGGTGGTCGAATCGCCCGTGCCCGTAAGGGCTTGCCGTGGAGTTCGTCCAGGCCCGTGGGCCGGGAGTTCGACGCTGAGCGGGGATGCTGGCAAGTGACGGAAAAGGGCCACGCCATCGCGGACATGCTTCAACGATACGTGCAAGGGGAGTCGCTACGGGTGCTCTGCCGCGAACACAATATCCCCGACCCCAGCCGCGTTAGTGCATGGGTTCACAACGGCCAGCTTGCGGGAACCTATCATGCGACGTTCCACAGCCCGGAGATCGGCGTGGATTTACGGGTGCCCGTGCCCGGAGTGCCCGAAGTGGTTCTGCCCGCCCTGTTGGAGAAAGTCAAGGCCCGGTTGAATCACAACCGCACGTTCAACCGGCACGACGCCACGAACAGCTACCCGCTCTCCGGCTTCGTCCACTGTACCGAGTGTGGCCGGGCGCTGACCGGACAGGCCCGCGACACCACGCGCTACTATCGGCACCCCAAGACGGACTGCGCCGTCAAGCACGTGCGGGCGGACGGGATCGAGCCTGCCGCGTTCGACTACCTGTTCGGTAACTTCCTCGACGAACCGGCCTTTGACATGGCCGTGCGCGCGGCCATGCCCCCGGCGGGCGAGCGGAAGCGATTAGAGAGGGAACAAGCCGAAGCAGAGAAGGGGCTTCGGCGGAACCAGCGCGAGATCGACCGCCTCGTTGACGCAGTTGCCAAGGGGGCCGACGTGGGGCTGTTGCTCGGCAAGCAGGACTCCTTGAAAAGCGAGCGGGAGGCTCTCGCCCGAAGGTCGGAAGAGTTGCAAACCACAATCGCCACCCTGCCCGACCCAACCCAAGCGGCAAGGGCAACGGCGCTCACGAGAATCTTCCTTGTAGAACAATTGAAAGGAAGGGACTGGCGCAAGCTGCCGTTGGAGGACGTTCGGCGGTTCTTGTTTTCGCTGTTTGGGGAGACGACCGTAGGCAGTGGAACGGGCATTTTCGTGGGCAGGGACGGCAAGGGACGGCTGACGGCCACGTTCCGGGGCCGGGTCGAGTTCCCGCACACCATCGCCGACGGCCGGGCCGTCAGTGAAGCGATGGTCAAGGAAGCAGACCGGCTGAACACAAGAATAACGGAAGAGTTCCGGCGGGCGGTGGACAAGGCGGGTAAACCTTATACGGCTATTCCAATAGCCCACTTCCCGGCGAAAATCGGCCCGCAATTCTTCCAGCGCCCGCTCCAGACGCTGCACGGCAGGGCAGTTCGCGCAGGCAACCGACGTTTCGGCCGTCTCGATCGGAAGGTCCAGAAGCGTGGCATTCATAGGGCCATGCTATAACCAGATTGTCCGCCTCAGACCAGATCAATATCCTTGCTGATCCACCCCAACGGACGGGTTGGACGAAGCTTTACAGTGAGGGAATGGCCAGTCTCATTCGCTTGTCCGTGTGCTCCCAAGGGCCGCATGTGACGCGAGGTTACGGGACAGTGCAGATGCGGCGGTTATACATCCAAATTCCGCGCTTCCATGGCGTGTTTTTCGATGAACTCGCGGCGGGGCTCTACCTTGTCGCCCATCAGAACGCGAAACATTTCATCCGCCGCCCCGACGTCTTCCATTCTTATCTGCAAGAGCGTGCGGTTGGCCGGGTCGAGCGTGGTTTGGCGAAGTTCCTCGGCGTTCATTTCGCCTGACGACGGTACGACTGCCGCCCCAACTTTGGGATCAACGTCTACTTCGCGTGCCGGTCCTGGGAGTATTGGATCCGGCCGGCTTTTCGGGCTTGCCTTGGTTCGGCTTGGCGTCGCCCTGTTCGAGCCAGTTTAAGGCTGAATTGAGAGTCTTGCCGGAGGCATAGGTGTGCCCCATGTTCGGCACGTCAAAAACCTTCGCCCGATATTGTTCCGGCACAAAGGCGTGCTCGTAGCAGTTGAGCATGCCGCCGTGATTGAAGTCCCGGGCGCCGGTGACCAAGGCGAAGCCTACCCTCGCCTTTGCCTTTTCCGCCAACTTGGGGTCGCATTGAAACCCGCTGCGTGGGGCGGGAAACACCACGCCGCACATCGGGACCGTTCCGGAGACCAAGTCGGGATTCAGAAAACCGATTATGCAGGCGATCTTGGCGCCTCCCGACAGTCCGCCCGCGTAAACCCGTTTCGGATCGATCTTGTACAGTTCCATCATCTTGTGGATGGCGATCACGGTCATGCCGACGCGGCGGCTCGTGACTTGGTTGTTACCCACGTTCTGCGGCGCGACATAAATCAGCTTATGTCTGGCCAGCACGGACTTCCAATCCTTCGGTATGCCCATTTGGTCGCTGTGATTCGTGAACACGAACAGGCCGTGGGGTCGTTGATCTTTATAACCGGGCGGAATACGCAGATAGAACTTTTCTTGAGCCAGATTCAAATCGTACTCGATGGATGGAATCTTGTTGGGGATATTGGGAACCTCTCCCGGGAGGGTGAACAAGCCCTCCTTGCCGGCCGCCGCCGGCTGGGCGTCCGCCGCCGAAGCGAAATTCGGCAACGATAAGAGAACCGCAATTGCCAGGATGGATGCCGGTAATGCAAAACGGGTGCTTTTCATAATGCTATTCCTTTTGAGTTGGCCATGTTTACCATGGGGAAGGGAGAGTACCCGTAATCTATTTATGCGATTGTTTTTGTCAAGCGTTTGTTGTTGTTCGACAAGGCAATTTCAAGACAACATCCGGCGCAACGATGCCGTCACACGTCCAGATTCCGCACTTCCATGGCGTGCTTTTCGATGAACTCGCGGCGGGGTTCGACCTTGTCGCCCATCAGAACGCGAAACATTTCATCCGCCGCCCCGACGTCTTCCATTCTTATCTGCAAGAGCGTGCGGTTGGCCGGGTCGAGCGTGGTTTGGCGAAGTTCCTCGGCGTTCATTTCGCCAAGGCCCTTGAAGCGGGTGACTTGCAGCCCCTTTTCTCCAGCCGCGCGGACCGCCGCCAACAGACCGCGGAGGTCTTCCAGGCCGGCGCTCGAGTCTCCGCGACGGAGCATGTAGCGGGGTTCCTCCACGCCGGTCCGCTCCTGCGGAATGAGACTGTCAAGCTCGAAGCCCATCTCGCGCAGCTCGGCAAGTTGGTTGTTGATCGAGCGGACCTCGTGCAGTTCGACGATATGCAGCCGATCGTGCGATTCGGCGGCCTCTTCGCCGACAGGCCCATCGGCGAGATCGAGTTCCTTGCCGACCTCGCGTTCGCTGGCGGCGACGAACTCGTCGAGCTGTTCCCGCGTGGTGAACCATTGCTCCTGCGGGCCGAGGAATACGTGATAGACGGGCAGCCGTCCGCTTGCCGGATCGAAGCGGGCGGCGTGGATGCGGAGACTGATCCCGCGCCGCTCCAGCGCCAGCAGCGACTCCTCCAGCGCGGCCAGCGCGCGGCAGAGCCGCTCCATCTGCGCGCCCTTGATGGTCCGTCCGTCGCCCGACTCGAAGACCGCGTCGTTCAAGCCGGCCTCGAGCAGTTGAGACTTCATCTCCTCCTCGGTCTGGATGTAGTAGGTATTCTTTTTGTGCCGCACGCGGAACAGCGGCGGCTGGGCCACGTAGACGTATCCGGCCTTTATCAGCGGGTACATCTGGCGGTAGAAGAAGGTCAACAATAACGTGCGGATGTGCGAGCCGTCGACGTCGGCGTCGGTCATGATGATAATCTTGCTGTAACGGCGTTTGGCGAGGTCCATCTCCTCGCCGATGCCCGCGCCGATGGCGGAAATCATACTGCGGACCTCTTCGTTGGCGAGGACTTTGTCGTCGCGCGACTTGTAGGCGTTGATGATTTTACCGCGCAGGGGGAGGATGGCTTGATATTGGCGGATGCGGCCCCCTTCGGCGCTTCCGCCGGCCGAATCGCCCTCGACCAGATACAGTTCGCAGCGGTCCACTTCGCGGCTGGTGCAGTCGCGGAGCTTGCCGGGCAGTCCGCCGCCGCCGAGCGCGCTTTTGCGTTCGCGGACCAGTTGCCGTGCCTTTCGGGCACTTTCGCGGGCCGCGGCCGCCAACAACCCTTTTTGCACGATGATCCGCGCCGTCTTCGGGTTCTCTTCGAGGTACTTGGCCAGATGATCGCCCATGGCGGAGTTGACGATGCCCTCGATTTCGCCGTTGCCCAACTTGGTCTTGGTTTGCCCCTCGAACTGCGGCTCGGGCACGCGGAGCGAGATCACCGCCGTCAGTCCCTCGCGGCAGTCATCGCCGCTGAGAACGAGGTCTTTGTATAGCCCTGACTTCTTTCCGTAGGCGTTGATAGTCCGGGTGATGGCGGCGCGGAAGCCCGAAAGGTGCGTTCCGCCTTCCGTGGTGCAGATGTTGTTGACGTACGAATGGACGTTTTCGGTGAACTCGTTGGAGTATTGCAGGGCGACGTCCAGTCCGACGCCGTCATACTCGCCGACGACGTGGATGATGTCCCGGTGGGCGGGTTCGCTGGCCCGGTTCAGATACTCGACGAACTCCACGATTCCCCGTTCGTAATGGAAAACTTCGCCGCCTCCCGACCGTTCGTCGCGCAGCGAGATTTTCACGCCTTGGTTGAGGAATGCCAACTCTTGAAGCCGGCGGTGCAGGATGCTGTATTGGAAGTTCGTGTTGGGAAAAATCAGGGGGTCCGGCTTGAACGTGGTCTTTGTGCCCACGCGGTCGCTGCGGCCGATGCGGCGGACCTCCGCCACCGGCACGCCGCGCTCGTATTCCTGCTGGTAGACGTGCCCGTGGCGGCGGACCTCCACCTCGCACCATTCGGAGAGGAAGTTGACCACCGTCACGCCGACGCCGTGCAGTCCGCCGGAGGTTTGGTAGGCCCCCTTGCGGAACT
This sequence comes from Planctomycetota bacterium, assembly GCA_018897395.1. Taxonomy (GTDB): domain Bacteria; phylum Planctomycetota; class Planctomycetia; order Pirellulales; family Thermoguttaceae; genus JAHIKV01. The sequence continues at coordinate 26,547 of JAHIKV010000091.1, read as the reverse complement.
TCCCGCCGAACTTCAGCACGGTCATCACCCCTTGCAGCGTGGAGAAGCCCAGGTCGGGATGCTCCTCGACGGGGATGCCGCGGCCGTTGTCTTCCACCACCATCGAGCCGTCGTTGTTGACGACGACCGAGATTTCGCCGGCGAACCCGGCCATCGACTCGTCGATCGAGTTGTCGATCACCTCGTAAATCAGATGGTGCAGGCCGCGGAGGGTTGTGTCGGCAATGTACATGCTGGGGCGTTCGCGGACGTGCTCCAGGTCGCTAAGGTGTTCCAGATCCTTGGCGCTGTAATCGGCGTCGCCCTTGGTGCGATCGAGGTAATAGGTGCTCAGATCCGGGGACGAGGTTGGTTGTTGCGGTTCGTCCAACATAATTTACTCTTTCCTGGCCCTTTATCCAAAACGGCGCTCGCGGCCGACTGTCAATCCGTTACAGCATAAGTGTCCCGTGCAGCGGGGCGGCTTGCCGCCCGCGTTTCACCGTGTTGGGTGATCCGCTTCAACGGGCCGCAAGCGGTCCTGCTACACGGTCAATGCGATCTTTGACGCGCGTCTTACTCTATGCTCCCCACGCGGAAGCGAATGTTTTCTATTCCTTCGCCGGGCAAAAGTCCCGCCAGCGATTCCAGCAACGCATGTTTCTGAAACCCCAATTCTTGCATGAGGGTCGAATTGGCTACAACGACTTCCAGCGTGCCGCGGCGGAGCGATCCCGGCCGGGTATACCCGGCCGTCAGCGGACCGGCCGCCTCGCGCCAGGCGGCGTCGTACGCCGCGGCGCATTGCACCCGCGCATATCCCCGCCGGGCCATTACTTCGGAGAGCACTTCGCCGATCGCACGCGGGCCGCGATTCATAATCCGTTATCCTGTCATTTGGATCGAAATATCCGTATTTAGCCCCGGGTGAATATACCCGGGGCAAGCGGTTTTTCGCGGTCAACCGCCCCGCCGTGTATTCACGGCGGGCTAAATGAATCAGGTGCTATTGATCCCTGGCCAGCGGCATTATCACGTAAGCGTAACCGTCGTCGGTCGCGCAGACGGCGGCGCTCTCCGCGTCGCGCAACTCCATCGTGAAGCTTTGCTCGGGGTCCAATACCTTGAGGAACTCGCCAAGATACCGCGGGTCGAGCGTAATGCCGACCTCCGAACCGTCGTAAGCGACGGGTAACTCTATGTGCGACTCGCCATACTCCGCCCCGTGTCCGGCCAATACGATTTTGCCGCCGCCGAAGGTAAAATCCACCCCGCGGCGCTCCTCGCTGGTGACGATCGCCGCTTGGCGCACTGCCGCGTAAAACGGACCCGCGGTCAATTCGATTTTCAACATGCCTTCGCGCCGCGGAAACACGTCGCGCCATTTCGGATAGCGCCCCTCGACCAACCGAGAATAGATCATTGCCCGACCGCCGTGGATCAGCACGTCATTCTCGCGGACGGCCACCAAGATGTTGTCCTCGCTGTCCGCCAGCGCCCGTTCGATCAGTTGCATGGCGCGGGTAGGGATGATCGTCGTGTTCTCTCCGGTGGTGTGGTTGCCGATCGACTTGGCCGGGCCTTCTTGTCGCGCGAGACGGCGGCCGTCCGTGGCGACTGCCGTCAGCCCGTCGGAGGTCAGTTCCACCAACACCCCGCCGAGGGCGTAACGGCTGCTCTCATTGTCCGTGGCGTAGACGGTTCGCCGGACGACCTCACGGAAGAACCGGGCCGGTAGTTCGTGGTATTTTTTTTCCTCGAACGCAACCACGTCGGGAAACTCATCCGGGTTCTCGCTGGGGAGTTGAAACTCGCTCCGCCCGCCGCGGACCACCACCTTGCCGCCATCGCTTTCCAGGTCCAGTTTTTCGTCGGAGCTTTCCGACAGGATTTTTCCAAAGCGGTCGCGGGGTAAAACCACGCTGCCGGGCGTCTCCACGGTGAAACCGGGTACCTCCACGCGGATGCCGACCTCCAGATCGGTCCCCATTAGAAGTGCTTTGTCGGCCGTCACTTCAAGTTTAATGTTTTGCAGGATTGGCTTGGGACTGCGTGCCGGGGCCACGCCGGCGGCCACCTGAAAGGCGTGCAACAGTTTATCGCGTTCACAAGTCGCTTTCATAACGGGGTCATACCTTTCTTCTAATTCTTTGTTTTATGATAGTAGTAGTAATCTGCCGCAATCAAGTGTCGATGGTTTGGCTGTATGGCGAACAACACGTTGTCGTGTTGGAACTTAAGGCTGCGGGAAGTCTTGTAGCGACGGTGAAAAAACCGTCGAACGTCGGTCGTTAAGTTGTTGTCGGGAGTTTGGTAAATGGAAAGTTTAAGTGAATCGTAGTTCGCGTGTTGGTGATTGTGGCGCAGTCGCCCCGGTTATCGACGGCAATCGACGGCCGACGTTCAAGTTTTCCACAACTTCGTCCGTAGCCGATTGATCGCTTCGCGGATCGCTGGGTCGCTATTGATGGATTCTTCCGTCTTGCGAAAACTATGCAACACGGTGGTATGGTCGCGGCCGCCGAAATACCGCCCGATCTCTTTAAGTCGTTCTTCGCCCATTTTCCGGGCAAGGTACACGGCCACCCCGCGGGCCGCGACCAGTGCACGACGCCGTACCGGACCTCGCATGTCGGACAACCGTATTGAAAAATGCCGCGCCGTGGCCAAGGCGATTTCATGCAGGCTGGGCCGCCGGGTACGGCTTCGCCGATCAACATATTCGCGGGCGGCCTCCAGGTCAAGTCGGTCGTCGCCAAGATGGTCGGCCATTGCCGCCTCCCACAATGCGCCCGCCAACTCCGGCGCCGTCCCGCACAAACCTTCGGCCAGGACCCGCGCCACGGGCTCCGGCAATTCCAGGTCCCTTGATTTGGCTAAATGTTGGAGCAGCGCCAAGCGGGCCTCGGGCCCCGGCGGCGACAAAGGAACTGCCAAACCGCCGCACAATCGGCTTTGCAATGCCGGCAAGAGGCCGGGAAGCTCGGTCGGCGCCGCCGAGGCCGTGACCACTGCCCACCGGCCTTCGGCCAACAACGCATCCAGCGTATGAACAAGCTCCTCTTGGGTGTTCAGTTTCTCGGATCGTCGGGTAACCAACCTGCCCAAGTCCTCGACGATCAACAAATCCGCCCTTCGATGCTTCTCGCGAAATTCATCGACCGCCTGGGTCTCGATCGCTTCGGCCAACTCGCGGGCGAAATCGACCGCGGTGGTGCGGACCACCCGCCGGCTCCGGTGGCGATCGCGCCACGCCGCCGCAATGCCGTCGGCCAGATGGGACTTTCCGGTCCCGCTGGGGCCGTAGAACACCAGTGGATTGTAACCGTTGACCCGCTCCTCGACGACCGATCGGACGGCGACCTCGACCAGCCGGTTCTCGGGCCCGGCCAGGAAATTGCCCGAGGCGACCCCGCCGCCCTGCTCGGCGGTGGAATGTAGCGTTCTCCCCGGAAGAGGTATGTCAATGACGCCGTCAACCATGTCGGCTCCGCCTTGATTATGGAAACCGACATTGTAGCGATTTTTGGGGAAGTCTACGAGGTGGGTTGAATATCTCCTCCCCCAAAAAAATGCGATAACATAAAGCCGCGATCGTATTGAGAGGCCAAGCAGGTATGCTTATGATTAGCTTGGTTGGTTTTCTGACCGAATATGGCATCGCACGATTTCTCGAACCCTCATGCACCCATGCCGCGCCGTAATCTGCTGTTGCTGATCGTCGTCGCGCTGCTGGCGCTGGCCTGTTGCCTGCGGGTGCAGAAGGATCCGTACCTCCGCGTCATGGCCAACGCCATAAACACGATCGAGCGCCGTTCGCTGGAGCCGATCGACGATTTGCGATTGTTCGAGGGGGCCATGCGGGGGATGCTCGGCCAACTGGACAAAGACTCGATCTACATCCCGGCGGCCGACTTGGACGCGTTTACGGAAGACATCGAGCGGCAGTTTGCCGGTGTGGGGATGGAGGTCGCCCTCGATCCGCAGACCAATCAACTGACTGTCCGCAGCCCGTTGGCAGGTTCGCCGGCCTACGAGGCCGGCGTGTTGGCCGGCGACCGGATCCTGAAGATCGACGGCACGAGCACCGAGAAGATGTCGATGTCCGAGGCCGTCGCTTTGCTCCGCGGTCCGCCCGGCAAGGCGGTCACGCTCTCCGTGCTGCACGTGGGCGAAAAGGAACCGGTGGAAATCACCATCGTCCGCGAGATCATCCGCGTAAACACCGTGCTGGGCGATACCCGCAACGAAGACGGCTCGTGGAACTACTTTCTCGCGGGCCGCGATCGTGTAGGCTACGTCCGTATCACCAGCTTTTCCGAAACCACGGCCGGCGAGTTGGAACGCGTGTTGGGCCAGTTGACCGAGCAAGGCATGCGCGGCCTGGTGCTCGACTTGCGCAACGATCCCGGCGGCTGGCTCGCGGCCGCGGTGGACGTCTGCGATCAACTGATTTCCTCCGGCGTTATCGTCACCACGCGGCGCCGCGGCGGCCGAATCAGCGAGACGTACCGCGCCGGCGGCCAAGGGCCGTTCACCGATTTTCCCCTGGCGGCGGTCGTCAATCAGGAAACGGCCAGCGCCGCCGAGATCGTCGCCGCCTGTTTGCAGGACCACGATCGTGCGGTGATCGTCGGCCAGCGGACCTACGGCAAAGGGACGGTCCAAGAGATGATCGAGTTGCGGCAGGGTTACGGCGCGATGAAACTGACCACGGCCAGCTATTGGCGCCCCAGCGACAAGGACATCCAGCGACCGCGAGACGCCACGGAAAACGACCAATGGGGCGTAACGCCCAACAAGGGCTACGAGGTCGTGTTGACCGACGAGGAGTATGTCGAGTGGCAGTTGTGGCGCATCCGGCGCGACGCCTTTCAACAACCCGGCAACGGCGGCGACGAGAAAGACGCGAAGCCATACGTCGACCGGCAGCGGCAACGGGCCGTCGAGTACGTGGAAAAAAGGGATTAGGGATTGGGGATTAGGGATTAGAAATTGTCCGTTGCGCCTTGTTCCCACGCTCCGCGTGGGAACACACTCCCCGGACGCTCTGAGGGTGTGAATTTTTCTGTAGGAGGCGACTCCAGTCGCCGATTGTGCGGTGAAACACCGGAGATTCGGCAACTGGAGTCGCCTCCTACAGCAGTCTTCTGCAAAAATTCACAGCCTCTCTGCGTCCGATGGGTCTGAATACGCGCCAAACTCGGGAGTTGCGCTTGTGGACGCAGAGCGTCCAAGACTATGCGTTCCCACGCGGAGCATGGGAACGAGGTGAACATCCCACACACTCTCCACCTCTAATCCCTAATCCCTAATCCCCAATCCCTTTCCTTACGTCCTCAGTTCCGCCCCGTGTTCTGACCGGCACGCGGCGACGATCCGCTCGCGGATTTCGTCGGCCTGTTGGTTGGTGAACGTACACTCGCCGGAGCGAAGCACGATCGAGAACAAGAGGCTTTTCCGATCGACGCCCAAGCGTTTCTCATCGCGGTACGTGTCGCGGTACTGGAGCGTTTCGAGGCACGGGCCGGCCTCTCGCCGCGCGGTGGCCGCTACGTCGGCCCAGCGGACCGATTCGGCGACCACCAGATTCAGGTCGCGGGTAACCGCCGGGTAAGACGACTGCTCGACGCAGCGCGGCATCAGATCGGCGGCTTCGATCAGCGGGGCCAGCCGGACTTCGGCCACCGTGGCCGGTCCTCTGAGATCGAACTGTTTCAGCGCGTCATCCGTCAGGCGGCCCACGTAGCCGAGCGTCTGCCCGCGGAACCGCAACCGGCACGAGGCGGCCGTGTCGAGTTGAGCGATGCCGGCCTCCTCGGCTTCCACCGGCTCGGCGATCTTCAATTCGCGGAGGATCGCTTCCACCACGCCCTTCACCGCCGGATAGTCCCGGCCGCCGGCGATGCCCAGCAGCAGCGGCTCCCGCGGTAGTTCGGCCCCTTGCGGCAGATATGCCTTGGCGATCTCGAACAACTCGATAATCGGGTTGGCGAGCGCCTCGTTTGCCCGCCGCGCGGCGAGCAAACTCGGCAACAGACTGCGGCGGAGCCGATCGGCGCCGCGGACCACCGGCAGCGCGCTCCGCAAAGGTTCGGCGTCGGTCCAGGGGCTGAGCGATTCGGAAGTGTGCCGATCGACCGCGCTTAGTGTGACCGCCTCGTCGAAGCCGCAGGCCGTCAACACGTGGCGGACCTTTTCCAGTACCCGATCCTCGCGGCGGCGGGCCGAAGGGACCATCGGCACGCCCACGTCCTCGGGTATCGCGTCGTAGCCGTGGATGCGGCCGACCTCCTCGATCAGGTCGATCTCGCGGGTCAGGTCGCGCCGCCAACTCGGCGGAACCATGGTGAGGGAGGGATTAGGGATTAGGGATTGGGGATTAGAGAGTTGTTGATTCGAGATGTGGGATTTGCCGCTTGCGGCTTCGCACCCGCCACTTTCCCCTGAACCCTGGACTCCGATTCCTGAGTCTAATCCCCAATCCCCAATCCCTAATCCCTGTTTTCCCGTCTCCTCGACATTGCCGAGCGAAATTAGAATCTCTCGCACCCGCTCGGCCGGCACTTCGATGCCGAGTATCCGCTGCAACTGCGAAAACCGCAGCACGATCGGCTCGCGCTTCCGCGGCGGTCGGCCTACGTCCACGATGCCGCGGGCCAACTCGCCGCCGGCCAGGTCGAGGATCAATTCGCAGCAACGTCGGCTGGCCCAGTCGAGCCCCTCGGGGTCTACCCGCCGCTCGAAACGGTAGGACGAATCGCTGTGCAGGTTCAGCAGCCGGGCGGTGTTGCGGATCGAGACCGGATCGAACTCGGCCGCTTCGATCAACACGTCGCGTGTGTCCGGCGAAATCTCCGTCTGCGCCCCGCCCATCACCCCGCCGATAGCCACGGGCGCCTTGCCGTCGCAGATCATGCACATTTCGGGGCCAAGCTGGTAGGTCTTGTGGTCGATCGCTTCGGTGGTCTCGCCAAGCAAAGGACGGCGGACGACGATCTCGCGTGGGAATAAAGGGGACAGGTCCAATTTGTGCGCAGCACCCGAAGGGCCGCTATGCGGCAAATTGGACCTGTCCCCTTTATTCCCCAGCTTGCCGAAGTCGAACGTGTGCAACGGCTGTCCGCACTCCATCAGCACGTAGTTGCTGATGTCCACGACGTTGTTGATCGGCGTCAGGCCAACCGTTTCCAATCGCCGCGCCATCCATTGCGGGCTGGGACCGATCTTCACGCCGCGGATCGCCCGCGCGGTATATCGCAGGCAAAGATCGGGACACTCGATCCGCACCGAAACCAAACTATCGACCGGCGTTTTACTTTCCCGTGGGTTGGCGGCCGGAATTGTTAAGGCATGATTCCAGAGAACGGCGACTTCCCGGGCGATGCCGATGTGGCCCAGGCAATCGGGCCTATTACTCGTTACCTCCAGGTCGATGGCCATATCGCCGGCCACCTCCGCGGTTCCCTCGTGGTTCAGACCGGAGAGGGTCAGCCGCCGTTGGAGCTCCTCCAGCGGCATGTCCAACGGCACGTACTGCTTCAGCCAATTCCAGGAAACGAGCATGGGAGGGATTAGGGATTGGGGATTAGGGATTAGATTTCAGGCGTCTGTAGTCTGGAGCGATGTATTTCTCAAACTGCTTCTTGCAATACTCGATCATCTTTCCAGTAGCCTTATCCTTCTTACGCCCGTTGAACCAGATGCTCCGCTTGTCTTTGTTTTTCCCGGACATATTCTGATGGGAATTTTCGATGAACTCGTCGGAAGTCATGATCCACTTCATGTTCATCCGTTCCGAATAAAAAACGAACCAGTAGTTGTCCCTTAATTCGTGCGGGATTGCGGCAAATAGGGCAGCAGTTCGTTCACCCACGTTTTTTGACCGCGCCTTGATCTGAACGGTAATGAAAGTGCCGTCCTTCCGGCGTATGACGGCGTCTATGGCATCGTCATCCACGAGCGGGACATACACATCAAGCCCCTCTTTCAACATCTCACCGATGATCCAATACTCGATTCGCTTCCCAAAACTGGCTGCATTTCTGAATGGCTGCCCCGTCTTGTGTTTTTTTGCCGAACTTGGAATTGGAGCAGTCATCTACTCACCTCCTCTCCGTGCCTTGTCTGCCGTCTCTAATCCCCAATCCCCAATCCCTAATCCCTACTTTATCCGGCTTCGGACACTTTTCCTCAAACCTCGCAACATTCGAGCCTCTTCACCACAGCGGCTGAGAATTGATCCGATTTCAATGGGATTGCCGTACTTCATGCGTTCGGCAAGCATCAGATGGGTTTCCAACTCCGCAAGCGATCCTTGGGCGATTCCCAAAAAACGCGCAAAATCCTTCGTTGACCCAATCGCGTGTCCTTCGGCGATGTTGGCGGGTATAGAAACGGCGGCGCGTTGAATCTGGCTGCCAAGACCGTACGTTTCATGCTTCGGAAACTGTTGTGACAAGTGATAGACATCTTCCGCCAACTGCATTCCCAGTTGCCACACTTTCAGGTCGCGGAAGTTCTTTCCGTCCATCACTTCCCCCTCTAATCCCTAATCCCTAATCCCCAATCCCTCTTAAAACTGCTGCAAAAACCTCACGTCATTCTTGAACAACTCGCGGATATCGGCGATGCCGTGGCGTCGGGCGCAGATGCGTTCGATGCCCAGTCCGAAGGCGAAACCGGAGTATTCCTCGGGATCGTAGCCGACGGCCTGAAGGACATTCGGATCGACCATTCCCGCCCCGCCCATCTCGATCCACCCGTCGGCCCAACTCATGTCCACCTCGACGCTTGGCTCGGTGAAGGGGAAGAACGACGGCCGGAAACGGATGTGGACGTCGTCGGCGAAAGCGCTGCGGGCGAACAGCCGCAACGTGCTCTTCAGATCGGCCATCGTCACGCCGCGGTCGACCAGCAAGCCCTCCATCTGATGAAACATCGGGAAGTGGGTGGCGTCGGCGGTGTCGGGGCGGTATACCCGGCCGCAAGAGATTATCCGCACCGGCGGCCGCATCCGTTCCATGGCCCTAATCTGCACGGTGCTCGTCTGGCTCCGCAGCAGGAAGGAGGGGGCGGGGGGATGGGGGCGGGGGGCGGGATATTGTTGTGTATGTTGGGACGGCAGTTCAACTGCCGTCCCATGATTCCCGTCCCCCGTCCCCCGTCCCCCATCCCCCAATTCCAGGTAGAAGTTTTCCAACGGATTTCGGGCGGGATGGTCGGCAGGGATGTTCAACGCCTCGAAATTGTACCACTGATCTTCAATTTCCGGCCCGTCGGCCACGCTGAACCCCAGCCGGCCCATGATCTCCTTCAGTTCCTCGATCGTCTGCGTGATCGGGTGGAGGCGGCCCAGCCGGCGGCAGTCGCCGGGAACCGTGGGATCGGCGCATCGGGCGGCGGCCGCCGGACGCGACGCCGAGGCCAGCCGCTCGACCGCCGCTTGGTGGGCCGACTCGATAGCTTGCTTGACTTCGTTGAACCGCTTGCCGGCGGCGGGCCGGTCGGCCTTGTCCACCGCGGCCAGCCCTTTTTGGACGGCCTTCAATCGACCGCTCTTGGCGCCGACGAATTGGACGCGGGCGGCCTCCAACGCGGCAGCGTCGCCGGCCGCGCCGAAGGCGGCCGGCGCCTCGCCGAGCAAGGCGTCCAGTTCGGTCAGGAAATCGGAAAGAGCCATGACGGGAATGTAGCAAGTAGGGTGCGTCCGCGACGCACCACAACCAAGAATATCAAATTGGTGCGTCGCGGACGCACCCTACTTGGCTGCTTTGACCAATTCCACGACCGCGTCGAAGCCTTGCGGATCGGCGACGGCCATTTCGGCCAGCATCTTGCGGTCCAACTCGATGTCGGCCTTCTTCAGTCCGGCGATCAGTTCGCTGTAGCGGAGTCCGCGCTCGCGGACGGCGGCATTGATGCGGATGATCCACAGGCGGCGGAAGTCGCGTTTGCGGTTGCGGCGGTCGCGGTAGGCGTAGACGCCGGCGCGGACCAGGCTTTCCTTGGCGGTCCTCAGCAGCCGGCGACGGCCGCCGACGTATCCTTTGGCTTTCTTGAGGAGGCGTTTTCTGGCCCGATTTCGGGCTGCGCCCTTGGTGGTGCGCATGGAAAGGATCTTTCGGTTTGCACGGGAGCCAGGCCCTGCCCAATGCGAGGGCAGCGTTCTTTAGCCCGTCCCGCTGGTGAAATCTCCGTGGCAGGAAGAAGTTCTAGTAGCTGTGCTTTCCCAGGGCCCGGCGAATCCTGACGGACTCGACGTCGCTGACGGTCTTTGTGCCGCGCAGGTTCCGCTTCCGTTTCTGGGTCATTCGGGAGGCCAAGTGGCTGGTCCCGGCGCAGCGGTGTTTGGCCTTTCCGGTGGCGGTCAGGCGGAATCGTTTTTTCGTCCCCTTATGGGTCTTCATCTTGGGCATGATTGGCTACCACTGATTCGGTTCTATTTGTAGATAGACCCGTCATTATACTTGAATCTTCACTCGGTGGAAGTGGGAAAAGAGGTAATCGCATTGCCGTACACCCTGCGTCCGGGTGGGCCGATGTGGGTTCGCTGCATGGACAGCATCACTGGAGATGGCCGTACATGGCGAAAAACCTCACTCGGCCTGAGTGCGATAAAGAGCAATGAATCCTTCTTGCTCAAAATGCCTGTCGTTTGTGAGGACTTCCTGGATTCCCTCGTCGCGCATGCTTTGCATGGAGATACAGTCCGTCAAGGAATATGTTTTGTCGGGACGGTCCTGATAAAGTGACAACCCGCTGAGAAACGAAATTCTGGTTTGCGGAAGTACCTGGATGTTCGGATCTTGATAAACGGCTTGCACCTGTTTCGATGCTGTCGCTCGCAAGTTCGGCGATTTTAACATGGCATTAAGAAACTCCAGCAATACTTCGTCCGTGGTGACCGTGCGAAACGGCCATAATTCTTTGCTCATCCCCACCGCCCGTGCGTGGTGCTGGTCATTGGGGTTCGCAAACGCAATCCAATGAAAGGTATCTGCGAAAAGTCGTTTCATTCGTGCTTCGGCGCCCCATACAAGTAATGATCGTGCTGACTGGCGGCGTCGTGAGGGAGAAGGTCGAGTTGTTCCTTGGGAACGCCCTGCATAATCTCCTGAAATACCTCCCAAATTGGCACAGCCGAGGAAATAACGGTAGATGTTTCGGCTCGCAGAAGTTCCACGCGAGTCGTTTCCGCAATTCTCCGCAATGTACCATTGGGTGCGAAGATGCCGCGTCCTCGTACCTTCACTTGCACGGTGGCGTGTTCCTTGAGCGCCGTGGTAACGACATCCTCTTCTTCGGGCCGGAACACGGCCTCGATGTCGCGACCATCGCGAAGTGTCACTGTCATGCGAGGCAAACTGACTTTTGCCATAGTAACTGTTCCCACGATTTCGACACTGTCCTGGTAAGACCGATCGGCGAGTTCCAGCAATCGGCTTCTGGTGTGCAGCGTGTATCGCGCCGGCGAGGGGTCGCCATGCACAACTTGCTCGATGCATTCGTCGTTGCGGAGGGTCTTGCCGTAGTTCTCGAACAAGTGCAGTGCATTGGCGGGAAGGTCGGAGGGGAGGGCTGCGTCAACGTCGGCAGCCCGAATAGCGTTTGCCACCAGCGGCACGGCCTGCAGAAACTCATCGGGTTCATCGAACAAGGAGCCTTGTCCTGCCGAGTCGATCACTCGATAGAGCGGCACGCAAGTGCAATTTGGCTCCAATGCGTAGAACTTGAGCGAGAACGACTCTTCAAAATTCGCCGGCAGCCGCTCTTTATCTGGATTGTTGCGACGCCAAAGCTCTTTGGCAACCTTAACGAGAAGGGCTTTGTATGCGATCAGTTCCGGCAAAATATCTATGTCAAGACCATGGTCCTCGAACCGACCACCCTTGAAAATGTGCCGGACGATCTCTTGTCGTTGTTTGGGCATCTCGGACACCCCTTTCCGGCGACACAACAACCAACCAGTCAAGGTGCTCAACCGGCCACCATATTGAATTATGCGCCACTCCCGCCAAGAACACAACCACCTATACTAAATAGCCCGCCTTACAAGTCGGTGTGTGCCGGTCGGGCAGTTTTTCTGGCTCATATACTCTTACTCATTCGCACTCACTCGTATTGCAGCGCGATCAGCAGATTCAGCCGGGCGGCGCGTTCGGCGGGGAGCCAGGCGGCGACGATGATTACCACCAGCCCCAGGGCGAAGCAGATCGCCAACAGCGACGGGTGCAGGACGAAATCCACCGAATGGCCCAACAGCGGCACCGCGCAGAGATTGCTCACGTACGAGCCGATCACCCCGCCGGCCACCCCGAGGGTCAGGCCGATGAAGCCGATGATCAGCGCCTGGGCGAGGATCGTTTTGCGGACTTGCCAGCGGGTCATTGCCACCACGCGCAACAGGGCCAACTCGCGGGTCTGCTCCAGCACGTTCATCGTCAGCGTATTGGCGATGCCGAACGCACCGACGATGAATCCCAACGCCAGCAGACCCCACAGGCTGGCGATCACGCCGGTCATCAGGTCGTCGACCCGCTTGCGCAGATCGGCGAAGGAGTGGAGCATCAACCCGGATTTGTCGCAGATCGGCTTGAGTTGCCCTTGGACCGCCGCCAACATTCCGGAGGTGGTGTTGACGATGAACACGTTGACGTCCTCGACGCCCAACAGCCGCCGGGCCGTCTTGCCCTCCATATAGATCACCATGCCGCCGACCAGGTAGACGGTGCTGGTGGCGGCCACGCGGAGTGTTTTCGGGCCTTTGTCGGTGTCGAGCGTGATCTGGTCGCCCACTTTGGTGTTGGTCCGGTTTGCCAGCACGGTGCCCAACACGACCTCGCCGGCTTCGAGTTGCCGGCGGACCTCGGCCGGATTGCCGTCCTGGATGTCCAGCGGCAATTCTCCCTTATCGGTGAAGTCGCGGACGAAGACCAGCACGGACTGTTTCCGCGGCTCGGGATCGCTCACCTGCATCGAAGCGCTGACGTAGCGGATGCTGTCGATGTTGGTCACCCCTTCGATCTCGCGGAGTTTGTTTCCGAGTTCTTCGGGCATGGGCGGGGCCGTGCCCGTGGCCAGGTCGGGCGCCAGGGCGCGGATAAAGAAATCGCCCTTCATGGTTTTCGCCTGCCAGGAGCGGATGTCCTCGACGCAGTTGAGGATCGTGGTGCCCAGGCTGATGGCGGTGCTGACGGCGATGTAGAGCAAGCCGATGGTCAAAGTGGTGCGTACCCGGCGGCGGAGGATTTGCCGCTGTGCGATGCGGCCCTCCACGCCGAGGATCGGATACAACGCCGTAGCCGCCAACCACGCCAGTCCGCCGAGCACGATCGGCACCAGGAGGACGAACGCGGCGGTGAAGACCGCTCCCACGAAGACGGTAAGTTCGATCGGCAGGTATCCGGTGATGCAGCCGGCCAGCATCGACCCGGTGAGGATGAAAAACGACAGGCTGAAGAGGATGTATCGGAAAGAAACGCGCCGTTGCCCCTCGGAGGCGATGAACCTCATTCCTTCCAGCGGGGAGATTTTGCCGGCGATGTGGGCGGGGATGAACATCGCCACCAACGAGATGCCCGGGCCGAGCAGCGCGGCCAGGATAAACGGTCCGGGGGTGATCCGCAGGGCCGGCATGGCCGTGGAGTAGACTTGGCCCATCGCTTGGGTGAGGACGTACGCGCCGCCCAGCCCGAGCAGGGAGCCGAGTACGGTGCCCACGAATCCCATCGCCAGGCCCTCGATCAGCAACATCCGCGTGACCTGGCTGCGCGTGGTGCCGACCGCCCTCAACACGGCCAACTGCCGCCGCCGTTCGCCGACGTTCATCAGGAACGTGTTGAAGATCGTAAAGATGGCCAGCACGATCATCAGGGCGTAGGCGAAGTTCAGCCCTTTTTCGGCGTCTTGGACCGTTTCCTTGGCCAGTTGCGAGCGGGCCATCGGCGAGCGGACGGTAAGACCCGTGGGCAAAAAGCCGGCGATCTCGGCCGAGATGGCTTTCTCGTCGGCCGTTTCCTCCAGCACGATGCTGATCGTGTTGATGTTGCCGAGCTGGGAGTAGAGGTATTCGGCGGTTTTGAGCGGGAGGAAGATCACGCCCCCTTGATTGAAACCGGCGGCGCCGCGGGGCGAGAGCAATCCGGTGACGCGGAGCTTCCTCAGTCCGCCGCTCAGCCCGCCGCGCGAGGTGCCCAGCTTGACCTCGTCTCCGACGCTGACGCCGAGTCCGCGGGCGAAACCGGTCTCCAGCAGGGCGTCGTACTTCTTGCTGAAAAACTTCCCTTCCTCCAATTCATAGTCGCGGACCGCTTCGTCATGCGTCGGGTCGATGCCCAGGACCAGCAGGCGGACGTGGTTTTTCTTGTGCCACAGGGCGGAGACTTTCTGGACGGAGGGGACGGCGGCCTTCACGCCCGGTATTTGCCCGATCCGCCGGGCGATGTTTTTGTCGAAGAAGCCGCCCCCTTCGGCCACGACCTCGAACGCCGCCCGACCGGCGACGCTCTCGTACATTTTCTGATAGGCCTGGTGCGTGGTGGAGGTGCCGACTGTGACGGCCACCACGGCCGCCACGCCGATGACGATGCTCAGCAGGGTGAGCGTCGCCCGGCCGGGACGGCTCTTTACCTCGCGGAGAGTGAACTTCCAAAGGATCATGGTGGTTTACCGATGTTTATTGCCTCTCAGAAAATAATGTCGCAATAGCCGGGGGCTGTTAGCCCCCGGCTGTTCACGACATTGTTTTCTGATACTCAATAGCCTCGGCACTTGTGCCGGGAGAGTGGATCGCCGGCGGTAAACGGTCGGCGCTAAACGGTTTTCTTGAACAAACAGCTTCGCACGGGCTGAGCTTGAGAAAGCGGGCCGACGGCGTCGGGATGTCCGTTGCTTTCCTCCAGTCCGTCGCGCAACCGTATCAACCGATCCGCCTGCGCAGCCACGCCGGCGTCGTGAGTGACCATCACGATCGTCTGTTCCTCGCGAGTGACCAGTTTTCGCAGCAAGGCCGTGACCTGGCGGCCGTTGGCGCTGTCGAGATTGCCGGTCGGCTCGTCGGCCAGCAGCAGCGCCGGCCGCATGACCAAGGCCCGGGCGACGGCTACCCGCTGCTGTTCTCCGCCCGACATCGTGCTCGGCACGTGGTTGCGGCGGTGCGACATGCCGACCAGCCGGAGCGTGTCGGCGGCCCTGCGGCGGGCTTCCGCGCTCGGCGTCCCGCCCAGTTCCAGCGGCAAGGCCACGTTCTCTTCCGCCGTAAAAGCCGGCAGCAGATTGAACGATTGGAATATGAATCCCATCCGCTCGCGGCGGATGAGGGTCCGCTGGTCGTCGTTCATCGTGGCCAGATCGACGCCCTCGAGCAACACCTGTCCGCTGCTGGGCGTTTCCACGCCGCCGAGGATGTGTAGCAAGGTGCTCTTGCCCGAGCCGGACGGTCCCATGATCGCCAGCAGTTCGCCTCTGCGGACCTGAAGGTCCACGCCCCGCAAGGCGTGAACGCATACTTCACCCTCGGCGCCGTAGTCTTTTTTCAAGCCGCGGGTTTCGAGAACGTACATAGGCAGTTTCTCGGCAGGGGTGGTCGGGCAACGCTCTCCGAATGTCCTGCGTGTCGCTTTCCTTCGTGGTTTCACCTTGAACGCCGCATGGGCTTCTTCGACCAGTAAACTCGGACACGGAACGTCCGTGGGCCACGGACGCAACTTGGGCTGGCGCGCCGCCATCGTACTTGATAGACTCTTCATCATACTGTTGCTGAAAGTGCTGGGCAAGCAGCCCTTATGCCGGGGGGGGGGTAAAAGACGGGAACCAAAAACGGCACCGCGACCCTTGCCGCTCGGGTCGCGGTCCGGTCCTATGCTTAGTGTCGGTTATAACTGCCGTGGGAGTAGAGATTGTCGGCGGTAATTATTTCATGGCGATAAGGTTTGCCGGCAGGGCAGACTTTGCGGCCAGCGGCGGCGCGAAATCGCTTTAGAGTCCGATCGGCCGTGCCGATGGAATAACGATAGACCTGCCGGGAGGGCGGGACGGACGAAAGTCCCGTTTCAGGACGAAGATCGTGGCAACGACGGATCGATTGCCACGATCTCTATTTTTGTGGTTGGGGCTGTTGCGCCTGCGGTTGGGCCTGCGGCGGCTGAGCCTTTCTAAGTTGCTCCAACAGCGACTGGGCCTCCTCTCGCTGAGCAAACGGCGCCGGGCTTTGCGCCGCGCTTTGCAGCAATCGCACGGCGTCCGCGTCGCGCCCGCGGTCGGCCAATACGCAGGCCAGATAGTAAGCCGTCTCGGCGCTGAGGGTCCCGCCGGAGATCGCTTTCCGCAGCGCGGCCTCGGCGTCTTGTAATCGGCCGAGCTTGTAGAGCACCCAGCCGTAGGTTGAATAGGCGTCGCCCATTTGCGGAAATTGTTTGACGTTGTTTTCTGCGTATTCCAGCGCGCGGCGCCGCTTCGCTTCGTCCTTTTGCTCGATCAACGCCAGCGCCAGGTTGTTGCTGGCGGCGAAGTCCTTGGGCGATTGCAGATGGGCCGACTCGAAGTACAACTCGGCTGCCTTGTAATCCTTCTGGAACAGGGCGATTATGCCGCGGAGGATTTTGGCCTGGTAGTAATTCGGGTCGAGCTGCAAGGCGGCCGCCGCCTGTTTCTCGGCCTCCTCGAGCCGGCCGGTTTCCCATGCCCACTGGGCGGCGACCAGCCGGACCGGGGGATTCTTCGGCGCGGCGGTCAACGCGGCAATGAGCCATTTTCGGGCGTTCTCCTGGTCGCCCGAGCGAGCGAACCATTGGGCCAAAACGGCCTCGGGCGGCAACATGTCGGCGTTGATCTTGGCCGCCGCCTTGAGATTCTCCAAGGCCCCTTGCACGTCCTTTTCCCTGAACTGGCATTGGGCGAGCCGCAGCAAGGCCGCGGCACTTTTCGGATCCAGCTTCAACCAGGCCTCGAGTTGCTTCCGTGCCTCGGCCCAGTCTCCGCGTGCTTCGGCCGTCGTCGCCAGGCCGCTGCAAAGCTGCGGCATCATCGAATCTTTCCGCTTGGCGCTACCCTTCCATTGCGCCAACAGGCTCTCGGCCTTCTCGAATAACAACCGGGCCTCGGCGGCGCGCCGCTCGCGCATGGCGATGTCGCCCAGGATAAGGTATGCCTGCGGATCGTCGGGCGAATCGACGACCGCCCTCTCCAATGCGTTCCGCACTCCCGCCGGAACGTTGGTCTGGGCGAAAAATTGGGCCATGATGACGTGGGGAGGCGGAAGATCGGGGTCCTTCTTTACGGCCTCCTCCAACAGCTTAAGCGCGCCTTCGTAATCGCGCTTCTGAAAAAGTTCCACGGCGTCGGTCAACTCTTTCATTTGCGCCGGGGTTTCGGAAGCGGTCCCAAGGCTGCCGGGGGCGATCGGCTCCGCGGCCGATTCCGACGTCGTGCAAGCGACGCAGGCGGCAACGGCGGCGAACAGTAGAGTGCGTATCATGGTAATGACGGTTCCTTTGTCAACATGGAAAGCGGAGAAATAGAAGCGACTATACCCCTCGCAATCGTACGCGGGGCCGATTGCACAAGTGTAGCCTACGGCCGATGGCATCGCGGGACAAGCCCCCCGATAAAGCCCGAAAATCTTGTGCCGACGCCAGCCATGCGCGCCGTGGCGCGTGAGGCGGCGGCGTGCAGCTTTCCCGCATCCGGCAGGGCAACGAAACCGTCAAAACCGCATCCCCGCCACAGGGGGCGTGGCCCTCTCGCCGCGACATTAGTATAATGCCCTCCATTGAACCTTGCACCCGTATCTCAAATCTCAACAGGAGACTTCACGATGACGAGAACACTTGTGCGGCGGCTGGCCTGCTGGACGTTGTTGGGTTGCCTGGCGTTTGCCGTGACAACCGTGGCGCAACCGGTCTTGAGTGCGGAGGACAAGGCCCCCGCAAAACCGACAACAAAGAAAAAGGAAAAAGCGAAAGCCAAGAAAGGCCGCCATCGCTTGCCGCCCTACTTCGGAGACGTGGTCGGCGACGAACAACGCGAGAAGATATACAAAATCCAGGACGAGTATCGGCCGAAGATCGAGGCGTTGCGGGCGGAGTTGAAGGCGTTGGTCAAAGAGCGAGACGAGAAAATCGAGGCCGTGCTGACCCCCGAGCAGAAACAGCAAATCGACGAGGCTCGGGCCGAGGCAAAGGCCAAGCGAAAAGCCAACCAGCCGAAACCTAAGAAACCGGCCGACAAGTCCGCCGGCAATTGACTTGCCGGAAACTCATGTCGCAATAGCCGGGGACTGTTAGCCCCCGGAATGTGCGCGAATTGCGGGACTTTCCCTCCGGGGGCTGTTAGCCCCCGGCTATTGTTCTTTTCCCGACACTCAACAAACGAGCGTGCAATTTCCTAGCTTAGCGACACCACGCGGCGGCGGCCGTCTTCCTCGATGTCGATTTTGTTCTCTCGGGCGAGCCAGCCGAGGGCCAGCATTACCGTGTCGCGGGGTTCGCCCATGCCCTTAACCAATTTGGCCATGGTCATTGGGCCGTTTTCCGAGAGGGTCCGCCAGACCATGCCGGCCGTCTCGCCTATGCTCGTCAAACACGGAACGGGGGTTTTTTTTGCCATGTGACCACCTCGATTTTATGATGGGGGCTTGTGAGTAGGCAAAAACGTAACTTGCGGCAATTATAGCGAGTCCTTCAGAAAAGTATAGGTTGTATACACATCATGGGGAAACCAAAGACTCCGTGGGCTTGGCGTACATGCGAGTTAGTCTTCCCCGGTTCCCAACTCGCTCAACAGGCTCGTTGTCATGGCCCTAAACACGCTTTCGACTTGCTCGAACTCCCGGTCCTCGGCCTGACAGAAGATCATATAGGTAGACTGGGCAGTTCGCAGACTGCGGATCCGGGCCGTATTGGTCAGGTCCAGGCAGTAGAAAGCCAAGTTGTAGCCTAGCAGTTCATGGCCGGCCACAGTTTCGCGGGCCATTTCGGCCTCCAGCCCCTCGTATTCTTGCTTCATGGCCTCGACGACGGCGACGACCAGTTTGTCCGGCTCGGCCGAACCGGAGTGAATCGCCACCGACCAGAATGCCCCGCCGGGACTATAGACCGCAACCGTGTGTCGGCCGAGCATGGCGTCGGCGTCGTCGAGCGTCCAGTTGTCGGGATACTGAAACGAGATTCCCATGCTGCTGAATCGTGCCGGCATGATGGTGTTTTTGCGTGTTTAATGGCTTTGTGATTGACGACGGCCGATGGGCGTGCCACCAAAAACCTATGGTCATCGTAGCAAACGCTCCGAACGCTGAAAACCGGGAGGCATTTGGCCAAATCGGGATGGTTCCGGTGCGCCCATTTTGCTAGGCTTCCGGGTTGATTTCCGCGGCCGCGGCGGAAAAACCCGGCCCGACCCCTAATCATGCGACACACCCTTCTCGGGACAAGCCCTGTCTTGCTGTTGGCATTGCTATCGGTCGGCTGCCGATTGCCGGGCCGGGAGGGGCCGGTGCCGCAGTCGTTGGCCGATTGCCGGCGGCTTTCGCAGCGGGGAGTGGCGGCGCTGGAGCGAGGCCGGCAGCAGACCGCCGAAACGATGTTGGCCCAGGCCGTGACCGCCTGTCCGGTCGATGCCGAGGCCCGACGTCACTATGCCGAGTCGCTCTGGCAGCGCGGGGCACGGCCGGAAGCAATTGCACAGATGGAAGAGGCCGTCCGGCTGGCCGAAGAAGACGCATCGCTTTGGGGCCGATTGGCGGAGATGTATTTGGCCGACGGCCGCTCGGAGCTTGCCCGCGAGAGCGCCGAACGGGCGATCGATCTCGATCCGAAATTGCCGGGGGCCTGGGCCATCCGCGGCGGCACGATGCTGTCGCTCGGACACCCGCGCCAAGCACTGACCGATTACCTCCGCGCCCTGGGCCATGCCCCAAACGACCGCGCAATTCTCTTGGCGGTCGCCGAGTTGTATCGCCAATTGGACCGGCCGCGCCGCGCGCTTCAAACCCTGCAAGGACTGGCCGAAACATACTCGCCCGGCGAGGAGCCGGGCCAGGTGCTTTATCTCACCGGCCTGGCCTACGTCGCCGTGGGACGGTACGACGACGGCGCGGCGAGTCTGGCGGCCGCCGTGATGCGCGGTCAACCGACCCCGGAGATGTATTGCCGGCTGGGAGAGGCCCAATTGTTGGCCGGCCGGCCGGTCGAAGCGGCCGCCGCGGCGCGACAATCGCTGGCAATGCAACCGAACTTCCAGCCCGGCAGCGAATTGCTCCAACGCATCGAGGTAGCCCGGCGGTCGCGGGGTACGTCGAAGCAGTAGGAGGGGAGAGGGGAGAGAGGAGAGGGGAGAGAAAAGAGGGGAAAGGGAAAATGCAAGACGGCGCAAGCGAGAAGATGGAGCAGATGTGCCCGCTCCCACCTGGTG
The DNA here is from genome assembly GCA_018897395.1 of Planctomycetota bacterium. Lineage (GTDB taxonomy): Bacteria > Planctomycetota > Planctomycetia > Pirellulales > Thermoguttaceae > JAHIKV01. The sequence goes on along the minus strand of JAHIKV010000091.1, from coordinate 6,159 downwards.
CTCGGGAACGAGGGGTTTTATCCACTTCTCTCCCCTCTCCCCTCTCCCCTCTCTCTTCTTTTCTCATCCTCAACGCCCTGGCCCTGGCGATCGCGGCGGTGTTCCTCCGCTGCCGCGCGCTGGGCACTATTCCCGGCTTCAACGGCGACGAGGCTTGGTACGGCATTCGGGCCTGGCAAATCCTACACGGCGGCGGCCAGGGCTGGAACACACCCACCGGCAATCCGCTAAACCCGCTGTTTGTCGGCCCGTTGGCGTTGTTGCACCTCTGGATGCCCCCTTCGCTCGTGTTGCCGCGGGTGGTGGCGTTGGCGAGTGGAATGGCGGCGTTGGCGATAAACTGGCTGTTTTGCCGCTGGATATTCGACCGGCGGACGGCGGCGATATCGACCGTGATGTTGGCCGTGCTGCCGATCAACATCGCCTTCAGCCGCTTCGCCTGGGACGCCGGCCAGTCCTTGGCCGCCACGTTGCCGGTGGTCTATTTGGCGCTGGCGGCGGTTCGGTTCCCCGAACGCTTCGGCCGCTGGATCGCGGCGTCGATCCTCGCCCAGGCGGTTGCCGTTTGGGTGCATCCGACCAACGTCTTTGTCGGCGCCGCGATCGCCGTCGCGTGCGCGGCCCGGATCTGGCCGGGTGGAATGTCAAAGAAGAAAACGCAAGGTTCCGATAAAACGTGGTCTTTGTCCCTGTTGGTTTTGGCCGGTATATTGTCGGCCGCTTGGTTATGGTTCGCCTGTGGGGAAAAAGAGTCTGTGTGGGAACGCGTCGCTTGGCACTGGGGCGACGTTCGGAACCCGGCGCAAATGACCTATCTCTATCCCCGTCTGTTCACCGGCGGGACGGTCTACTGCGACGTTGCCGGCTCGCGGTCGTGGATCGACGGACGGGGGATCGACGTGGGATTGTTCTGGGCGTGCGTGTTTGGATCGGCGTGGCTGATTTGGATCAACCGCGGTCGTTTTCGCGATGACAACCGCTTGCGGTTTCGCATTTGCGACGGCGTTCTGCTGGCGGCCTGGGCGACGTCGCTCGCGGCGTTCGTGCTTGTCGCCGGTCACGGAGCGATGGTCCCGGGCCAAGAGCGGTTCGCCGTCTGCTTGATCGCGCCGACCGTGCTGCTCGTGGCGCGCGGAGGGGCGTTGGCCTGGCAGATGGCTTCGCCAAGGTGGCGAATCGTGCTGGCGGCCGCAACCCTGGCCGGATGGCCCCTGCTGGCCGATTACTACGTCCACTACTTCCGTTTTATCGAGCAAACCGGCGGCCAAGCGCACATGACCTTCCGCGCTGCGCCGGTCGAACCGAAGCTGGCCGCCCTGCGATACATCCTCGACGAATCCGCCCGAACGGGAGCGGGAAAAACCCACTCGGGCGAATTGTGGATCGTTTCCTCGCAAGAGTGGATTCGCTGGCCGATCCGCTATCTGACCATCGACGAACACGGTGTTCGCGTGCCGGAGCCGGCCGAGGTCCGCTCGTCGGAGGAATACCGTCGGGCATTATCCGAAGGAGGGGTGTGGTTCGTCGAGTTTTCCGGCACCGAGGAGTTGCGGCAGGTGGAGAAGCAACTGGCCGGCCAACGCCCGACCCGCCAGGAATTCCTCGACTTCGGCCGCCGGCCGGTAATCTGCGTACTCCATGCGGAAACCGGTTCCGGCGACAAGTTTTCGCATTGAAAAACGCCCCGCCGGTCGCAGCCGGCAGGCGTTTGGTCTAATGCGGAACAATCGCCCGCGAAATCGTTAAAATCGTTCGTCTCGGCGGGGGGCCGGGATTGCATCTTTCGCGGCGGAAAAAAGCCGCCCGCCGGCCATTCCCGGGGTAAGATTTAGTGGAAGATCATAGCGATCAGGATTACATCGCACTGCTAGAGGAGTCAAGGAATGTCCCAGACAATGGATTCTCCGTCGTTGGAGAGCCCCGTTCCGTTTTTCGATCGTCGCAATCCGGCGACCGTCGAGCGGATGCCGAGCTGCGATCGAAGACAGTTCGGCAATTTACACGACGATCTGTCGCCGGAGGCCGCCGAGCTTGCCCGGGCCATCGACCAGTACAAACTACTGCATCGCCGCCGCTTCGTCACGTTCGAGGAGATCCTGGCGGTGGTCAAGTCGCTGGGCTACCACAGATAGGGGCTCGGGATTCGGGGCTCGGGACTGGCGGAACCCTCGAGTTCGGATTATTCATAAACGTCGTCCTGAGCGTAGCGAAGGATATCCGCCGCCCTCTTGGTAGCCCAGATTCTTCGCTGCGCTCAGAATGACAGGATATGCGTTTCGTTGCTGAATAATCCCGGTTAGTTCCGAACCCCGATGCCCCGAACCCCCAATCCCGAACTTCACTCGTCGATGGTCGTCCGTCCCGTGGCCACGTCGAACTCGCAGATCGCCGGCACCAGCATCGCCGCGGTGGTGAAGCCGTAAGCGGCCGCCGTCGCCAGCAACGCCGCCAACGGAGCCGGCGGATCCATCAGATAGCTGGTGATCGCGTAGAAAGTGGCGAAAGGGCAAAGGAACGACGCCACCCCGATCGCCGTCGACGGGTTGCGGACGCCCAGCACGGCGTAAAGCCCCACGCCGCCAAACACCATGAAGGCGACGAACGGCAACAACTGCGCGCCGAACGAACCGGAGAAGGCCATCATGATCCTCATGCACACCGCCACGCCGACCAGCAGGAAGAAAACCGTCCCCAGGCTGGTGGCCACCGCCGCGCCCGAGTTGGCGTAAGTCATTCCGGCGTGCAGGCCCAACGTGGCGACGAAGGCGTACATCACCGCCAGACCGCCCAACACGTACAGCAGATGCTCGAGGCTCAGCGTTCCGGCCAGCCATGGCCCCACGCACAACAGCATCGGCAGCAGCACCATCTCCTTGGTGTTGTAAAACACGCCGCCCAGCTTGCCGAAGACGATCTCCTTCGGCGTCAGGTCGGTTACCAACAGCAGGTCCAACGCCCGTGCGTCGCGCTCGCTGGTCAGCGAGGTCACGGCCTGGGCATTGACCAGCACGAGGCTCAAAAGCATCAGCGACGCCAGCACCAGCGGGCCTTGGGTAGCCAACTGCCCGCCGGAAAACAGCAGGTAGAGGCTTCCCGCGGCCAAGCCGAACAGCACGAGATAAGCCAGCCGCACCACGAGCATTTTGCGCCCATAAGCCCAGGTCCGCATCTCCCGCCAGATCACCGGATTGTCCCATACCTGCCGCGTCTGCAATGATGAATTCAGAATGATGAATGATGAATCACGGGCCTTCCGCTCGATGTCTCCATCTGTCGCACGAGGCGAGGATTCATCATTCATCATTCTGAATTCATCATTCCTTGACGGGTTCCACACCCGCACCATCGCCACCGCCAAGCCGTTGAGCAGCAACGAGACGGCCACGGCGGTCACGAGGAACAGATTGACGGGCGTACCCAGCGGCCCGAGCGCCGGTTGATCGTACACATAAGGCCGCGCGGCCTCCTGGATCGCTTGCCAGGGACTAAATCCCGCGGCCAGCGCGCGGCAGGGCAACCCGCCGAAACGCTCTCCCAGCACCCCGGCGGCGACGATCTCGCCCAGGGCCAGCCACGCCACCAAAACCAACACGGTCAAGGCCAGCGACTGGAACGTCTTCTCGCGCCACAGCGCCAGCAATGATCCGAAGCTGCCGCAGGCCAACACGGCGGCCAACGTGACGGCCATCGCCCGGGCAATCTGTCCGTACGACACGCCGCCCAACAGCGCCGTCAAAAAAAACACCGGCAGCGCGGCGGCCAACATCACCAGCACGCTCAACAGACTCGCCAGGAGCTTGCCCAGCACCAACTCGCTGTTGGAAAGGTTCGTCAACAGCAGCAGGACCAGGGTGCGGCGGTCCTTTTCGTGGGCGACCTCGCTAGCCGCCAGCAACGCCGCGAAAAAGATCGCCAACGCCAACTGCAACGGAGCGAGTATCTGGAACAGGATCGTGCCGAATCGGGCCAGATCGCCGACGTCCTGGACCAACTGCGTCCCGGTCAGAACCAGCCACGCCGTACACATCAACACCAACAGCGCCAGCGCGTATGCCGACCGGGCGACGTACAGCTTGATCCGCCGCGGCGCAATCGCCAACTCGCGCGTGAATACCGGTCCAATCAACACTGGGATTCTCTCCGCTGGGAAGTGAAGTCCGGATTCCATCCTAACAGAATCCGGCTGCGAGTTGGAGAGTCCCGGAAAACGGTGGCGATCGCACGTTTGTTTAGCCGGCGAACTCGTTCGCCGTGAGCGGCGTAGTGCCCCCGGGCGAATACACCCGGGGCAAGCGGTTTTCTGCGACCGAGGCGTCCCGCCGTGTATTTACGGCGGGCTAAATGAATACTGGCTGGGACGGCGATTCAGTACCCGGCGCCCGTCTGAGGCGGCACGTAGTCGCTTGTGCTGCCGGGACGGTAGGCTGGAGTCGTGCCGCCGGACGAAGGTGAGCTGTAACGGCCAGCGTCCGGGGTCGTCCCGCTAGGTGCGGTATAGCCTGAACTGCCGGAGCTTGGCGGGGCGTAGCTGGAAGCAGGCGGCGTGTAGCCGCCGCTGCCGGTCGTCGTCGGCGCGGCGCTTGGCGACGAATAGCGGCTCCCCACCAACGGTACGTTGCCGCCGGACGACGAATAGCGATCGCTCGGCGTAGGATAGCGATTGTCGGCCGACGCCGCGGAATCGGTCCCCGACGGACCGGAATAGTTCGGCGTACTGTTTTCGTAACCCGAGCCGTCGCCGTAAGAGGGCGCGGCGGCGGGACGATCATAACCGCTCGGGTTGTATGCCGGCGGCGCGTAAGCGCCGTCGCCGTAGCGTGAGCCCGCCTCGTCGCTATAGTTTCCCGCGCCGCTGCCCGCGCCGTAGGGAGACGGATTGGCGGCGTTGGCCTCAGGCGAGGAGTATCGATCCGTGCCCGCGTTATTGCCGTCGGATACGTTAGCACCGCCGCCGTATGGATTCGGCTGAGTGTTCGGATATGACGGAGCGGGGCGGACCGGATTATAGCTTTCCGGAGGCGTATTGGTCGGGGCGTAACTGCCGGGTGAGTTTCCCGCGGCATTGTTGTAGGATGATCCGGCCGGGGGCGAATATGAAGGAGCGGGCGAGTTCGGATATGTGCTCGTGCCGCCGTAGGGCGAAACGGGCGGCACGGTTGGGGCGCCGTACGAACCGTCCGAGCCGTAAGAAGAATTCGGTTGCGGAGTGCCGTATGCCCCCGCGCCTGGCACACCGGCCGTGCTGGCAGTGTATTCGGGACCGTAGCCGGGCGTCGCGGGCGGCGTGGTCGTTGGGTACGGGTTCTGCGGCGAGGGATAGGCGGTGCCGGGCGTCACGTTGACCGCCGGCGTGCTCGGCGGAGTCCATGCCGGCGCGGTGGTGGCGGCGGTCGCCGCGGCGTAGCTTCCGGCCGGGGCCTTGGCGCCGCTGTTAGCCGCAACCGCCGAGGGCCTGACCGGCGAGCCGACTTTGCCCGGCGTAGCTAACGGCGTGGACTGGAACGGGCTGCGCTTCCAGAAGGCCAAATTGGGCATACCCCACTGACTGCTGGAACAACCGGATAATAGTGTCGCCGCAAATACGGCAATCAAACACCGCGCTACGTTGGTTCGCATGGTTTCCGTGTCCTTCGCAATGAACGGAAATTCGAGCACCGTCAATTATTAGGATCGAACCACGGCGCCCGTTTGATTATTCCTTTTCCGCGAACTATGCCGGCAATGCGGAGAATTCCACTGTCCGACGAGGATATCGACTCTCGCCTCAAACCGGAGGAGAGTACACTCGGGCGGATTATAGATAGCAACGCAGGTGGGTCAATGTCAGTATTGCCGGAATATTGGCAATGCAGGCAAGACGGGGCGACCTGGCGTTCTGCGCACTACCGTTAACCCGCCTTTCTCACCACACGGGGTAAATCAGCAACAGCGTGTCCGTTTAGCCGGCGTGCTTGCACGCCGCGTTGGCACGTGTATCCACGCGGCGTGCAAGCACGCCGGCTAAACAATGGTGAGAAATGCAGGTTAAGCGGTCGGCCGTGACCGATGGGGAAAGATCGGCTATAATTGCATCGTCTGTGAGTTGCGCCCGTAGCTCAACGGATAGAGCAGCGGACTTCTAATCCGCAGGTTGCAGGTTCGAGTCCTGCCGGGCGTGCT
>JAHIKV010000090.1 GCA_018897395.1 Planctomycetota bacterium | reverse complement strand
TTTTTCTTGGCATTTTCGTTTAACCCGGAGCCAACGGCGACGGAGATAACTGGAAAAGACTACTCCATCTCCACACCGTCGCCGTTGGCTCCGGGTTAAACGAACATTTCAGTGCGTTGCCAAGATTTTTTGCCACACCCACCGAAGGCGTATGGTTGACAAAGAACCGGATAAACTTTACCGTGTTTGGGGGGAAGGCAATGTCGTATCCGTTTAGCGGCCGCCGCAACGGCGGCCCGTGTTTCTTTCCACGGGGATCCGACCATGATCGAGCTTACTTGTCCGAGTTGCAGTAGAAAGCTCCGCGCCAAGGCCGAATTGGCTGGTCGGATGGGAAAGTGTCCCAATTGCGGCCAACCGATCCGGGTCGCCGCCGATGCCCCCGAAGGCATTCCACTTGACGACGCCCAGCCTGAACAGCACCTTCAGCCGGCCAACGAACAGCGGCTGCCGACTTATCGCGCGCCCGAACGGCTCAACCGCGATAGCCACTACCTGATCTGCGGCAAAACTCACTTGGTGGCCGTCTGGGAGAACAACGGCTGCGGGTGGATGCTCCACACCGGCGTCGGCGAGGTATCCGTCAAACGAAACCGCGACAAACTCCCCACCACCGGCACGTTCCAACTCGTCGAGTTGAAGTTCACCATGACGCCCGAGGGGAAGCGTTTGTCGGGCATCGCCTGCTATGAACTCGGCTCACGCTGGGCCCTGACCGCCTTGGACCTGGGGGACGATACTATCACCGAGAAGATCACCGGACCGGGCTGCTTGAACAGAGATCAGAAAAACGCCGTTCGCACGACGATGAAGAAGCAGTTCATGCAGCCGGTTTGGGAAGATTCTTCGGCCGTTCTAGAATTCCTCGCCAACGCCGACTACCACTCTCCGGGGGTGGGATAAAGTTTTTCCAAGGCGAAGTCCCGGTTTGGGCGAAAGGCGCCCCTGCGCGGTTGAAAGACGCCGCCAATAAGCTTGCCGTGCCCCATCATCTGTTATGTACTAAGATCAATACAGTGTATAGCTCATTATACACAGTCGGCCCGTTAAACGATCCACGCGGCCGGACGCAAGCCAGGCACGGCACTGCGTTGTGTGGAGCATAAGTAATTTCCATACAAGATGTTCGGTTCGCCCAAAAACATGTTCGGCGGTGATGTGGCTTGATTGTGGAGGGGTATCCGATCAAGTGGCACGGCAATTGCCATAGTGATACCTTGTTGCACGGAGATTTGTGGGTGGTACGCCCAAATTACAAAAATAGGGGAGCAAGCCATGGCCGACGATCGCAAGATGCTGGTGGTCGACGACGAGGAAGTCGTTTGCCAAGCCTGTCGCCGGATATTCGCGCGACAGGGGTTCGAGATCGAAGTCAACACCGACGCCCGGCAGGGACTGGCCTGGGCAACGGAAAAGGACTACTCGATCATCCTGTTGGACATCAAGATGCCCAACATCGACGGGATCGAGTTCCTGGAAAAGCTGCGTGAGAAGAAGCCCGACGTGCCGGTGCTGATTATCACCGGCTACCCAAGCATCCCCAACGCCTCGGCGGCCATGCGGCTGGGCGCCTGCGACTACGTGACCAAGCCGTTCACCTCCGAGGAGATCACCTGGGCGGTGCAACGAGTGTTGAGCACGAGCGGGATGCTCTCCGGCGACGGCGAGGAAGCCGAGGCCGAGTTCGCCGAGCCGGGCGGCGCGCCCTTGTTCTGGGACGAGTCTTGGGTGCGAATGGAGGTCGACGGATCGGCGTGCGTGGGGGCCGTGCCGCCGGGGCTGCGCGGGTCGCAAGTCACCGCCGTCCGGCTGCCGCGCATCGGAGAAGTGCTATACCAGGGGCTGCCGCTGGCCGGCGTAACCGTCTCCGATAAGCCGATGTTGATCGTCCCCTCGCCGGTTTCCGGGGTCGTCGTGGCGGTGAACCAGAGTTTGGTTCAGCGTCCCGGTCTGCTGGCCACCGATCCGTGCGGGGAAGGTTGGATAGCCCACGTTTGCACCACGCGGCACGAGGAGGCGACGAACTGCAAGCATCGCCGCGTTCTGCTGGTCAACGCCGACGATTCCTCGGCCGCCGAGCAGACGGAAAAGCTCGCGGCGCTCGGATGCCAGGTGGAACGGGTTGCCGACCGCGAGGGCCTGTTGGCCGCGCTGGCCGAAGGCGAAAACGCGGCCGCGGTCTTCATGGACGCCACCTCGTTGGGCGACGATGGACCGGCGCTGGTCGAGCAGGTCAACCGGCGGGCCTCGCGGACACGGGTCGTGGTGATGGGCGCCGCCGGAGGGGTGGGCGAAACCGCCTATCGAAAACACAAAATCTTCTACTACGCCGTCGAGCCGTTCGCGGACAACGAGATCGCCGACATCCTCGCCGCGGTGTTCCAGACCCGAGAGGCCGAACCGCCCGAGACGCACCGCAGAAAAACCGCTCCCGAGCCGATCAGCGGAATCTCGATCACCAACCGCAACCAGCACAAGGTGCAGTTGCTGGCCGGACCGGGGCTGCTGTGGGGCAACGAAGGCTTGGGGGCCCTGTTGGCAAAGAAGTTGTTGGCGCGGATGTTGCCCGTCGTCGTCACGCCGGGCGAGGCATACCTCACGCCGGCAAACATCCTCAAGACGGCCGGGGCCTGCGATCGGGTAATGGTGCTGCTGGCGCGCGACAACGGATTGCTGCCTGGAAGCCTGGCCCGCAACACCAAGCCCGAGTTCGACGTCGATCCCGGCGACGCGACCGGCAGGGTGACGATCCTGGCGGTGCAGCCGGACTCGCTGGGCGGTTTCGCCTCGCTGGACGAGCGGACAATCGTCGCCCTGGCCGACCACGTCTTGTGGGACATGGCTTCGTACTGAGGGGCATCAAGCAAGAATGGTATTTAGGATCTGTTGCGGAAGGGGTGGGTGCCACTGCTGGCTTGTCCAGCAGTGTTTTTCCGGGAGTTTCCCCCATGCACTGCTGGGCAAGCCAGCAGTGGCACCCTTTTTCAACGGGGTGAACGTGTTGCGTGCAACCACCTTTCCCCGCCGTGTATTCACGGCGGGCTAAATGACGCGGAAAACACGGCGCGACCGCCGGCCGCGGCTTTTTGGAGGAGCGAGCATGAGACTTCCGCCCGAAGGCGCACGCTGGCTCGTAACGCTCCGCTTCGGGGCCTGCACGGCGGTCTTCGCGGTGACGACCGTCGCCTGGGCGCTGGGCGTGTTGCCGCAGCCGTTGCCTTTGTACTTGGTCGGCGGAGTCGTGCTTGTCTACAACCTCTTGTTCAAGCTCAGCGAGCGCGATTGGGCCGTCAGCGGGCAGGGCGTGGAAAGGATCATCTTCCTGCAAATCATCTTCGATCTGGCCGCGCTGACCATGCTCTTGTATTTCGCCGACCTGCCGCGGAACCCGTTCCTTTCCTATTTCGTCTTCCACATGATAATCGCCGGGATGTACCTTCGCGGCAACCTGCCCTACGTGGTGGCGGCAGTGGCCACGTCGCTCGTCGGCGGCGCGATGCTGTTGGAATATCTGGAACTGATCCCCAGCTTCCCGCTGCGGTTCCGGGGCGATCCGGCCGGGGCGCGGCCGATCGACGAGCTGTACGCGCTGACCGTGTTCGTGGCGCTGGGTAGCACGTTGTGGATCGCCGTCTATTTCACCACGGCCATCCGCCGCTACGTCGACCGCGCCCACGCCGAACTCCGCCAGAAGGAAAAACTGCTGGGGATCGGCCAGTTGGTGGCCGGCATCGCCCATCAAATAGCCAATCCGCTCGACGGCGCGCAGAACTGTCTGCGCAAGATCGGCGACGCCGTCAGGGACGATCCGCAGTCGGCCGAATACGTGCAGATGATGACCGCGGCGCTGGAGCGGATCGAACGGACGGCGAAGCGGGTGCAGTCGTTCGCGCTGCCGAGGGGCATCACACTGACGAACACGGACGTCAACTCGGTGGTGAAGGCGACCTTGCCGCTGTTGGAAAACGCCCGCGACCGGAACGTGCGCGTTTGCGCCGAATTGGGGCACGTGCCTCCGGTCAAGGGCGATCCCTACACGCTTCAGGAGGTGTTGTTCAACCTCTGCACGAACGCCTTCGCCGCCATGCCCGACGGGGGAACCTTGACGCTCCGCACTCGGACGCTCGGCGGCAGCGACGACGATCAGATGGATTCGGTGGCGGTCGAGGTGGCCGACACGGGCGTGGGCATACCGCGCGTCCACCTGGAGAAAATCTTCGAGCCGTTTTTCACCACCCGGCCCGAGGGCGGCGGCACCGGCTTGGGACTGGGGCTGTGCCGCATGTTGATCAGCGAAATGGGCGGGCGGATCGAAGTCCGAAGCGCGCCAAGGCAAGGGACCGTGTTTACCGTCATGCTCAATCCAGTGGAAACCAGTGACATTCGGAAAAGCAGTGCAATGCCCGTTTAGCGGCCGCCGGAACGACGGCTGCTATTGGGAAAACAATATCGTGAACAATAGCCGGGGGCTAACAGCCCCCGGAAGGTGCGGGAATTGCGGCGATTCCCTCCGGGGGCTGTTAGCCCCCGGCTACTGTGACTTCAGTTAGAAGCAATAATCGCGTTGCATTCTTGATTTTACCATCAATATGAAAATCCTGGTCGCCGACGACGAAAAGATCAAACGGGTCACGCTGGCCAACGACCTGGCGGCCCAGGGGCACGACGTGGTCACGGCAGGCGACGGCGCCGAGGCCCTGGAAAAACTCGCCGCCGACCGTTTCGACGTCGTGGTGACCGATCTAAAGATGCCCAAGGTCGACGGCATCGAGCTTCTAAAACGCATCAAGCAGGACCGCCTCGCGGGCGCCGAGGTAATCATCATGACGGCCTACGGCAGCATCCCCTTGGCGGTCGAGGCGGGGAAACTCGGGGCCTTCGACTTCCTGACCAAACCGTTCCACAACGAAGACATCTTTCCGCTGTTGGCCCGGATCGAATCCGCCCGGCGAGGCAAGGCTCCCGCGGCCGCCGAACCGGTCGAAACGACCATCGGAAAAATCGACCAGGCCGTGGTTGGCCGGTCGATCGCCATTCGCTCGGTCCGCCGCTTGATCGAAATCTGCGCCCGCTCCGACGCCAACGTCTTGCTCTGCGGCGAGACCGGCGTGGGAAAGGACCTGATCGCCTCGACCATCCATCGCACTTCCACCCGTCGCACCTTCCCCTTCATCAAGGTCGGCTGCGCGCTATTTCCCAGCCAGTTGATCGAGAGCGAACTGTACGGCCACGAAAAAGGGTCCTTCACCGGCGCGGAGCAGCGCCGCCTCGGCCGATTCGAGTTGGCCGAAGGGGGCACGCTCTACCTGGACGACGTCGACGACATTCCGCTCGAACACCAAACCAAACTGCTCCGCGCGATCGATGAAAAGACCTTCGAGCGGGTCGGCGCCGCCTCGGAGATGAAGGCCAACGTGCGGATCGTCGCCTCGACGAAAAGAGACCTCTTGCAAAAGATCGCCGGCGGCGAATTCCGCCAGGACCTCTATTATCGGCTGGACGTTCTGCGGGTAAACGTGCCGCCCCTGCGCGAACGGCGCGACGACGTCCCCTTGCTGATCGACCACCTCCTGAAACGGTTCGCCAAGGACGGACCCGCGCGGCTCGAGCCGTTGGCCATCGAGATGCTCAAGCGGCACGATTGGCCCGGCAACGTCCGCGAGTTGGCCCATCTGCTGCAACGCGCCTATCTGGTCGGCGCCGGCGCGATCACCGGAAACCTGCTGTTGAAGGAACTCCACGCGGCGGCAAAAAAACGGCGCGTCCTCTCCGGCCCGTTCCAGGAGACCATCGACAAGACCGAACGGGAACTGTTGCAAGGTGCGTTGGAAGAAGCCGAGGGTAACAAGTCGGCCGCCGCCGCCGCGCTGGGGATGAAACTCTCCACCTTCCGCGACAAACTAGCCAAGCACGGGCTGGTTTAGGAACTCCAACCCGGGAATAGTACCATTTAGCCCGCCGCGTCGCCATTTAGCCCGCCGTGAATACACGGCGGGGAGCGGTGGTCGCACCAGACCGTGCCCCGGGTGTATTCACCCGGGGCTAATTGGCCCAGACGTTCAACCGCGCGTCATCTGCCGCCCGTCGCTACGGATGCCGGGCCGGAACGTCGTCGGGGAGCGAGTGGGACGGCTCGGGCCGCACGATGACCGTTTCGCCGGTCTGTTCGGAGATGAACGTATCGCCGTTGCCGCCCGCGACAATCGCGGATTCTTTTCGCGGCGAGTAGGTCGATTCCTCGACGGCCTCGGTTTCCTTACGGCCGAACACCCGCCAGAAGAAGTTGCTCAGGTCGTCGAACAGCGAGTAGGCCACCGGAACGGCCAGCAGAGTCAGCAGCAGGGAGAGGGACTGGCCGCCGATGATCACGCCGCTGATGGCCTTGTTCACCGCGGCGCCTTCCGCGTTCGAGATGAACAAGGGGATCATGCCGGCCACGAAGGCCACGGTGGTCATCAGGATCGGCCGGAGCCGGTCGCGGTTGGCCTCCACGATGGCTTCGTACTTGGGCATCCCCTCGGCGCGAAGTTGGATCGTATGGTCGATCTGCAAGATCGAGTTCTTCTTGACCACCGCGAACAGCACCATGATTCCCAACAGCGAGAAAATGTTGATCGACTGGCCGAATATCCACAGCGAGACAAGCGCAAACGGCAACGTCAGCGGCAGCGACAACAGGATCGTGATCGGGTGCAGCCAGGACTCGAACTGGGCGGCTAGGCAGAGATAGACGAAAATGAAGGCCAGAATGAACGCGAGGAAGAAAGCGCGGAACGCCCTGGCCATTTCCTTCGACCTGCCGAGCAACCCGGTGCTGTATTCCGGCCCCAAGCCAAGTTTGGCCACGGACTCGTCGATGGCGTCCAGGATGGTTTGCTGCGATGCGCCTTCCTCCATGTTGGCGCCGATAGTAACCTGACGGGCGCGGGCCAGACGATTGATCTCGGCCGGGCCGGTCCCTTTTTCGAAGCGAACCACGTCGTCCAAGGGGACCGTGCCGAATTTGCTCGAAGGAACCGTCACCATCTTCAGTTCGTCGAGACGATTGCGGACATCGGCGATCGAGCGGACGTGGACTTCGTATTGTTCCCCTTTTTCGTTGTAGTCGGATACTTTGTCGCCGGCCACCAACAGCCGCAAGGTGTTGGCAATGTCGGCGATCGAGACCCCTAACTCCGCGGCCTTGGGGCGATCAACCTCGATGCCGTATTGCGGTTTTCCCACCGAAAGCGACGAGTCGACGTCGACCGCGCCCGGCGCCTTTCGCAGGTCGGCCATCACCGCGTTGGCGCTTTGTTCGAGCACCTTCATGTCGGGACCGCTGATCATGAATTGGACGTCTCCGCTGACGCCGCCCACGGAAAACAGCGAGACGGGCGTGACGCTAAGTCGCAGATTGTCGGCGACGAATTTCGGCAAGATATTTTGCCGCACGAAATCCATGATTTCAAACTGACTGAAATTGCGATCGGCGATGTTGACCAGCCGGACGTAGGCATTCCCTTTATGGGCGTTGTGTTGGGCCGTGTCGGCCACGCTGGCGATCGTGTATTTTACGCCGTCGAGTCGGCGGACGTCGCGCGCGATCCGCGCGATCAGCACCTGCGTGGCTTCGAGCGACGTTCCCTCCGGCGCCTGGACGTTGACTTGGAACTCGGACGAGTCGTCGTCGGGTATGAAGTTTTTCGGCAGCACATCGAGTAAATATGGGATCGTCGCCAGACTGCCGATCATGACAATGACCACGACGAAACGCCGGCGAAGCGAGAACCGCAGCGCCGCGAGATAAGCGGCTTCCAGGGCGTGATAGAAAAATTGTCCCTTCGACCCGCCGGCTTTCCGCTCTTCCGCTTTCTTGAACCATCTGGACGCCAACATCGGAGTCAGCGTAAAACTGACCAACATGCTCACGATGATCGTTCCGGCCATGGTGATGCCGAACGCGCTTAGAAACCGTCCGACGATCCCCTCCATCATGGCGATGGGCAGGAACACCGCGACCAGCGAAAGAGTGATGGCCAGCACGGCAAGTGCGATCTCGCCGGTAGCCGCCATCGCGGCCTCGCGGGGAGTGTATTTTTTCTCTTCGATGTAGCGAAAGATGTTCTCCATCACCACGATCGCGTCGTCGATCACGATGCCTACCGAAAGGGTCAGCGCCAGCAGCGTGATGCTGTTGAGCGTGTAGCCCATGAATTTGACGATGGCGAACGCGGCAATAATCGAGGTTGGAATTGCAAGGGCCGCGATTATCGTCGCCCGAATGTTGGCCAGAAACAACAACACGACGATCGCCGCCAGGCCGCCGCCTAGAAGCATGTGTTCCTCGACCGCGTGGACCGAGGACTCGATAAACACCGATTGGTCGCGGACGACTTTCAGATTGTAGCCTTTCGGCATGGTCGCTTCCAACGCCTTGAGCCGTTCTTTTATCGCTTCGGCGACGGCGACGGTGTTCGTGCCCGACTGCTTGCGGATGTTCAACTGCACACAGGGTGTGTCGTTGTAGAGCGAGGCGCTTTCGACCTCTTCGGTTGAATCCTCGGCGCTTCCCAAGTCTCCGACCGTGATCGTCCGGCCGTCTCGATTTGCAACGGCGATAGCCGCCATTTCCCGCATATCGCTCACCCGCCCCAAGGTGCGCAGCGTGTATTCCGTGGCCCCCACCTTCATCGAGCCGCTGGGAATCTGCAGGTTCTGCGATCCCAGCGCGCGGGCGACGTCAGCCACCGTAAGCCGGTAGGCGCGGAGCTTTAAGGGATCGAGGTTAACGTTGATCTGCCGGGCCTGGCCGCCGACGATCATCACTTGACCGACGCCGTTGGTAGTTTCCAATCGCCGCCGCAGGATCTTGTCGCAATACTCGGTGATGTCGCGGATGGTCGTCGGCGGCGGCGCCGACACGGCGACCGTAATTATCGGCGAGGCGTCCGGGTCCACTTTTGCGACCGTCGGCTGCTCGACGTCGGAAGGCAGTTCCGGCAACACTCCGTTGATCTTGTCGCGAACGTCTTGCGCGGCTATGTCTACATCCTTCTCCAACACGAACTGAACGATCACCTGCGAGATTCCCTCGGAGGAAATAGAACGGAGTTCCTCGATGCCGCTGATCGTGTTGATCGCCGCTTCGATCTTGTCGGTGATCTCGGTCTCGATGTCCTCGGGGGCCGATCCCGGTTGCAACGTCGTCACCGTGATTATCGGAAAGTCGATTTTCGGAAAGCGGTCCAGGCCGAGCTTCGTGTAGCTGAATACGCCGAACACCACCAGCACCAGGATCAGCACCGTGGCGAAGACCGGACGCTTGACGCAGAGTGCAGCAAGTTGCTTCATGGCCCTACCTTGTCTCCGTCTTTAACTAATCCGGGCTGGGCGACAAGCAACTCCTTGCCGGTCAACCCGGAGCGTATCTCTATCTTTCCGCCGGTCTGTTCGCCGAGAGCGACTACCTGCTCGCGGGCCACCCCGTTGCGGACGACGAACACCCGCCCCACCTCGCCGTTTTTCTGCACGGCGCTAACCGGCGCGTAGATTCCCGGTTGCTGTTGCTTAAGTTCCAACTCCGCCGTGGCGAACAAACCGGGACACAGCATGCCGTTGGGATTCGGCGCCACCGCCTCGACCACCATCGAACGGGTGTCGTTCACCACCGGAGCGATGAAACGCACCGTGGCCTCGAACGTCCGATCGGGGAAACTGTCGACGTGGAACCGCACCTTCTGTCCCGGCTGAATGCAGCCGATGTCCTGCTGCGGAACGGTCAGAAGCAACCGCAAGGGATCGATCCGCACCAACGTGACCACCTCGGTCGCCTGCATGCCGGAGGATATCTGCTCCCCCACGGCCACCAGTTTCTCGGCCACCCAGCCGTCAAACGGCGCGCGGATGGTCGTGTCGGCCACCGCCTTCTCGAGAATAGACAACTTCGCCATCGCCGTGTTGCACGCCGCGTATGCCTGCTTGATCAGCAACAGCGCCTGGCGGTAGCGCTGGTTGGCCAACTCAAACTCCGTCTCCGTTTGATCGTAGACCTCGTTCGAGATGACCTTCTTGGCGATCAGTTCCTTGGCGCGGCGGAGGTTCGCGGCGGCCAGATCGGCCGAGGCCTTGGCCAGCCGCACTTCCGGCTGGTCCTCGGGATTGAAATCTTCGACGTTTCCGTCCAACCCCAGCCGCGCCTTCAGTTCATCGAGCATCGCCTGGCCCTCGGCCAATTCGTTCTTCGCGTCGGTCGGGTCGATCTGCACCAACACGTCGCCTTTCCGCACCCGGCTGCCGCGGTCGACCCGCACCTCGGCCACGATGCCGCTGGTGTTGCTCGCCACCGACGACCGCTCGTCGGCCGCCAGGCTGCCGGTCAGCCGAAGGATATCGCTGCGGGGAACCACCTCGACCGGCACCGTGGCGATGCTTGCCGCAGGCGCCGCCACATCGTTCATACCCGCGCCGTCCTTCGAGACGAACCCGAGAGCCGCCTTGCTATTGCCGGCCGCGCCGAGCCAGGCATGGGCGTACCAGGCGCCGCCCCCGCAGGCAACCGCGACCGCGAGTACGATCATCGGCCAACGACGCCGCCGGGGTGGCGGCGATCCGGCGGCCGGCACTTTTTCAACTTGCTCCTTATCGACGGCATGTTTGAGACGTAATGGATTCATGTCTACATCGGACCGTTCGACCAGCGTGGGGTTCATTGTTTCCGACTCTCCATCAAACACGAAGGTTCCGCCTCGATAGAAACGTCGGAGCGGATTCCCCGTAAAAAAATGTCCACGGCGTACTCGGTCATCCGTGCGACCGGCATCAACTTCAGATGACTCCCGAGAGCGGTCGCACCGAACAGCAGGCTGCCCAGTGCCAGCGTGGTCTGCCGCGTATCGACCGGGCGCAGCTCTCCCGCTTCGATTCCTTGTTGCAGCAGTTCTCCCATCCTGTGAATCATCTTCTCGCGATGCTTGCGGTGTGACTCGGGACCCGAGCCACGAAACTCCGCGATGTCTTGGAGAAACAGTGCGAGGTACTGCGGATCGTCCACAAAGAAATGGGAATAGGCCATCGCCGACGCCCGGAGCTTGGCGCAGGCCCCCTCGACTCCCTCCATCGCCTGGAAAACGTGCCGATCCAGACGCAGCATAACTTCGTAGGTGGCGGCCCAGAAGAGATCCTCTTTGCTCTTGAAATACCGGTAGACGGTCCCTTTGCCCACGCCGGCCCGATCGGCGATTATCTGCACGTCGGTGCCGCGAAAGCCGAGTTCGGCGAAGGTGCGGATGACCTGTTCGAGGATGGCCTGCCGCTTGCCGGGGTCTTCGGAGCAAGAGCCGTTCTGACCAGCCATAATCCTAGTTCCGTGGTGGGGGGCAGCAGTTACGGACGGACCAGTCCGTCCACTGAAGTATATCCGACCGCATCGGGGCGGTCAACGGCCATATTACAGAATGTTCCCACCTCGGGATGGCGGTGGATTGTCGTGATAGGGGTAGGGAAGGCCGATTGAGTTCGGCCTCCCCTACCTCCGAACCGGACTGGCGGATTTCCCGCATCCGGCTCTCCGGTTAGTGGTATTACCTCCAAGAGGATTGATGAACCGAGACCGAGAGGGAGACAAGGTTC
>JAHIKV010000089.1 GCA_018897395.1 Planctomycetota bacterium | reverse complement strand
TCTATGTTCTAATAAGGGTTGTCTAGCCGTCTATCGTTGGCGGTGGTATCATCCTCGTTGGTTAATTTTTGGGAACCATGGGAGAGGGGTTATGTACTCAACAAGGCGTGGAAAAAGAGCGTTCACGTTGGTGGAGTTGCTTGTCGTCATCACCATCATCGGCATCCTCATCGCACTGCTGTTGCCGGCGGTGCAAGCGGCCCGCGAGGCGGCCCGCAGAATCTCTTGCACAAACAATCTCAAGCAGATTGGTCTGGCGATCCACAACTACGCCCAGGCGAACAAGGTGTTCCCGCCGGGAACGATCTCCAATGCAGGCACGGGCGTTACGTATCCATATAATGTCTGGGGAGAGGCACTCAGCACGGCAACCTTCAATCACGGCACAAGCTTCTTGCTCCGCATCATGGCCTACATCGAAGGGGACAACATCGCAAAAAACTGGACTAAAGACGTTGTTACTGGACTCCCGAGAACCCCGCCTCCTTGGAGTCCAGCGTCCAATGCGGGCACACTGGCCCTTCCCGGACCGGCGGCAATGGACGTCAATGGCTTCTACTGTCCGACTCGGCGCCATGAATTGCGCTCGGAAGACACCGTGATGATGCCGAACGTTCCATACACTTGGGCCGGCGGCGGAACCGACTACGGCGGGTGCTCCGGCCGCCATAGTGCGTTCGGCTCATCCAACCATTTTTTAGACGATGCCGGAAAATCTTGTCAGTTTTTCCCTGGAGTAACTATTCCCGATGTGGTGTACCTAACAAAACCTAGTGACAATAATAATGTCGGACCTCCGAATTTGCGTTGGGGTGTCTTCGGCCGGGTCAACTACAGCACTTCGTTCGCTGAAATTAAAGACGGCACGTCCAATACCATCATTACCGGTGAGATGCAGCGACTAACGGACCCGACCACCACTGCATCACCTCTTGGTTATGGCATCAGCCATGATGGATGGTCCGTGGGCGGCACTTCGACGTTGTTCAGCACGGGCGTTAATATGCGCGACCCAGCCAAGCCGCTGATGAACAACAATGTTTGGATGTCGCCCGGCAGCGATCACGCCGGCGGGGCGCACTTCGGCCTGGGTGACGGCTCGGTGCGTTTCATATCCGATTCAATAAACGGAAACGTTTTCGCACTGTTGGGCAGCATGGCCGACAAGACCGCCGCGCAGTTGCCTTAAGTTGCCTTAGTATCGGCGGTTGTTCGCGGTTGCAACAAAATCTTGTTGGGGTGGCAGTTGAACTGCCACCCCTTTTTTTGCGCAAAAATTAAATTGGTCGAAGTCTCTTCTCCACCGGAACGCATTTTTCCAAGTTCCGCGGCTTGAAGTATATCCCACCGTGCGCTATATTGATCGGTTTGGACCAACTGGAAAACAGATTAGGAACTGCGCATGACTTCGCTCATACCCCCTCACGGCGGACTGACGGAGCCGGTTTGCCGGACCGTGGCCGCCGAGGCGATCGACGATTTTCTCGCCCGTGCCAAAACCCTTCCGCAAGTGCCCGTCTCAGACGCCGACCTGTCGACCGTCTATCGCCTTGGCGACGGCGCCCTAAGCCCGTTGACCGGTCCGATGGACTCGGTCGCCTACCATCGCGTACTCGATGAGTCCGCGATCGAGCACGACGGCAAACTATACGCTTGGACGATCCCCTTGGCCTTGCCGGTCACGGAAGAATTGGCCAAGCGGCTTCGGCCTGGCCAACAAGTGGCGCTGGTCGCCTCGTCGGGCCAAATTGTCGCCGTGCTGGACGTTACGGACGTTTACCCGTGGGACAAACAGAAGTACCTGCAAAGCGTCTATCTGACCGAGCGGACGGACCATCCCGGCGGCGACATGGTGCTGAAGGCCGACGCCGAGAAAACGCACCTGTTAGGCGGCGAGATTCAAGTCATTCCGCAACCAAAGGACCCGCGGTTCGGGAAATACGTCCTCACCCCGCGCGAGGTTCGCAAGCTCTTGGCCGAAAAGGGTTGGCAGCGGGTAGTCGCCTTCCAGACGCGGAATCCCTTGCACCGCGCACACGAGTACGCACTGGTCTACGGACTGGAGACCATGTTGCGCGCGGGCCACGACG
This sequence comes from Planctomycetota bacterium, assembly GCA_018897395.1. GTDB lineage: Bacteria > Planctomycetota > Planctomycetia > Pirellulales > Thermoguttaceae > JAHIKV01. The sequence continues at coordinate 9,028 of JAHIKV010000089.1, read as the reverse complement.
CCGGCGCGTGTCTGAACCCGTTGATCGGCGAGACCAAGGGGGACGACGTGGACGCCGAGGTCCGCATGCATACCTACGAAGTCCTGATCCAGGACCGCTCGTTGGGTGAGGGCGACAGCGATCCGGCGCTATGGGGACCGCGCGGCGAGTCGGTCCCCGATCGGGTCATCCTGCTGGGACTCGACATCAAGATGTTTTACGGCGGGCCGAAGGAGGCGGTGATGCACGCCGTCTATCGGCAGAACTTCGGCTTCACCGACATCGTCATCGGCCGAAAACACGCCGACGCTCCGTATCACGACGGCACGGCTATCTGGGGCGATTTCGACGCCCAGGAGATTTTTGATAATTTGCACGGCGACCTGGAAATCCACCCCCTGCGGGTCGGATTCGCCGCCTTTTACGAATCGATCGGCCGGGTCGATCTAATGGAGAATCACAAGGACGAGAAGCCGGTGTTCATTTCCGGCAAGGAGGTCCGCCGGGCGCTGATCGAGGGTCGTCCGGTCGATCCGCGGATCATGCGTCCCAGCACCGCCGCGATCCTCGCCGCCGCGATGGCGAAGAGATAAGGCCGTCTGGGAATAGGTATTTAGCCCCGGGTGAATACACCCGGGGCACGGCGTGGTGTGTTCAATCACCTCCCCGCCGTGTATTCACGGCGGGCTAAATGGTATTCACGGCGGGCTAAATGGAATTATTTCCACTGCCGGATCTTCTTCCGCACCTTTTCGCGGTCGAATCCCGCCGGCTCAGGCTTGTCCTGGTTGAGCCTTAGTTCTTCGTAGGTCGGTGTATTCGAGGGGACGCCGTCGGGCGGAATTTCCAACTTTGCCACCCAGGCGATTCCGTTGAGCGCCGCCTTGCGAAAGTTGTCGTTGGCCCAGTTCCAATGCCAGTGGCCGCCGGTGAAGCCGAAACCGCGCCCGCCGTCGGGTCGCACCCTCGCCCAGGCGACGTGCTCGGCCTTGCCCTTCTCCGATCGGACCGTGGGGTTGCCGCTCGAAGGTCCGTCGGGGCCTTCGCGGGTGCTGTCCGGCGGTACGGCCGTCAGAATCGGAGTGACGTCCTCCATCCGGTCGATGAACCGCATGTTGAAGTACCACTCGTCCTCGATGGAAAACGGCTTCAGCCCGCGGGCGACCGGATGATCGGGAAACTTGGCGAACTCGGCCGTCCAGAACGGATTGACCGACCGGAAGGCCTCGTAATAGCCGCCGATCCAATCCTTCATTTGATCGCCCCCCTTTTCCTTGGGCACCATGACGGCGAAATGGATGCAGGCCAAGCCGACGCCTCGCTTCATCAGCTTCTCGACCTGTCCGAGATGACGCAACATGGGGTGCGACTTGCTGCCGTCGGAAAAGATCACGATCGCGTCGGCGCCGTCGAGGGCCTTGCGGTCGCGCGGCCAGCCGTCGCGGTAAACGGCGGTCTCCACGTTCGGAAATGCCTTCTTCAAGCACTCGGCCAACAGCAGGCAGCCGGCGCGGTGTTCGTGTTCGGCGTAGCCGTGGCTGGGACGACCGGCAATGAAGACAATCCTTTTCTTTCCGGATTCGCTTTTCGCCGGCTTGTTCGACGGAGTAAATTCCTTGAGTTGGATGTCGCGGAACCGCACTTTCATGGGCGGACCGGCGTGAAGTTGAAAGGCGATGAGGCCCTCGAATCGCCGCTTCCGAACGTCGTTGTCGGTCACTTCGACCGTTGTGCGGCCGTTGATCTTTTCCACGACGCGGTTTCCGCGGGCGATGATCTCGTACCGGTTCCAACCGCCCTTTTTGAAGCCGGTCAACAATTCCGCCGGATCGCCGATCGTGCCGGTGACGTGCGGTTTGTGGTCCTCTCCGATGGTCACTTTCTGTCCTCGTCGGGCGAGGATGCCGCGTCCCCGCTCTTCGTAGAAAACGCCGACCAATTGGCCGGAATCGTCCATGTCGGCCTGGTATCCGCCGACGACCCATTTGCCCTGCTTGGGGTCTTCCCAACTACGGAAGTGGACGCCGGAGTTGTGGTTTGTGAGTTTGAATTCGAGCTTCAGGTCGAAGTCGGCGGGCCGGCCGCCGCGCCAGATCAGAAAGGTGTTGCGTTCGGCCGTGTTCTCGGCGGTCGTCTGTCCGGTGATCGCTCCGTCCTCGACCCGCCAAAGCCTGGGATCGCCGTCCCAACCGTTGAGGGTTTTGCCGTCGAAGATCGGCCGGAACCCCGGCTCGTCCGCGCCGGCGCCGGCGGCGATCAAGAGCAATGCGATTAGCAGGCACAATGATGAAATCGAGCGTTGCACGGCGGTCTCCTTTTCAGAGCGGACTGGCGGGAAAGAGCAATGGAAAAATTGACGGCGGGAAACGGGAGAACAATATCGTGAACAATAGCCGGGGGCTAACAGCCCCCGGAATGCGTTCAAATTGTGGATTCTCTTTCCGGGGGCTGTTAGCCCCCGGCTATTTCCCATGAAAACGTCGAAATGTTATTGTACTCCCGCCGATGGCGAAAGCAAGCCGCCGCGGGTTTCGATGAGATAGCGGACTGACGCGGCGAAGAGAAAGAGCCACTGGATAAGCACGGCCGCGCCCACTTGCAACTGCCCGCCGGCGCCGGCGCCGTAGGCGTGCAGACCGCTGCCGAGGACGAAGTTCACGCCGTACCAGTTGAAGAGGATCACGGTTGCGCCGAGCACGGCGGTCGCGCTCATGCCGAAATTGCCCGACCAGCCGATGTGCCGCGCGTGGAGAAAAAACAGATAGACCAACAGCGAGATCAACGCCCAGACCTCCTTCAGATCCCAACCCCAGAAGCGTCCCCAGGACTTGTCCGCCCAAAGGGCGCCGAGAATTGTCCCGGCGGCCAGCAACAGCACCGTGATTTTGATGGCCGTGTAAATGAATCCGGCAAGTACCGAGCAGGCCGGCGGCGACCGACGGCCGTCCCCACTGCTGTCGCAGTATCGGCCGAACAAATAGTAACCCAAGGCCGCGTTGCCCAGGATCAGGGCGATGGCGGCCGAGGCGTAACCGGCCATGATCGTCACGACGTGCATCACCAACCAGAAATTGTCGCGCAGGATCGGGGCCGCGGCGCCGATGTTCCGATACATCACGGTCGCCGGCGCATAATACGCCAGGGCCAACGCCAACGTGCCGACGATCGCCCCGGCCAGGGCGAAGAGCCGTCGTTGCAGGACCAGTTCGACGCGGGTTGAGGAGTGCTGATTATGATTCGTCTCGCTATTGAGCGGACAATGAATTGCCCGCCCCTCGTTGAATCGCAATAGCGGCAGCAGTGCAAGCCACAGACCGAGAGCGTAGACGAACGTCGCCACGACGACCACCGACTCGAACATCCCGGTCAGCGGGACCAGGCCGGTGATGTAAGTGCGCAGTCCCAATCCGGCGAGAGTGAATCCGAGCGAGACCGCCAGGGCCGCCGTGCCCGCCCAAAACGCCGGCCGGCGCAACCTGCCCACGGCCGACAGCAGACACAGCGTCGCCGCCAGGCCCACGACCCACGACCAAAAAAACGGATCGAGCCGGTTGTAAAAAACCTCGGCGGCGGTCGAGCCGGGCGGCGGATAGGCCGTCGCGTCCAACAGCGACTCGTCGCGGTGCAGCAGCGGAAGCCGCCGGCGCAGCGGTTCGTTCTTTTCGGCCAGCGCGCGGAGCGAGCGGGAAAAACGACGCAGGGCGGCGGCAAATTTCGCCGGCCTGGCGGCCGCGTCGCGGTCTCGATACGCCGACCTTGCCTCGGCAAACGCTTTGCGCGCCTCGTCCAGCTCCGGCCGCGGATACCCTCGAAGCAAGTCGTCGGAACCATCAATCATCGCTTGGAATCCGAGCCAGGGCGAGGCGTCGTCCTCCGGCGTGCGGTTCTCCTCGAGCGCGCCCGGATTGAGCGCCGGAACCAGCCGCAGTATATCGCCGTTGTCGTAGAGGGCCAGGTGCATTTCAATCGCCTGCCGGCGCAGCTCGGCGGCCAAGGCGGCCAGGGGCTTGTCCGCGTCGCCGGCAAGTCGCTCGGCCAGTTTTTCGCTCGCCTCGCGGAACGCCGCCGCCGCCGGCTCGATCTTCTTCCGCGAAAAGTCGTCCTCGTGCAACCGGGCGATCAATTTCTGCAACGATTGGCCGGACTCGACCATCAATTCCCGCACCCGTTGGTCCGCGGCGATGCGACGGGCGCCTTGCCGGTCGGCAACCAACATTCGCCAGGCGGCGCCCGCCGATCTTGCCCGCGCGTAGAACCGCCGCGGCGTGTCCTTCGGCTGCTCGGCGTCGAACGTCAATCGCCGGTAGCGGCCGTAGGCGTCCACCAGCCGCTCGACCTTCCGGTCTCTTTCCGAGAGGCGAAACTCTTTTCCTTCCGATTCGGCGCGCTGCTGGAGTTTGGCCCAGTAGCGTCCCAGCCCGGGGTTGTTCTCCACCTGTGCCGGGGAGACGAACGACAACCGCCGCCCGTCGCCGCCGAGCAACGGCAATTCCAGCACGTCGCGTCGCAACCACTCGTCTTCGGCCGGCAGAAACGGAGCATACTCCCATTTTTCCGTCTCGGCCAGCCAAGCGAACAACAACTCCGCGGCGGCGTACTTCCGTTGTCCGCCGTCTTCCATCACGAGTGTCGGATCAGTTCGTCCGCAGATTGCCTCGACCGATTTTCGGGCGAAGGAGTCCAGCGGCTCGACGCGCCCCTCGCCGAACGCCGGCAGATGTCGCCACGCGCTCCAATCGAGCCGTTTCGCGTCGCCCGCTTGCGCGCCGCCGACGAGCAGGAAAGGGATAATGATCCATACTCCACCGTTTAGCCGGCGTGCTCGCACGCCGCGTCCGGGCCCGTAATACACCAGCACGATGCCGGCGACGATCAACAGGCTGCCGACGTACTTCCACCGGCGGCCGGGGTCGTAATTCACGCTCAGCACCGAGCGGTAAACGTGGTCGCGGTCGCGGTCGTCGCCCACGAAATGGTGGAAGGCGGGTTCGCCGGGCGTCCACGGGCCGTCGAAACTCGATTGAAACAGCCGATACGTCCGCCCGCTGCGAGGATCGGTGAAATCGACCGGCGCGTTGAGCGTAATCAACACGTTTTTTTGCAGTATCTTCGACGGATCTTCGCGGTCGAGAAAGTCTACCAGGCTCGAATAGTGCGACGCCATCGCGGCGCCGGGATCGAGTTTCCGCCGGAACTTGTGCAAGAAGACCTGGAAGCCGAGATCGACGGGAGGGGAGTCGAGACGCGACTCTTCATGGACGAGATGGGCGGCGCGGCCCTCGACGACCGGCAACTGGGCCTTGCTCCCATAGCGCCAACTCAGTAGGCAACCGACCAGCAACACCACTACTCCCAGGTGGGTCGCGACGAAGCCCGTCTGCCTCGGCCGCCAAGGAAAGCGGATCAACACGGCGGCGAGGAGATTGACGGCAATAACTACGTGGAGCGCGACGAACCAGCCGGCGCCGTAGACGACGGAATGTGCCGCCGCTGCGCCGTGCATCTTCTCGATCGCCGTCGCCCAAACCAGCGACGCCGCGTAAACCGCGATCAACACGACGGCCAATTTCAGCGACGCGACGGCACGCAGCAGAAAAATGAGGGGCCAGCGGCGAGCGACGGGGGACGGGGGATCGGAGGCGAGACTGCTCGGATGTTCGGAACCGCACGGATGGTGCGGCAGTTCAACTGCCGCACCAACATCGCTCTCGCTCGTTCCCATGCTCCGCGTGGGAACGCCGGGGTCGCTCGTTCCCATGCTCCGCGTGGGAACGCCGGGGTCGCTCGTTCCCATGCTCCGCGTGGGAACGCCGGGCGACGGCAGTTCATGGCTCACGCCCCCACTCGGATCGTGGGAATCGGGCTTTTCATTTTGCATTGCTCATCCCGGAGTGTCCAATACTCGCGAAATACGGCCTCCATCGCAACTGGCGGGGCAGGCGGCACCCCCTGAACGCCGATAATTTTCTGTAAGAAAAACCATCGAGCGCACAATACATAGTAGGAGAGGAACTCGTCAATGGGCGAGCGGATTCGCTTCCCGAGTCAATCCATCTCAAGAGACTCCGGCAAAGTATGTTGGAGCGGGCAAAGGTGCAGCCGTGCCGCTAGACCACGATCCGTCGTTCGTCGCGTTGTTCGTGAAGAACCAGCGGCGAATTTACGGATATATACTGACCCTGGTGCCCGACTGCAACGAGGCCGACGACCTGTTCCAGCAGACGAGCATGGTTCTTTGGGAAAAGGCCGGCGAGTTTCGGAAAAAGGGGACAGGTCCAATTTGTGCGAAGCACCCTTCGGGCCGTTCCGGCAAATTGGACCTGTCCCCTTTTTCGGACCGCGAGGAAAACTTCGTCCGCTGGGGATGCGGCATCGCCCACAATCTTATCCGCAACTGGCGCGTTAAGAAACGGCGCGACCGGCATTGTTTCAGCGACGGGATGATGGCCCGGATCGCCGCGGTCCGCTCCGAGAAGTCGGAGTGGCTGGACGGCGCGCTGGCGGCGTTGGGCGTGTGCATGGACGACCTCGATCCCTCCGAGCGCGAGTTGCTGGCCCTCTGCTACGAGAGCCAGCGGTCCATCCGCCAGGTCAGCGAGGAGCTTGGCCGGACCGAAGGCGCCGTGTATCAGCATCTGCATCGGATCCGCGCGAAACTGCTGGAGTGCATCGAACGCAAGACCCGCGAGAAGGCGTCGCCATGAGCCGGGAGAATTTGCAAGACCGATCGCTCGCCCTGCGCGAGTACACCGAACGGTACTGCGACGGCACTCTGTCTGCCGAGCAGACCGCGGAGTTGGAGCGAAGTCTGCGCGACGACCCATCGGCCCTGGATGCCTTCGTGCTGTACATGGAAGTCCACTCGCAGATCGCCTGGAACGCCCGCGCCCACGCGAAAGACGAGCACGATCAGCCGCCGGCCGTTGAAAACGCCCCTTCTACGCCTTTTCCTTCACTATCCACTACCCACTACCCACTACCCGCTGACTTTGTAGGCAGTTGGGCGTTCGCCTGCATGGTTGCAACGGTGATCAGGGGCGTGATGCTGCTGGGGCTCTGGGCGATAAAAGTCACCCACCACCAACCACAGGTCGCCGAAGCGCCGTCGAAGTCGGTTCCGTCGGACGCCAGGCCGGAGTTTGTCTTCGTCGGCCGGATCACCGGGCTGCTCGACGTGAAATGGTCGGACGACAAGGACTTCTTGCCCCCTCATGGCTACGCCTACGTCCCGCTGGACCACAAGTACAAACTCGACTCCGGCCTGATGGAAATCACCTACGACACCGGCGCGAAGGTCATTCTCCAAGGCCCCTGCACCTACGAAGTCGAATCCCGCGCCGGCGGCTATCTCGCATTGGGCAAACTGACGGCAAAAGTGGTTAGTGGTCAGGGGTCAGTGGCCAGTGCGAAACCGCAAGCGGCAAATCATAAATCAGAAATCATAAATCATAAATCTAATCCCCAATCCCTAATCCCCAGTCCCTTGTTCGCAATCCGTACTCCCACCGCCATCGTGACCGACCTGGGCACCGAGTTCGGCGTCGAGGTCGGTAAGGAGGGTTCGACCAAGACGCAAGTGTTTGCCGGCTCGATACGTCTGGCGGCAAGTGCGGCTGGGGGCGACGAGGGTGGCGGGCAAGTGTTGCGCGCCGGCCAGACCGGCGCCGTCCAGCCCGGCAATCCGGCGATCATCGTGACCGACGCCGGCACCGCCGACGCAAAACAGTTTGTCCGCGCCATGCCGCCGCCGAAGGCCGTGCGCGACAGCCAATCCTATGCCGAACTGGTCTTGTCGCTCAACCCGGTCGTTTACTACCGCATGGAGCAGCCCGCGAAAAAGGGGACAGGTCCAATTGGTGCGAAGCACCCTCCGGGCCGTTCCGGCCAATTGGACCTGTCCCCTTTTTCGCTGGTTTTCGATTCCGCCCCGGGCGGCCACCACGGCGAGCTGCGCTTGGGCAACGAGTACGGCGGCTCGCCCTATCGGTCCGGCCGCTTCGGCAATTCGCTTGACTTTCGCGGGCCGGAAGTGGGTGACGGCGTAATCGTACACGACTACCCCAAGGCCGCCAATGACCGGCTGACCGTGGCGGCCTGGATCTGGGTCGTGGCGACGGGCCGATCGTACTGGCCTATGATCGCCAGCAACTGGAGCGCCTTTAGCTCGGGACGTGGCGGTGCACTTGGCGACAGGGGGCAATTCCATTTCGGCCTCTATGACCGTGACGGGAACCTGATCGCTCGTGTGACGCAGCGCGACGGACAAATGGCGGAGTTGCGGGAGGGGGCTTCCCAGCCGCTGCCCCTGTTCGTCTGGCAGCACGTGGTTCTCGTGGCCGACGGGACCACCATGCACTTGTACCGAAACGGCAAGGAAGTGGCCTCCGGTCCGTGCGCCGGCGTCCTACCCCAGCCGCCGACGGCCGGCTTGGGCATCGGCTGCCGGACGAACGAGGCGGGCACGGACCCGCTGCCGGACACACCGGGCGCCTTCTATTGGCAGGGGCGGATCGACGAGTTCGCCGTTTTCAACCAGGCCCTTTCGGCAGAGACGGTCGAGCAACTCTATCTCGGCAAAACATTGCAAGATCACCCTACGAGCAAAGGAGATCAGCCCATGAATGGTCCGTAGCGGACTGCCTCTCGTTCCCACGCTCCGCGTGGGAACGGACAACCCGCGACGCTCCGCGTCGGCGGTTGTCCCACTCGCCGACGCAGAGCGTCGGAAAACGTCGGTTCCCACGCAGAGCGCGGGAACCAGGAACGAAGTCGCGTAGGTTATGCTTCAGCATAACATTTTGCGCGACGTGAGTTGAAGTGCGGGCGTTATGCTGAAGCATAACCTACGGCCGAGAGGAGGCGCGGAAGCGTCCGGGGTGATTCGTCCAGAGTGTTTCTGGGGCCTATGGACGCTTCAAAAGGTGTGTTTTTCCCCAATCGGGGAGTAAGGAAGTGTGTCATGTCTCGCAAGTTCAGTATTCTGTTGGTTGTGGCCGCGATGGCGGCTTTCCTGGGCGTGATGCCGGCCAGCGCCGACATCATTATCTAT
>JAHIKV010000088.1 GCA_018897395.1 Planctomycetota bacterium | reverse complement strand
CCTCCAGTTGCTCTCCACCCCCTCTCACGAGGACGCAGTTACTATTGGTTACAAAGTTCAGACCCAACTTCGACAGGGACTTCCACCCTGCTGATTCGATACACTTACAAGCGCACTAGGAGGCGACTCCAGTCGCCGATTTGTACGTTCTCTCCAGCGCAATCGGCGACAGGAGTCGCCTCCTACAAAGGGCTGAATGCGGTAGTTTATTGTTTGGCAGCGCCTTAGGCCGGAATCGTTTGTGGCCGTGGCGGGATACGGCGACGACGGCACGGGCTACCTATGTCCGGAAAAGGCTTTCGCCGAGGAGGGTACGAACCATGCGCGTCGGTAGTAAAGCCCGAATCCGAGGCCCTTTTGAAGAAGGCCATCGCGGCCCTGCTGGGCGTTGATTGAACGGCCGATTACGCTATAACTAGATTTATCCCACCTGCTTTGTGCGACCCTAAACCACCGGGTTCGCATGGCGCCATCCGCATATCGGCAACATACTCGAGGTTATGAATCGCTCTTTGGCTGGAAGCCGGGGGCGTTTCGGCGAGATTGTAGGCATAGCACTCTGAAAACCACGCGAAAAATTGCCCCTCGTGCGATTTTTCGTCTCCCTATGCTATGCCCATCGATAGTGATAAAATGGGGGATGCGAATCGCCGGTGCGGCATTGAAACAGGAGGATAAAATCTCATGTTGCGTTTACGTGGAGCGGCGTTTGTCATCACGGTCCTGAGTGTGTTCGTTTTTTCGCCTCTCCGCGCACAAGCGGCCGACGAGTTGCGCGTGGCGACGTTCCGCTGCGACATCACGCCGCCGTTGGGCCAGCCGATGTTCTCCTGCGATGCGCTTCGGACGGTGGAACAGCCGCTCCTGGCCAAGGGCATCGTGCTGGAAGCGGATGGGCGGCGATACGTGCTCTGCGCTTTGGATTGGTGCGAGTTGTGCAATGGTTCTCACGAGGCGTTGCGGAACCGGATTGCCGCCGCCGCCGGGACCAAGCCCTCTTGCGTGGCCGTGCAGGTCGTCCATCAGCATACCGCCCCGTTTGTCGACATCGACGCCCAAAAGCTGTTGGCGGAAGCCGGGGTGCCGGAGTTTCACCTCGATCCAAAGGTCTTGGACGCGATCGAGGAACGTCTTGCGGAGGCGGTGAAGCAGTCGATCGGGCGGCTCGAGCCGTTCGACCGGATCGGCACCGGACAGGCCAAGGTGGATCGCGTGGCATCCAGCCGCCGGCCGGTGGACGAGACAGGCAAGCTTCGCCCCCGCATGAGTTCCTGCACGGACCCCGCCCTCCTGGCCCTGCCCGAGGGAACCATCGACCCTTACCTGAAAACCATCACGCTGGCGCAGGGCCAGAAGCCGCTGGTGCGGCTCCACTACTACGCGACGCACCCGCAGAGTTCTTACGGCGACAATCGGGCCACGAGCGATTTTCCCGGCATCGCCCGCGAGCGGCTCGAACGGAAGGAAGGCGTCTTCCAGATTTACTTCACCGGCTGCGGCGGCGACATTGCGGCGGGCAAGTACAACGACGGCTCGAAGGAATGTCGCAAGGCGTTGGCCGAGCGGCTCCTGGCCGGCATGGAAGCCTCGATCGCCGCGACCAAACTGGTTCCGGCCGGAGCGGTCCGTTGGCGGACGTATCCATTGATGTTGCCCCGGCGGAGCGGTCCCGGCTTCACCCTGGCTGACTGTCTTGTCCGCATGAAGGACACCAAGACTTGGCCGGCCTCGCGGTTGTATGCCGGCGCGGTGCGCGCGGCCTTTATTCAACGGAGCCGGCAACCGATCGAGCTAAGCTCCCTGGAAATCGGCAAGGTACACATCCTGCACCTGCCGGGCGAGCCGATGGTCTGCTTTCAGTTGTTCGCCCAAAGCCTCAAGCCGGGAGTATTCGTGGCCGTGGCCGGATACGGCGACGGCGGGCCGGGCTATCTCTGCCCCGAGAAGGCGTTTTCCGAGGGGGGCTACGAGCAGACCGCATCGAACGTGAAACCCGAGTCCGAGACCCTGCTGAAGAAGGCCATCGCGGCGTTGCTGGGGGTTGACTGAATATCGACATAGTTGGGGGTGTACTGGAATAGTTCCATTTAGCCCGCCGTGAATACACGGCGGGCAGCGGTGGGCGGACGCAGCAGACCGTGCCCCGGGTGTATTCACCCGGGGCTAAATAGCTGTTTTTGCGGGCCAATTCCCGGACACCCTCACATAGTTGCGGTTGTACTAATTTGTTTACCCTAGGAGGACCGAGGAATGAGTACTACGAGTAAAACATCACGACGACAATTCTTGGGCCAAGGCGCCGCCGTCGCCGCGACCGGTTTGGCGTTGCCGTATCTGGTGCCGCGCAACGTGCTCGGCGGGGAAGGCAAGCCGACCCCGAACGAGCAGATCGGCGTCGGACGCATCGGTTTTGGCCGCCGCGCGCACCAACACCCCGTGACGGTCGATGGACTGGCTCGCGTCGTCGCCATAGCCGACGTCAACCGCGAACGTTGCGGCAAGGACGGCTATCAGGACTACCGCAAGCTGCTCGATCGCAAGGACGTGGACGTCGTCGACATCACCACGCCGGAGTTCTGGCACTATCTGCCGGCGATCCATGCCTGCCAGGCGGGCAAAGACGTCTACGGCGAGCAGCCGTTGGCCGGCACCATCCGCGAGGGGCGGAAAATCGTCGAGGCGGCGCGCAAGTACAATCGCGTCTACCAGGTCGGCGAACAACAGCGCTCCCATCCGATGGATCGCAAGGCCTGCGAGCTGATCCTCAACGGGCGGATCGGCAAGGTGCATACGGTCTTGGGAGCAAACTACCCCAGCCCGTTTTATTGCGACTTCCCCGGTCAGCCGGTTCCCCCCGGGCTTGATTGGGACGTATGGTGCGGGCCAACCGACCCGATCCCCTACCACCGGGACATCTACATTCCGCGGGCCAACCCCGGCTGGATGTCGTTTTACCCCTACTCGGGTGGCGAGTTGGTCAACTGGGGCTGCCACGGACTAAGCATGGTCATGTGGGGCTTGGGCGTCAGCGAGACCGGGCCGGTCGAAGTCTGGGTGGAGCCGGAAGGCCGGAAGCTCGATCCACCGACCTACAAGGGGCCGGAGTCCCGTGATCGCGGCGACAAGGCCTGCTCGCAGACGACCATCCATTACCGCTTCGCCAACGGCGTGGTCCTGAAGCTCGACGGCGGCCCGCCGTCGGGCGGAACCTTCATCGGCGAGAAGGGAAAGATCAGCGTCATCCGCGGCGGCTATGAATGTGACCCCAAGGGGCTGGACGAGCCGCCTCTGCCTCTGAAGGACTCCGTCATCCGGCTCCCCGCGAGCGACTACCAGGAGTCGGACAACGACGACGGCACCAAGGCACACTTCCGCAACTTCTACGACTGCGTCAAGACGCGGCAGAAGCCGATCATGGACGTGGAGTTCGGGCACCGCGTGGCAACCCTCTGCCACCTGGGCAACATTGCCCGCTGGCTCGGCCGCAAGCTCCAGTGGGACCCGGAAAAGGAGATTTTCCCCGGCGACGAGGAGGCCAACAAGTATCTGGACCGGCCCAAGCGCAAGCCGTACGAGTTGCCGACCCAGGTTTGACAGTGGAGGAGCAATCCGGGGGGCGCTCCACGGCGAGCGCCCCCCGCCTGATTTTCTCGTTGGACATATTGGATTATAGGAGTGATCGTGCCATGAACCGACGTGCTTTCTCAATTGCAATGCCGGCGTGCTGTTTGGTGTTTAGCGGGGTTCTGCGGACTTCCGCCGCCGAGCCTAATCCATCGCCGGCGAACGGCCCCCACATCGTCTTTCTGGTAAGCAAAGATCCTTCTAACTACAAGGCCCACGAGACCATTCCCGTGTTCGCGGAGATGCTTCGCAACCGATACGGATGCTCCTGCACCGTCATCCGAGGCGAAGGGGAGCCGGGTGCATTTCGGTTTCCCGGCCTGGAGGCGATCCGCGACGCCGACCTTCTGGTCGTGTTCTTTCGCCGCCGCGCGCCGTCGGACGAGCAGATGGGAATGATCCGCGAGCACCTCGCGGCCGGCAAGCCCTTGGCGGGTATCCGCACCGCGAACCACGCTTTCGCCGTGAAAGAAACAGTCGCCAAGGGACACGGGAAGTGGGACACGTTCTGCTCGGAGGTGCTCGGCTGCGGCAACCATGGATATGGCCCCGACGCGCTGGGGACCGACGTCCGCTTCGCGGCCGGTGCCGCCGATAACCCGATCCTGGCAAACGTAAAACCCACCCGGTGGCACGGCAACGGCTCGCTCTACCTGGTCAAGCCGATCGACAAGGCGGCCACGGTGCTCCTGACCGGATCGGTCGGCGACAAGTCGGAGCCGGTGGCCTGGACGCGCATGTACCGGAAAAGCCGCGTTTTCTATACTTCGCTCGGCTACCCGGACGACTTCCAGTTCCCGCAATTCACGAAGCTATTGGTGAACGCCCTGTTTTGGGCAATGGATCGACCGACGCCGACGGAAGCGGCAAGTGCAGGCGGCTGACGCGAACGAAGGTAGAACTATCACACAAACGGGAAAGGCAACTGGATAACGGTGTTTTGTTCCGTTGTCCGACGGGAATTGACTGCACGCGCAAAGTACATTTTATTGAATTGTACACAATCTATTGAGGAGGTTCCTTTCCATGCAACGACAAACGAATGATCCGCGTCCCCGCCGAATCCATTGCCTTAAACCAACAGTGAGGGCTTTCCCAATGATAAAATCGGTGACGGAATTGCGGGCCGTCGTCGGGTTTGCCGGCCGGTGGGCGGTTTTGCTCGTCGTCGCGTGCGCGCAGTCCAACCTTCTTGGGGCCGATCTTGGCGACTCCCGGCATACGCCACGAAATCCGCCCGACGACTTAAGTACGATGCGTCCGTTTCGCGTCCCTCACCGCATGACGCTTACCGTCGGCCAGGACGAGGGCGATCTGCAGGGAAAGGACGACAAAATCATCCAGGCGGCCGTGGACTACGTTTTTCGCCTGGGCGGCGGCGCCGTCCGCGTGCTTCCCGGCACGTACACCATGCGCAACGCCGTTTTCCTCAGGCCGGGCGTCACCCTGCGCGGGGCCGGACTCGATACCGTCCTCAAGAAAACGCCGTGCGTCAGCTCTCGGGGCATCCGCGATGCCGACTGGTATGAATACGGTATCCAAGTGGCCGACCCCAAGGGATTCGTTCCCGGTTGCGGGATTGCCGTCAGCAACGACAAGCCGGATTGGCCGCCCGTGCGCCTGTTTACCGTCACTGCGGTGCGGGAAAACGTCCTATACGTCGATCGGCTCATCGAGAAGAATTTCTGGATTCCGGATAATGCAAAGGTCCAGACGCTCTTTTCGCTTATTTGCGGCAACGACGTTGACGACGTGCGGATCGAAGACATCGTTCTCGACGGAAACCGCGCCGAAAACGAGAACTTAGACGGAAATCACGGCGGGGCGGCGTTCCTTCAATACGGCAATCGCTGGACGTTTCGGAACGTCGTCGCCCAAAACTTCAACGGCGACGGGTTTTCCTTTCAAGTCTGCGACGACGTTCATTTCGAGAATTGTCGGTCGATCAATAACGCCAGCCGGGGCTTTCATCCCGGCAGCGGTTCGCAGCGCCCCGTTTTCAAGAAGTGTGTCGCTAAAGGCAACTCGCAGGGACTCTTCTGGTGTTGGGGAGTCTGCGACGGACTGGCCGAAGACTGCACGTTTTCCGAAAACACCTTATACGGCACAAGCTTCGGCCACCGGGACACCGACAACGTTTTGCGACGCTGCACGATCGAACGCAACGGAAAGGCGGGCGTCCTCTTCCGAAAGGAGGACCGCGAGTGCCTCTCCGGCGATCGCAATCGCATCGAGGAGTGTCTGATCCGCGACAACGGCTGCGCGGACGGGTGCGGCGTGGACATTCGAGGCGAAACGCGGGACATCGCCATTGTCCGTTGTCGTTTTGAAAACAGCCCGAAAGGAAAACAGAAGATAGCCGTCCGCATCGGCCCGGAGGCGGAGCGAATCGCCCTGGAAGGCAACGCCTTCACCGGCTGTCCCGTCGAGGTATCCGACTTGCGGGAAAAACAGGCTGCCGCCAAAGATGTCCATCCGTGACCAATCCATCGGCCAACCGTTGCTTGACGATATCCGCCAACTTGTCGTGTGTGTCGTCCAAGAATTCCATGACTGAGACCGTGTTTTGAAATTGAAATATCCGTATTTAGCCCCGGGTGTATTCACCCGGGGCTAAATACGGATATTTCAATTTCAAAACACCCTCTAACTACGCTCGACAGGCCGACGTATCTTTGATAGAACACCCTTATAGGAGGTTTTCGTGGGACTGGTCGAACTGTGCGCGATGGCGGTAATGGTGGTTTTCAACGGCGTTTTCGCCGGATATGAAATCGCCCTGGCGGCCGTGACTGCCGCCCGCCTCCACGTCCTGGTCGGCGAGAACCGCGCCGGGGCCAAGGCCGCCTTGTACATGAAGCAGAACATGGAGGCCAGCCTGGCCACCGTGCAGGTGGCGATCACGCTGGTCGGCGCCATCGCCGCGGCGATCGGCGGGGCGGGCGCGGCGGAGGGCATCAAACCGTTCCTGCAAGAGCGGCTCGGCTTCTCGCCCGCCGTGGCCGCCGTTCTGGCCATCGCCCTGGTCGTGCTCCCGTTGACCTTTCTGATGATTATGTTCGGCGAATTGGTGCCGAAGGTTTTCTCGCTGCGCAACAAGGAATGGGTCTGCCTGCGGCTCTCGCCGGTGATGCGTTGGTTCTGTTTCAGCGTTTGGCCGGCGGTCTGGCTGTTCGAGACCTGCGTGACGACGATGATTGCCTGGAGCGAGCGACGCTGGCGCCCGCGGGTCAATCCGGCGGGCAAATCGGAGGCCGTGGAACTGCTCGAGCTTCGCGCGCACGCCGCTTCGGCCCGGGCGTCGCGCCTGATCGGCGAGCGCGAGGAGGGCATCATCCTCGGCGCGGCGCGCCTCTCCAGCCAGACGGTCCGCGAGATCATGCTCCCCGCCGAATTCATCACCATGCTGAGCGTCGAAAACTCGCTGGAGGAGTGCCTGATAGCGGCCCATCTGGAAATGCACACCCGCTTTCCCGTGGTCGAGCGGAGCGGCGATCCGCAATCGATCATCGGCTACGTAAACTTCAAGGACCTGGTGGCCTTTATGCGTTTGAGCCGGCCGCACGAGGCTTCGCTGCGTGCGATACTGCGCCCCTTGCCAAGCCTCAAAGCCGATCTTATCCTAACCGCTTGTTTGGAACGGCTGATCCGCGAACACACCCACATCGCGCTGGTCCGCGACGCCGGTGAAAAAGTCGTGGGACTGATTACCCTCGAAGACATCCTCGAGGAGTTGGTCGGCGACATCCAAGACGAATATGACCGGCTGCCGGTCCATGCCGTGAGGTCGGGGTGGGCGTGGGTCGTCGGCGGCGGACTCGCCTTGGAACGGATGAAGGAACTCACCGGAATCGACCTTGCCGCCGATCCGCCCCCGACTCCGCCCGAAGAGTATCTGCGAAACGTCAGCGGCTGGATCGTCGGCCATTTGCAAAAGCGGCTCCGCGGCGGCGACGTCGTAGAGCGCCCCGGTCTCCGCGTGGTGGTCCGCAAGGTCCGTCGGCAAAAGGTTCTCGAAGCCCAGGTGGGACGCACCGACGCGGAGAAAAAAGGGGCCGAGTAACTGAAGAAGCACTCGCCATCCGCCTGACATCATGCCGGCAGGTGAGGAACTGGATACCGGAGAATCTCCGAATCGCGGGTAACAATCGTCAGACCTTCGACCTTGGTCTGGGCGACGAGCATTCGATCGAAGGGATCGTGATGGTGAATCGGGAGTTCCCGGATCGCCTGGGCATGTTCGATAGTTACGGAAAGCGTGGAAAACCGGCAGTCGTCGAGAGCCTCGCCGAGATTGTCCGGCGCATCGAGCTTACCCAAGGCTTTCTTAATCACGATTTCCCAGGCAGTGGCTGCACTCACGTAAACCGCGTTTTCAGGATTTTGAACAGCGGAGATTGCTTCCTCCGAAATTTGTGTCGGATCGTCAAGCCACCAGAGCAGAACGTGAGTATCGAGCAGGAGTCTCATTTCGCGGGCAATCCGAAAGCTTCGCCGATGTTCGGCGGGAGTTTGTCAAAATCCGGGGCAATACGCACTTGTCCGTGCCATTGGCCGCCCTTCCGTTGACCTTCGGCTTGCCGGTAAGAGACGAGCCGCGCAACGGGCTTTCCCTCCTTGGCAATGATGACTTCCTCCCCCCTTTCGGCCAAACTGATCAGCCGGGCAAGCTGAGACTGTGCTTCGTCAATGGTCGAGGTAAGCATGGCTTGCTCCTTGAATTTCAGAACTTCAAGCAATAGTATACCTTCCACGACTTCGCCCGGCAACAGAGCCGAAACGGGGACGCAGCTAGGTTTCTTTGTCCTAACTTGCCAATACTAGCTGCGTCCCCATTTCGGCGGCCCAACTCACGGCGGCAACACGGACGAGAAGGCCGAAGTATCGAGCGGGTTGCCCGCGCGGGAAACGTCGTGTTCCCATGCCTCGACCCAGCGGTCCCAATCGACCGGAACCTCGTCGAAAATGATCCGCCGGCGCTCGATCGTCGGCATCCGACGCCGCGGCAGTCCGCGGACCGATTGCGGGGCGATCCACGGGCCTTCGCGGAGATCGTAAAATACCTCGACGTCCGAGAGATCGTCGGGCCAAACGACCAGCCCCTCGGCCGTTACGTCGTAACAAAGGGGTGGCACTGGCTCAGCCAGTGGCACACGCACTGGCTCAGCCAGTGGCACACTAACGTGAAACTCGCCCTCGATCTGCTGGCGCACCATCTCGACACCCGCCGACTTGTAGAGGCCGATAAGCGCCGCGGCCAAGACCCGACGCCCGTCGGGCGGGAGCCGATCGATCCATCCCGAAGCAGTCACGCCGGCCAGCAGCCGGCCCGACTTCGCTTCAAAGACCAATTTCAACGGGGCTTCCGCGTCGTCGGCCGAGCCGAGTGTCAACCGCACGCAGTTCGTCCCCAGCCGGATTTCGTCGATGATGATCCGCGCGGCGGGCCACGACTTGCTCTGGGCGAACAATTCGAGGAACTCGCGTTGGACCCAGCGGCGGATCGACAATTCCGCGTGTCGGATGGCCCGCGCGTGCCTGTGCGCGGCGCGCCAGCTTCCGCCGGCCCGAGCGCGTCGTTCGGCGCGGCGCAGCTTGGCGTAGCGCTTTGAGAGGGTGCCGGAATGGAAGCCCGGCTTCAGCAAGCGGGACATGGTCTCGCTGTGCGGGCCGATCGGAATAGGCCCCAGTTGCCGCCGCCGGTTGGCCGCGTACAGCCGCCAGTTCTCCTTCAGCTCCCAGACCAGGAAACCGAACAGGCCGGGGATGCCGGTAATGATGGCGGTCGCGGTTGTCAACGCCAACGCCTTTTCCATGCCCAAACCTATAAAAACGGCTCTTAAATGAGGAATCAGGCCGAACAGCAGTTTGTGCGACACCGTGACCACGGGGAAGTGCTTCAGCGGGTTGATCTGCGGCTCGATCAATACAGTGACGGCGAACCGCAGCACGTAAGACACGAAAAACCATACGAATCCCAATACGGCTTTGACGATCAGCGACGTGCGGCTTTCGCCGCTGCGGAAGCGGAGAAACTCGTCGACGGAGTACATCAGCCGCTCAATGACTGCCAAGAGGCGTCTGAAAGTATCGACGACGAACCAGAACAGACCGGTTATCGCCCGCAGACCGAAGCGATGCCATCCCTGGACGATCCAGTCGGCCGCCACCTCCTCGGCGTTGCGGCCGAGGCGCGAATTCAACAGTAGATTGAACGCCAGAAAAATTGAGACGGCGGCGCCGGGGGACATCCGCCAGCTCGGCTCGTCCAGTAGAACCAGCCGCCACACAATCACCGTCCACACCAACGGCTTGACGACAAAGCGGAAAGAGATCGTAAACGGCCGGCTGTGGACGATCTGCTGCAATAATCGAGATTGGACGATCCAGCGGATCGGCTCGATCGCCAGCGCGTTGAAAACTCGATAGGCCGTCGTGAAAAATCGTCCGACCGCACGGCGGAATCCGGCCGAGTTGACCAGAAACAATATCAAAAGTCCCAGCAACAGCACGGAGGGCGAGGCAGGGTGAAATCCCGGCTCCGCCGCCGATTGTTCGACGCCCAAAATCATTTTCCATACTTCATGCACGCCGGCCAAGGCCACGTAAGCACCGCCGAAGGGCACGGCTGCGTAGCGGGTCAGAAAGCGCCCCGCCGCCGTTCCGAACGCCAGCGAGCTGAGCCGCTGCATCCAACGCATGTAGAATTCGCCGTGCCGATAGACGCCGTCCAAGGCAAGCGCCAACCGCCGGTCGGCCCGGAGCAATTGATCGCCGCGGAGGAAATCGAGCGGCTCGGCGAGGTCGGGCAACTTCAGGTTGTTGCGCGAGATGGCGTCGCGCAGGTCGCCCATCGTCAGAAAACCCCGCTCGCTGATATGATCGAGCAGTTCCTCGACCAGTTTTTTGCGGGCGACTTGCTCGGGCGGATTCCGCCCCTTCAACCCCACTTCATCCAGCGCGGCGTCGATTCTCGGCCGCAGCCGGCGGCGGAGCCGCGCCTCGACCCGCTCCATCGCGTCATGCACCAGCCGGGCAAGCTGCCGCCGCAAACCGTCCGAAATCCGCACGACCGCCAACCGCCCGGCCGCGCTCCGCAGGTGTTTCAGCATCAGCACGTCGCGCTGAGCGGGCAACGACCGCTTCAAGGGACGGCGGCCAAATGACTTTGCCCACTCCACCAGATCGACCGTGTACACCTCGCGCTCGTGGTCCACGCACACCTTTTGCAGGTCGTAGAGCAGCCGCGCCTCGACCGTCCAGATGCCGCGCGGCGTCTGACCGACCAGAGCGAAGAGCGATTCCTGCCAGTGTTGCGGGCTGGACTGCTCGACTTCCAGAGCGGCCCGCAGTCGTTGGATCATCCGGTTGACGTCCGTTTTGACGGCGGATTCGGCGCGGAAGGCCAACTCCGGCGGCGCGCAACGCCTGGCCCGCGCGTGGTAGATTGCCGCCCGGACCACGTTGCCCAGCGAAGCCGGCCGCTGGCTCTTGCGCATCAAAACTCGGTATTTCGATTGCGATGGGATCTCGTCGAGCAGGAAAGCGTCGATCGGAAACAGATCTCCCTCGGCCGACATATCCGCCCACTCGTCCAGGGCGAACGAGTCGCGCGGGTCGGGCGCGCCGGCCGGCCGCGTCGCCCGGAACAACTCCTCGGCGTCGATGTCCTCCCAAAGAACTGCGTCGACGGCTTCCAAGCTCTTCAAGCTCGGGAAGTAATGCGGCAAGAATCCGGCGGAAAAAAATCGCAACTCCAAATAAGTCGCGGCGAACTCGACGTAGACGGATTCCTCGCCCCCGGCGGGCAGCAGAAGGTCGTCCTGGCCGAGCACCGCGCGGACCTCGTCGAACTCGGCCGTTCCGATGCGGTGAATCCGCTCGCGAATCATCGCCGACGTGAACTGCTTCGCCGCCGGCTTGTCCTCCAGGGCGACGTGGACCCGGGCGTGGAACAACAACCGCCAACAGTCCAACAGCACGTCTCCGGCGGGCGTTTCCTCAAGCTCCCCCGGACCGGGTCGGGCCAGCAAGATGACTTTTTCCGGCAATACAGCGTAATCGGGCAAGCCAAGCTCGTCCTTCTCGACGATCTCCAGCAGCGGCCCGCCGTCGATTACGTAGCTCTTTCGATGCGGCACCACCAGGCCGAACCCGGCCAACTGTCGGTGCTGCTTGATTACCCGGCGGAGGATGCGGGGGAGTACGAGAAACGCCGTCGGATCGGCCGACCGCACGGCAACCTCCAATTCACCCAACGTCAGCCGAGAGGTCGGCTCGCCGTCAGTCGGCTCGAACGGTCCTTCCCGCGATGGATTCTCCATGAGGCGCGATTATCGCACATCCCCCCCGCCGTGCCAAGGCGATCAGGATTGCCGACGCGTTGACCACCTTCCTGACCGCTTCAATCGCGGGGATGTTGATCTAAATCGGCTGGCGGTCAAAGCGTCGCCGCATTCGACCACAACCGTCGCCTCTTGCGGCGACGGCCTGCCGGCGGTAGGATGTTGATGATAATTTGAATTGACGCGCGAGCGTCAAGTTACTGCTTCCCGAAAAACGGCGAACCTGGGTCTTCGGACCCTTGTACCAAAGAAGCAGGTGCTTGGACCGCGCTCCCGTTATGGGAGCGTCGGCCGAGCGCTGTTCTTTGGTGCCCCTCGCCGGGGTTTCGGGAGCGGCCTCGGTCCGGCGCTCTTTTTTTGTTGCGCCCGCACCGAGGAAACAACGTCACTCTTTGTCTGGCATGGGAGGGCGCAATGGCCGCCAAGGACGAGAGAAGGTTGATTGCGGGCCGAGACAGGATCGTTGCGGACAGAGACAGGTTGATCGGGGAGTACGAGTGGATGCGACGTATGATGCACCATTTGGACATGCAGACCGAACAAATCGACCGGCAAATCGTCGATCTGGAAAAACTCCTGCCGGACGACTACACATTCCCCGGCGATCCCACGGAAAGCTAGGCTTCACGGCGCTACTCCGCCAGTTTCCGGAGTGCCTTGCCATACCGCGCGTTGCAGTCCGTCAACGCATCCTCGAACCGCTTGCGCCGTTGTTTCCGTTGCGCTGGTGCAATGACCAGTGCCCGGCCGTCGGTGGTGATATTCAGCGGGGTTTTTTCGTCGATGTCCAATAACTCCAGAATGGAGCGGTCTATCACCAGGGCCAGACTATTGCCGTGTTTGCTAAGTTTCTTGGTCAACATATTATCTTCTCCCTCCGCCGGGCAAACTCGCACTTCGTTATACCATTGCATCACCTTTTGTAGACCAAGGCAAGGCTGCTTGAATTATTTGCCGGTTTGCCGGATGTTGGAGAACGTGGTTGCCCGCGGCGGATGAGGATGTGGAGCGTCCAACATAATGCGTTCCCACGCAGAGCATGGGAACGAGGAGAAACAGCTTCTTAGCGGCCGGGGTTGCCCGGCGCTTTGCCGGCGTCAAATTTCGAGGCGTCGACGTAGGCGTATCCACCGCCGTTTTGCCGGGCCAGATCGGCGAGGAAGCTTGGCCTCGCCGGCTTCGGGCCGGGGCCAAACTCGATGGCGTTGATGATAATGCCCGCCGCCGTATGTCGGATTTTCGCCAGTTGGGCCGGCTCGAGGATCGGATCGTCGGCGTCGGTCAGCAGGAAGATAACGTCGGGTTGCATACGGACGGCCATTTTCAAGGCGGCTTCGTGGTCGGTGCCCCCTCCGGCGGTAATCGAATCGAGGAACCGCGTCGCCCGCCGCTTGTTCTCGTCGGTTCCGAAGGCCAGCCGGCCGGGCGCGCCGGCAGGGTTCATCAACACCGGGCGCTGGTTGTAGAAGATCAGTTGGAACTGGTGAACGCTGTCGAGGTTTTTCAGGCTTTCGATCAGCTCGGCCTTGACCGCCCGGAGCGAGTTTCGGCCTTCTCCGCCCATGCTGCCGGAGCGGTCGATGACGAAGACGAACTTGTACCCCTCTCCGACGACGCCGAAGAGGCTGGTTCGGGCCTTGCCGCCTTCTTTCGGGGCGATGGAGAAGCCCAGCCCTTCGAGACCCTTTTGGGGCGAGACTTCCTTCTCGGAGGGTTTTTCGGCTGGTTCTTCAGCCTGAACAACAACCGATAAACCAAACACGAACGCCAAACAAGCGCACAGTACGAGCGTGTAGCGGACGGGCTTGGCAGTGTGTTCCCACGCGGAGCGTGGGAACAAGGAGTTTATTTTCACGGTTTTCCGCCCTTACTTTTCGGGCGTGCGCCCTTGCATGGTTATCGCTTTGTTCAACAATACCTTGTAGCGTGCAACAGTGTCGGGGCCGTTTAGTTTCGGGCTGAGGATCAAGGCCGCCTTGAGCACCTGTTCGGCCTTTTTTGCCCGATCCATGACGGTCGCCTTGTCCTTGCCGTGTTCGGCCTCTCGGACCAGACAGGCGGCGACGTTGTACATTACGTCGTAGTACTCGGCCGGTTTTTTCCTCATCGGCTGCAATCTGTTCCGCAGCATGACCCAATGTGCCACGGCGTGGCCGAACTTTGCGGGTTCTTTTTCGGCCCAGCCTTCGAGTATCCGCCCCTTTTCCATCAGCGGCTCCAAGGCCCTGGGGTTGTCCTCGATGAGTTGGTCCACCTGCTCGAGCGCCTCGGCGAACTTGCCTTCCTTGCGGAGCAGTCCGATCAGTTGGGCGCGGACCCGCGTCATGGCCTTCTTGGCGGATTTGGCGAACTCGGGATCGGTCTCCGCGTGGCGGATGATCTCCTGGTACTTACGGCTCGCCTCGGCGGTCATGCCGAGGGAGTTCAGCCCGTCGGCGATGAAGACCACTGCCCACAACGAGAGTTCCTTTCGCCCGGCCAGTTTGCCGAGGATATCGCCGAGCAGATTTTGGACCTTCGCCAACTGTTGTTTGGCGGCCTTGGTTTCGGCGTCCTTGGTCGTGGTTTCAAGCTCGGTGACGGCGGCCGAGGCTTTCTTGCGTTCCAGGTCCAGCAATCCGGCGAATCGGATCAGCACGTCGTTGACTTGCGGCGAGTCCGGCCCCAGTTCGATCAGCACGTCGGCGGCCTTTCCGGCCTTGTCGAATTGTCCCAGCGCGGTGTATGCCCGGACGGCCCCGAGAAAAACGCGGACGGTCGTGCGGTCGAAGTTTCGCGGCTTATCGGCCTTGATGATGTCGATCAGCGGCTGATACAGTTCGGCGGCTTCCTTCTGCTCGCCGCCGTCGGCGCGAATTTCCGCCAGAAGCAATTGAGTTTCCAGGAAGTAGTCGGGCAGCGGCCGGCCCGGCTCGACCTGTTTGGCGAGGACGCTCAGTCCGGCGCGGAGCCGCTCGACGACCCTGTCGCGGTAGGCGGCGACTTGCGACTCGTCGCGCAGGTCGTCGGGTTTGTTTTTTTCGACGAGGTAGAGCCGGGCGTAGTTTTGTCCGACGAAATACATTGCCTGCGGATAACGCGCCGATTTCGGGTTGACCCGCTCGAAAATGTCGATTGCCTCTTGGACCCGGTTGACGACCAGTTCAGCCTGGCCGCGGGCCATGCGGGCGTCGTCGGCCTCGGGGCGACCGGGCCAGTTTGACTCGGTGAACTCGGCCAACTGGGTCAGCCGTTTTAGAGCGTCCGGTTTCTTATCGTCGGTTGCATTGACGTAGAGGTTCAGCGCGGCGCCGACGGCCAGCGCGGCCGCCTGCGCCGCCGCGTCGCTGTCTTTCCGCACAATCTTCTTGTCCTGGTCTTCATAGACGATGCGGCCGACCGCCTCGATGCACTGTTCGAGTTTTCCCTTGCTGAATAGTTTGCCGGCGAGCATCAATTCGGCGCCGGCCAGGGCCTCGCCCGCCGCCGCGATCCGCGCCTCGTCCATGAGCTTGGTCTGGTCGGCGATCTCCAGGGCCTTTTTGTATAGATTTCGGGCCTGCTCCCACTGCGCGTCGGCCACGGCGGCGGCGGCCAGCGCCACGGCCTCCTCGAACGTGCCGACTTCGAGGTCCGACTTCCCGGAGGCCAAGAGCAGATCGCGGCGCAGTAGAATGGCGTCTTGCTGGTGAGGGCTGCGGATTCTGGACATTTCGGCGAGAATCCGCAGCGACTCGGAGGCGCCTTTGGCCTTCTCCGCTCCGGCGGCCTTTTGGGCTTTCGCGTGGATGGCCTTTGCCGTCTCCAAGGCGATGCCTTGGTAGCCCTCGGTCTGACGCAAGCGGCGGCGATTTTGTTCGAGCCAGGCGACGGCCTCGGCAAGGAACTGATCGGGCTTTTGCTTGGCGAGGATCAGCATCCGGAAGTACTCGACCCGTGCGAACAGGGGTTCGAGCCCGGTCGCCGCCCTCCGCTGGCCCGGCTCGGCGGCGCCTACCAACACCTCGTCGTAGATGTCGGCCGCCAGCCGCAGGTCGCCCAATTCCTCGGCGGTTTTGCCTTGCCATAGATGGGCGCGCAGACCGGTCAAGGTAAGCATGGCGCCGCTGGTGCGGTCTTGTTGAAAGATGTCGTCGAAGCCCTTGGCCGCCCGATGAAGCGCATCGGTGCGCTCCTTGTTATTTGGATCGGAATAGGCTTGGGCCAGATAGTAGTCGGCCATTGCGGTTTGGAACCGGGCCTCGAGCAGGTTGGCTTCGGTCTCGGCCCGCGCCTCGGCCGCTTTCCCGCGTCCGGCCCCACGAGCGGCTTGTTTCGGCGGCGGCAACGCGGCAAGCTGTTTCTGTAAATACTGCTGGGCCTGAATGAACTTTTCCCGCGCCAGTTTCAGGTCCTCTCGGGCGTCGGCCAGAAACTTTTCGTGTTGCAACTTGTCCTTGCCTGCCACGCTTTTGGCCGCCCCGAGGCGATTAAGCGCCTGTTGTCCGAGGAACTCGCCCCACGAGGTAATGGCCGACGCGACGGCCGGATGGTCGGGCTTCTCGCGGATGAACTTCGCCAGATGTTTCTGCGACTCCGCGGTCAACCGCTCGTAGTCGCGGGCGTCGAAGGCGTCGGCGGCCGCGGCCCGCAGACTCTTCGACATCTCCAGGTCCCAAACGCCGCGGACTTCTTGCGGCAGGTCGGGGCGATTGTCCAGAATTCTCAGATACTCGACGGCCATGTCGCCGTAGCCGTTTTCCCTCAGGACCTGGAGGAACCGCAACGGTTCTTCACCGGCCGAGGCCGTCCCCGCAGTCCACGTCAGGGGGACACATAGAACGAAAACGCAAAAGATTGCAGTTTTCATTTTCTTCTGGTTCCCACGCTCCGCGTGGGAACCGACGTGTTCGGACGCTCCGCGTCCGTTCGCTCGCGTGCTTAGCGAGGAAGCGGGTAATCGGAGAGGTTTCGAGGCGGAGTCCGAATCCCCCGCCGACGCAGAGCGTCGGAAGGCACGGGTTCCCACGCGGAGCATGGGAACCAGGGGGATATTCTGGTTCCCACGCTCCGCGTGGGAACCGATGTGTCCGGACGCTCCGCGTCCGTTCGCTAGCATGTTTAGCGAGGAAGCGGGCGACCGGAGAGGTTCCGGGACGGAGTCCGGCTCTACCGCCGACGCAGAGCGTCGGAAGGCGCGGGTTCCCATGCGGAGCATGGGAACCAGGGGGATATTCTGGTTCCCACGCTCCGCGTGGGAACCGACGTGTTCGGACGCTCCGCGTCCGTTCGCTAGCGTGCTTAGCGAGGAAGCGGGTAATCGGAGAGGTTTCGAGGCGGAGTCCGAATCCCCCGCCGACGCAGAG
Organism: Planctomycetota bacterium; assembly: GCA_018897395.1. GTDB lineage: Bacteria > Planctomycetota > Planctomycetia > Pirellulales > Thermoguttaceae > JAHIKV01. Next base: position 4,297 of record JAHIKV010000088.1, on the reverse strand, counting down.
CGTCGGAAGGCACGGGTTCCCACGCGGAGCATGGGAACCAGGACATTATTTTCTGGTTCCCACGCAGAGCGCGGGAACCAGGGGATGGATTTCATTTTGCAATGGCCCTGTCACCGCCGGGGGCGCTGTCGAGTTTGTACAACGGCAAATAGCGGTAGTATACTTCAAGCGTCAAGGCGGACAGGCTGGTGGTCATCACTCGTCCGCCGTGCGTACCCCACAGGTCTTTGGTCGGTTCGTTCGGGTCCCAACTACCGGCGGCGCAGCCATCCTTGCACTGCGAGTCGATCAGGTATCGCCTCATCTTGCGGTTCCAGGTGTCCCAATCCGGTCCCGGTTGATTGTGCATTACCATCGTGGCGTAATACCAGTAGTAGATATTTCGGCTGCCTTTGTCGGGTTGGTTTCTCATCAGAAAGGCGGCCCCTTCGACCATCGCGGGGTTTTCCTTGGGGATGCCCAGGTATTGGTAGCAGAGCAGGCCGACCGCGGTGGTGGTAATGCCTGCACCGGGGGTCGTGTAGCCGAACAAGCCGCCTTTCCGATTGCTCCCCTGGCCGCCGGAAGAGACCGATTCGAGAAACTCTTTTGCCTTTTCAAGCACCGCCGGATTAACCGTCAAGTATGCCATTTGTCCGCTTTTCAGCGCCATGACTTGCCAACCGACGACGGACGTGTCTCCCGGCTGTCCCGGTTCATATCGCCAGCCGCCCCCTTTCGGGTCTTGCGCTTCCATGATGAAGTTCAACGCCGCCTGGGCATGTGGACGAAGGGCCTTGTCGTTGCTCATTCCGTAACACTCGCACAAGGCGATAGCGGCCAGTCCGTGGTCGTACATTGCCCCGCCCATCCGCAGATCGCCGTTGGACTTCTGGTTTTTCACCAGGAAATAAATCCCGTTGACGATGGTTTTTTTGTACGGTCCCTTGGACTGATGCGTTTGACCTGCGGCAAGGAACGGGAGCAGGCCCATGGCGGTGGCCGCGGCGGGCCGGTCGCCGGAAGTGGCCGCTCCGGCGCAGGTGTCGTCCTTGCAACGGCTGGTGTAACTTTTCAGTCCCCAGCCGCCGTTGGCAAGCTGGTGTCGAGCGAGCCAGTTGAGCGCGCCGGCCACGGCCCGTTCCGATTGCCGGGTGCCGCCGCCGCTGGCGAGCATCTTCTTGCGGCTGCCGGCGCCGCGGCCGCCGAAGCCCCAGCCGCTGCCGCCGCGGCCGGGATGCGTGCCGGCGCCCAGCCCGACGCCGACGCCACCGCGGCCTCCGACGGCCGGCCCGGCGCCGATCCCCTTGATGTCGAAACCGCCCAGTCCGCCGAGGTCGGGCTGATCGCTGCCCGAGGCCATCCCGCCGCCACGCTCGGAAAAAACCGAGCCGTCGTCGTAATACTTTTCCTCTTGAGCGAGTTGGGCCGGCTTCTCAAGGGTGAGCGTTTCGGTGCTCAGTTCCGTCGGGTCCAGGGGCGTCTCGCCGATGTCGAACTTCACGAGCTCTTGCGGCACGTCCTCGGGCTGATCGACCTTTACCTCCTCGAAAGCCGGCGCCTCGTCGACGATTTTCTCGACGACCTTTCCGCCGATCAGTGCCAGCGAGCAGATCAACACCAGGTGGAAGACGAAGCTGCACAGCCACCAGGGGCCTTCCTCGAAGAACCACGTCCGGGCCTGCTCGAAGAAGCCCATGCCGGCCAACTCCGGCGGTAGCTCGGGTTGCGGAGTCGTCTGCCGAGGCTCCACTTTCGCCGCCTCTTGTTCCGCCATCTCCGTTCCACTCCCTGACAAGCGGGCCAGAATGTCGGGAAACCGGATGGTTATTGAACCTCGGAAAACATATTCCGAGTGTCAATAACCGACTAATCCCCGACGACGCCCTCTATGTATATGATCGGCCATCCGTTACTGCCCGTCAAGGTCTTTCCGGCCCTGAAACAGATCGTCGTTCTCGACGTTACTCTCGTCCTCGTCTGCATTTAAGTTGGTTTGTTCCAGCCAAGAGTCGATTGAGATTACTTCGCCGGACGGAGAGGTCGCCACGCTCGGCAGGGAGGCCCTTCGTCTCGGTTTCAGGCGGAAATAGAGAAATCTTGCGGCCAGCACCAACCCGACGAGGACGAGCAAAGCCAGGCCCCAAATCCATTCCAGCGATCTGTCGGCGTGCGGGGCGACGGCCGGCTTCCATTCGATCCGGCCGATCAACAGCGGCGCTTTCTCGATCGGATCGCCCGGCTTGGACTCGGCGGGCAGGTATCCTTGCAGCTTCAGGAAGTAGCCGGCGAAGGCGGCCTTCTCGCGGACCGACGGTCCGACCGGCATGTCCTTGGGGCAATCGACCACGATGGCCACGTAGGGATGTCCCCAGGACTCGTCCGTGAACCCCCATATCTCTCTCAGTTTCTCTCCGTCGCGGCCCTCTCCGGCTTCTAGCACGCGGCGGACGTCCAGGTCCATTGTCGCCAACTGGCCGCGGTATTTGTCCGGCTCGTCGTGAAAGTTGGTGTAGAGCAGGTCGCGCCGGGCAAGCCGCCGCAATCGCCCGAACGGTTGGTTCTTCACCCAAAACACCAACCGGTAGTACGGCTCCATCTCCTCCCGGCGGAGCTTCAAGCTGCCGTCGGTCATCGCTTGGAACTCCTCTCGGGCTGTTTCCGCCTGGTCGGGGTCCTCGTGGGTCGGGCCGGCGGCCTCGGGAATCGGCGGCGGCGGGGCGGATTGCTTTTCCGGCGGTCGGCCGTTGTCGCCGGCCAACCAACGCCACATCCGCGGCTCGCCCATTCTGACGATCAGCAGCGAAACGATCACCAGCATCCCGAAGCCGCCGATCAGCCGCAGCATCAACGATCCGCTTAACATCGACGGCGGACTTCGTTCTTCCCAGTAGCGCCGCATGGCGTTCCTCACTTTCATAAAGCCGCGACCGGATTGGCTGGGGACTGGTCCATTTTTCGGCCGAAAAACGCATTTCGCGGGCAAACGGTTGGCCGAAAACATGGACCTGTCCCCTTCCCGCGGCGCAAGGGGGACAGTCCCATTTTCGCGGCGGTAAAGCGATTTTCCAAGGCAACGTCCCTCACGCCGCGAAAATTGGGACAGTCCCCTGTGAACGGTTAATCGTTGGTCGCGGCTTAATGTCAGTTGTCGGGCAAACCGACGAAACTCAACTTCGAGAGCTTTCCGCCGTCCGGCAGCGTTTGGCGCGTGCAAACGTCGATGACCTTCATCAACTCGTCGTATCGGCAGGAATCGCTGACCTGGAGGATGACCTGATCGAAGGGGTTGCCCACGTCGGAGAACACTTCCTTGAGCTTGCCGTCCAAGGCGGCGAGGCTGGGCACCTGCGATTCGCCTATGCCCAGGCCGGAGATGTCGCCCGTCTTCGGATCGGCGATGACGCTGATCGTCAGCGTATTTAGGCCCTGGATGGGGTTGGTGTTGCTGTAGTCTTCGCCTGCTTGTTGGCCGTCCTCGACTACCGCCGTGGCCTGGGGTAGGGGGAGCCGCAGCGAAATCTGGCCCTCGACCGGCGCGGGGCGGAACGTCAAGATGAAGAACGCCAACAACTGGAAGGCCATGTCGAGCATGGCCGCCAGGTTAAGCTCCACATCCGACTGCGGGCGTCGTTTTTTTCTTCTCTTGCGCATCCTGAAAATGCGCGACCACCGGTCGCGGCTTTTGTGAAAAACGCTGCTATGCTTCTTTGTTCACTGCCTTTAGGGCAAAGTTGCGAAAGCCGTTGTCCTGGCATGCCCTGATCACCCGGTTAATCATCCGAAAGGGCGTGGCCCGATCGGCCCGAATCACGATTGTGGTCGGCAGTTCCTTGCCCGCCTCGAGGTCGGCCGGAGTCATGCGGCTCTGCAACATGCTGGCCTGCGCTTCGTTGCGGATGTAGCCTTCGATGTTTGTTATCGGGCGGCCGTAAATCTTCAGATCGCCGGCGTTGTCGATGTTCAACACCAACAGGCCGCGCTGTCCGTGGGTCTCCACCGGCCGGGCCGACCCGACCACCGGCAGTTTCAGGTTCAGGTCAATCTCGGCCGACTTGAAGTTGATGACCAACAGAAAGAAGGTGATCAACTGGAACACCATGTCCAGAATGGGCGTGAGGTTCGGCTCGGCCTTGAGATTCTGGGACAATCGTGCCGCCATGCAGGTTGCCTATGCTTGATAGGGGTAGGGAAGGCCGATTGAGTTCGGCCTCCCCTCCCTCCGAACCGGACTGGCGGATTTCCCGCATCCGGCTCTCCGGTTAGTGGTATTACCTCCAAGAGGATTGATGAACCGAGACCGAGAGGGAGACAAGGT
>JAHIKV010000087.1 GCA_018897395.1 Planctomycetota bacterium | reverse complement strand
GTTGATGGCCTTCCGATGAAGGTCAGAGTCCTTCGACCCTGCTGTCACCGAGAAGGAACCTTGTCTCCCTCTCGGTCTCGGTTCATCAATCCTCTTGGAGGTAATACCACTAACCGGAGAGCCGGATGCGGGAAATCCGCCAGTCCGGTTCGGAGGGAGGGGAGGCCGAACTCAATCGGCCTTCCCTACCCCTATTTAGTTCCAGTTGTCCGGTAAGTAATTCTCTTACGGGCCCTTACCGTTCCCTTGGCCCACTTATGTTGCTTTTTTCGGATGTGCGACTTGCTCTTCGGATGCCGATAAGAACGATATGCGGGGTTACACATTATATCCTTAGTGCGTCGCCGATTAATGCGTAGGGCGTTTGCTTTATTTTTCGTTGTCTTGTTTGCCGCCGGGGGGTGTGTATCGCCCGGCGAGTATTTCCGCAACGGCCTGAAGGTCGGCCCGAACTATTGCCCCCCCCAGGCCGCCACCGCGAAGGACTGGATCGACGCCGCGGACAGCCACGTTAGCAGCGCTCCGGCCGATCTGGCCCGATGGTGGTCGATTTTCCACGACCCCAAGCTAGACGCCCTCATTCAGACGGCCGTCCGGCAGAACCTCACGTTGCGCGAGGCGGGCTACCGCGTGCTACAGGCCCGCGCCGCCAGGGCCATTGCCGCGGGCAACCTCTTCCCGCAACAGCAGGATGCCTTCGGCTCTCAGGCCAGAACAGCCGCCGGCATCGCCGCGGCGAACACGCAATTCCTGACCGAGCGGTTCTACGACCAGTGGGACGCCGGATTCAACCTGGCTTGGGAACTCGATTTCTGGGGACGCTTCCGCCGCGCGATCGAAGCGGCCGACGCCGACCTGGACGCACGGGTTGCCGACTACGATCAGGCGCTGGTCACGCTCCTGGCCGACATCGCGGCCACATACGTCGAAATCCGCACGCTACAGCAGCGCATCGAGCTGATCCGGGAAAACGTAAAACTTCAACGGGAAACATATATCATCGCCGACGCGCGGTTCCGCGGCGGTCAGGTGAGCGAGTTGGACGTCGATCAGGCCACCAGTACGCTGGCCCAAAACGAGGCCCGTGTCCCGAGGCTGGAATTGCAGCTCCGCGAGGCGTCGAACCGGCTTTGCGTGTTGCTCGGAGTGCCGCCGGCCGATTTGAGGGCGATGCTGGGCGAGGGGCCGATCCCCGCCGCGCCGGCGGAGGTGGTCGTCGGCGTCCCCGCCGATCTGTTGCGGCGTCGCCCCGACGTCCGCCGCGCCGAACGCGAGATCCAGGCGCAAAGCGCGCGAGTCGGAATCGCCGCCGCGGAACTCTATCCGCACATCGGCATCAACGGTACGCTCGACTATTCGGCCCAAAACTTCGACGACCTGTTCGGCAATCGCGCGTTTCAGGGCGGGATCGGTCCCTCGTTCCGATGGAACATCCTGAACTACGGCCGGCTGTTGAACAACATCCGGCTGCAAGACGCCAAGCTCGCCGAGCGGATCGTTTCGTATCAGAACCGCGTATTGCAGGCCAACGCCGAGGCCGAAAACGGGATCGCGCGGTTTCTACGCGGCCGGCAGCGCACACAATGGCTCGACCGGAGCGTCGTCGCCTCGCGGAAGGCGGCGAAAATCGCCGTCGCACAGTATAAAGGCGGACTGATCGACTTCAATTGGGTCGCCATCGTCGAGCAGAACCTCGTCAATCAGCAGGAACTGCTGGCCCAGGCCCAGGGCGACACGACGCTGGGGTTGGTCGAGACTTACCGCGCGCTCGGCGGCGGATGGCAGAGCGCCTACGAGTCGTCGGCGGGAGTCGTGCCGGCGTCGGTTATGGAACCGATCCCCGCGCCGATCGAACGGTTGCCGCCGGTCGGGCTGTGATTCTTGACTCGTTCCCACGCTCCGCGTGGGAACGCACTGCCCGGACGCTCCGCGTCCGCGGGATGTGGACGACGGTGGGATGGCACGTCCCTAAGCGACGCGAAGTCGAGTAGGGTGGGTCGAGCGAAGCGAGCCCCACCATTGTCTGCGCATTTATTTGGTGGGGCTCGCTTCGCTCGACCCACCCTACGTTCCTGTGATTTTATGACTCGTTTCCACGCTCTGCGTGGGAACGCACTGCTCGGACGCTCCGCGTCCGCGAGGGTGCGCGTGTCAATGAACAACGCCGGAGCGGACGCGGGGCGTATGGTTGAGCGCTAATAACGCGGAGCATCGCAGCGGGGAGCATAACGCAAGGAACGGACGCGGAGCGTCCGGGCAGTGCGTTACGACGCGGAGCGTCGTAACGAGGAATAACCGGGCAGTGCGTTACGACGCGGAGCGTCGTAACGAGGATTCCGCGCTATGATGCGTCCGTGCTATTGCGTCCGAGTCTCGCCCGCATAATGACGTAGAAGAAAACCGGCGTTAGTATGACGCCGAAGAATGTCACGCCGATCATGCCGCTGAAGACGGCGGCGCCGAGCGAGTGGCGCATTTCGGCCCCCGCGCCCGTGCCGACCAACAACGGCACCACGCCCAGGATGAAGGCGAAGGATGTCATCACGATGGGCCGCAACCGGAGCCGGGCGGATTCGACCGCGGCCTCGTCGAGCGGCTTTCCTTCCTTGCGCAGTTGTTCGGCGAACTCGACGATGAGGATCGCGTTTTTGGCCGCCAGCCCGACCAACACCAGGAACCCGATTTGCACGAAGATGTCGATCGGCAGCGAGGCGATCAACATGCCCGTCGCCGCGCAAAGCAAGCACATCGGCACGACAAGGATGACGGCCATCGGCAGCTTCCAGCTTTCGTATTTCGCGGCCAGGACCAGAAATATCAGCGCCGTGCCGATGGCGAAGATGTAGATACCCACGTTTCCGGCCAGGATTTGCAGATACATGATCTCCGTCCATTCATAGGGAGCGTCTTCCTTGTCGGCCAGGTTCTGCATGATGTCGATCACCTGACCGGAACTGGTTCCCTCGGCTGGATTTCCGACCACCGGCGCGGATGAGTACATATTGTATCGCATGACCATCACCGGGCCGCCGATGCTTTCGGCCTCGAAGAGCGTGGCCAGGGGCACCATTTGTCCGAGCTTATTTCGCACCTTCAGTTGCGAGAGCTTCGAGACCCGCGTGCGGTAATCTTCCTCGGCCAAGACGTTCACCTGCCAGGTGCGGCCGAACTTGTTGAACAAGTTGACGAAGTATCCGCCCATGTATACTTGCAGGGTGTTGAAAACGTCGTCCATGGCCACGTCCAGCGATTTGCATTTCGTGCGGTCGATGTCGAGGTAAATCTGGGGCGTGTCGGCGCGGAACATGGTGAACACGCCGATCAGCCTCGGATCGTCGTTGGCCTCGGCGACCAGCTTGTCGGTGGTTTTCTGAAGCTCGTCGAGATCGACGTATCCGCGCTGCTCGACTTGCAGTTTGAACCCGCCGCCGTTGCCCAGCCCTTGGATCGGCGGGGCGCGGAAGACCTGAATCTCCGCCCCGTCGATCTCGGCGGCGAACCGTTTCCGCAGCTTCTCGGCGATCACGGCGTCGTACTCTTCGGGGCTGTGCCGCTCCTCGAACGGTTCGAGTATGACGAAGCTGGAGCCGAAGTTCGAGCTGTTGGCGTTGAGCATAAACGACTGCCCGGCAACCGACAACGTATGGGCGACGCCGGGAATGCGGGGATAATGCTTCGGGTCGGACGGGTCGCCAAGCGCGATCCGGTCAACTTCGGCCATCACTTTTTCCGTCCGTTGGACGGAAGCCGAGTCGGGCAACTGGACGTTGACCAGCAGATAGCCCTGGTCCTGCTCGGGAATGAACGCCTTGGGCGCTTTGTTTATCGTCCAGCCGGTCAGCAGCAGCAGGCCGCCGTAGACCAGCAGCACGATGACGCACAGACGCACCAACCGCCCGATTGTCCGGCCGTAAAACTCTGTGAATATGTCGAATAGCTTGTTGAACGCCTTGAAGAACTTCGACAAAACCGCGTTGACCGGCGAGACGATAAACCAACCGATCGCTCCGCCGAGCAGCGCGCCGGGCGTCGTCACGGCAAAGAACATCGGCCAGGGCAGCTGTTCGTCCCCGCCTTCGGCGTGCAGGCCGAGTTGGGCGGCAAAATACTTCTTCGCCGCCCAGACCGCCAGCACCCCGCCGACAACACCGAATATCCACCAAGGCAACGCCTCGTGGCGCGGGTGGCCGTGTTCGTCGAGCTTCTGCTTCTCGAAAATCGCCACCGCGCGCGACGGGGTGAGCGTCATCGCGTTGATGGCCGAGATGATCATCGCCGACGAGATGACCAGGGCGAATTGGCGGAAAAACTGGCCCGTAACGCCGGGAACGAACACGCTCGGCAGAAAGACCGAGCTGAGCACCAGCGTGATGGCGATGATCGGCCCGGTGACTTCCGACATCGCCTTGATCGTGGCCTCCTTGGGCTTCAGGCCGAGCGACATCTGCCGCTCGACGTTTTCCAATACGACTATCGCGTCGTCGACGACTATTCCGATGGCGAGCACCATTCCAAACAGGGTGAGGTTGTTCAGGCTGAAGCCCATCGCGGCCATGACGGCGAAGGTGCCGACCAGCGAGACCGGCACGTCGATCATCGGCAGGATCATCGCCCGCCAGTCCTGGAGGAACAACAGCACGACGATCGCCACCAGTATCACGGCGTCGCGGAGCGTTTTCAGCACCTCGTCGACCGATTCCTGGATGAACGGGGTGGTGTCGTAAACGATGCGGTATTCGAGACCCGCGGGAAACGACTTGCTCAGCTCGCGCATCTTGACCTTGATCTTTTCGGCCACTTCCAGGGCGTTCGAGCCGGGCAATTGGAATACGGCCAGGCCGACCGACGGTTGGCCGTCGAGCCGGCAGGTCTGGTCGTACATCTGCGCGCCCAGTTCGACGCGGCCCACGTCGCTGAGCCGGACTATCTGGCTCGACATGCGCCCCTGTTCTTCGCTCCCCTGGTCGGTCTTGATGATTATGTCGGCGAACTGGTCCGCGTCGGCCAACCGGCCCAGGGTGCTGAGGGTGAACTGGAATACCTGGCCGGGCGGCGCCGGCGGCTGGCCGATCTGACCGGCCGCCACCTGCACGTTCTGGCTCTGGATCGCCTGAAGCACGTCGATCGTGGCCAGGTTGCGGGCGGCCATTTTCTGCGGGTCGAGCCAGACCCTCATGCTGTAGTCGCGCTGGCCGAGATAGGTCACGTCGCCCACCCCGTCGATCCGCGAAAGCTCGTCCCTGATCTGGATGGTGGCGTAGTTCGACAGGTAGATGTCGTCGTAGCGACCGTCGGGCGAGATCAGATTGACGCACAACAGGATGCTGGGCGATTTCTTCTTGGTGTTTACTCCTTGGACCTGCACCTCGCGGGGGAGTTGGGGCATCGCCAGCGCCACGCGGTTTTGCACCAACACCTGGGCCATGTTCAGGTCGGTGCCCAACTCGAAAGTGACGGTCAGGTTGTAGGCCCCGTCGTTGGTGCATTGCGACGACATGTAGAGCATCCGCTCGACGCCGTTGACCTGTTGTTCGATCGGGGCGGCGACGCTGTCGGCCACCACCTGGGCGCTTGCCCCGGGGTAATTGGCAGTGACCGAAACGGTCGGGGGCGTGATGTCGGGATACTGTGCGACCGGCAGCAGCAGCGCGGTTACTCCGCCGGCCAGCAAAATGACCAGCGAGATGACCCAGGCGAATATCGGACGTTCGATGAAAAACTTGGCGAACATGCTGTTGCTGTTTACTCCTCGTTCCCATGCTCTGCATGGGAACGCACTGCCCGCGACGCTCCGCGTCGCTGTCGTCGCCTCTCTCACTCGCCGACGCGGAGCGTCGGAACACTTGGGTTCCCACGCGGAGCATGGGAACCAGAAATACTACTGCGGAGCATGGGAACCAGAAATACTACCATCGTCCGACTTGACCGGGTGCGGCGTGACGTGCATCCCCGAGTGGACAAACTGGAGTCCGCCGACAATGATCCGCTCACCGAGCTTTATGCTGTCGATCGTTTTTTCGCCGGCGGCCGTTTTCTTATCCGCCTGCCGCAAGCCGTCCTTCGTGCGGACCATCTTCACGGGAATCACGACTTGCAGTCCGTCGGGCTGTTGAGCGCCCAACGCGACCGGACGATACTCGACGACGTTTTTGTCGTTGACGACTTTCAGATATTTCTTTCCCTGGTCGGTGCCGACTGCTTTCAGAGGAACGAGTATCGCCTCGTGCGGACTGCCGATCGGCAGCCGGATGCGGACGAACATGCCGGGCGTCAGCAGGCGGTAGTTCTTGTAATCCAGCGAAGGATTGGAGAACGTGCCGCGGACCTGGAGCGTGCCGGTGCTGGGATCGATGCGGTTGTTGATGAAATCGATCTTGCCCTTGTGCGGATAACGGTCTTCCTCGTCGGACAACCCTGCCTCGACCGGGAAACCCTCCTCTTCCACTTTCCGATCGACTTCTCCCTTTTCGATCATCCGTTGGATGCGAAGCAAGGCGTGTTCGTCGATGTCGAAGTAGGCGTACATCGGGTCTTGCGAGACGACGGTGGTCAGCAGGGTCTCGTCCTGCTTGACCAGGTTTCCGATGGTCAGCAGGTTTCGCCCCACGACGCCGTCGATCGGCGAAATGATCCGCGTGAACTCGACGTTCAGCCGAGCCGCTTCCGAGTCGGCCTTGGCGGCGGCGACTGCCGCGCTGGCTTCGTCCCTCGCGGCGGCATACTTATCGACGTCCTGCTTGCTGATCGCGCCCGGGGTCTTGGCGATTTCCAACGCCCTGGCGTAGTCGGCAATCGCCAGCTTCAAGTGGGCTTCGGCCAAATGGACCCGACCGAGTTCCCTGTCCAAGGCGGCCTTGTAGGGACGCGGATCGATCAGGAACAGCCGCTGATCGGTCTTCACTTCGGCGCCCGGAACGAAATCCACGGTATCGAGATATCCCGTCACTCGGGCTTGAATCTTGACCGACTCGGGCGCCTCGATACGTCCCGTAAAATACGCATAATCGGTAACTTTCCGCGACGTCGGCTTAGTTACCCGGACTACCGGCCCGGCGTCTTTCGAGTCCGATTGCTCTTGCTTCCCTTTGTCGGAGCATCCCAGGCCGAGGCACGTAAGTACAAGCAGTCCTTGCAGTAACGCTGATCTGGGCGAGCACATGGGAGTGGTTTACTCGGTGGTGGGACATGAGGTAAGGACGGATCGGTGCTCCTGAAACATAGGGCGCGATTTACTTAGTTGCTGTTGCGGAAAAGCCCGTGTAGGGTGGGTCGAGCGAAGCGCAGCCCCACCACGATTTATTCCGCTGCTGGTGGGGCCGCGCTTCGCTTGACCCACCCTACTTTCCTGCTGGACATCGCCGAGACAACGATCTATCATCTGTTTTGTGATTCACTTTTTAACTGAAGCGTTGAAACAATCACTTGTCACCAATCGAAAGGATACACGACCATGGCAAAACGCAGAATTCCGACCAAGCCGAACGAGTTGCGAGACCAGTTGACACAGGCCGCCACGGGCATCGGCGGCGAGGCCAATTGGCCGGCGACCGCGCCGATACTGCCTGAAGTCAGCATACTGGTTGTCGAGATTTCCTCGGCCATCACGCAGGTTGACGGCCTCAAGGCGCAGCTTGCCCAGGCGCGGGCCTACCTCCGCGCCCAGCGCGACCAGGGCGTCGATATAATGAAGCGGATCGACGAAGTGACCGACGGCCTTTACGGCCCCGACGGCGCGGAGAAGAACAATTTCGGCCTCACGCCCAAAAAGACGACGCCCGGCGGGTCGGAGCCGCTCGACCAGATCGTGATTATCAAGACCGAGGACGGCATCTCGCCCGCCTCGATCCTTGTCGACTGGGACACCGAAGCCGGCGCGGCGGCCTACCAGGTCGAGTGGTACACCGACTCGGCCATGACCCAGCAGATCGGCAACGCGGCGGTCAGCGAAAGCGAATACGAGATCGCGGGCCTAACCGCCGGTCAGCAATACTGGATCCGCGTCCGCGCCATCCGCGGCAGCGAATACGGCCCCTGGAGCGACCCCGCGACCCGCGTCGCCAACATCTAACAACGCGGCCCGAGATGATGGATTTCGCAACTGCGCGAGCGCTTTTGCAAGCCGCAAAGGCGCTCGCGCGGGCTGTATAAGTGCTTGCGCAGAGTGTATAAGAGAGCGCTCATAAATAACTTGGACAATTTTATCGCCGCGGCGAGAGTGTGTAGTTCCATTCGCCGTGGAAGTCATGACGCTTTAGACGTAGTCGTCCCAGTTGCTCGTCGCTGACTTTGATCTTTGTCGGATAACGGT
>JAHIKV010000086.1 GCA_018897395.1 Planctomycetota bacterium | reverse complement strand
CTTGACAGCGGCCCATGTCTTGGTCAGTCAATCCTCTCGGAGGTAAAACTATCAACCGGAGAGCCGGATGCGGGAAATCCGCCAGTCCGGTTCGGAGGGAGGGGAGGCCGAACTCAATCGGCCTTCCCTACCCCTATCAGTTCCAGTTATCCGGTAAGTAATTCCCTTACGGGCCCTCACTCCGCCGGCTGCGGCTCCAGCGGCCGCCCAAAAAGCACCTCCAAGGCGAGAAAAAAGCCCAATTCAACCATCCGACCCTCATGCCATTACGAAAATCCTTCCGAACGGGGGATGGCTTCGGGAGATTTTTGAGGTAGAATAAAAATAGGTTGGAGAGGAAAGATATAAGGCGGTTCTTCTTCGCCTCAGAGACTCCGACTTCCCCCAAATACTAATCCGCCGGTTTCGGCTGCAAACGGGGGATGGTTGTTGCCGATATTTCCACTGGTGTTGGTAAACAAAATACAGGGAATCGAACTTCTCGCCTTGCATTCCGACGGAGGTGCCAATTTTACAGCGTGAGCCAAGGTCTACTTCACGGCTAGTGCAGAAGCACGCCTGGCCTTCGCTCGTCTCGCAGCGACGCATCCAGTCGCAATCGGCGGGAAGTCCGAACTCGACGCCGCCGCGTTGCTCTCCAGCGAGCAGCGCGGCGGTTCGTTTTCTTGCCGCGCCGAGGCGCCCGTTTTTTGCGCATCGGTATGGCAATCTTGCCAAAACGCCCCGCGACTGCGGGGCGTTTTTCTTTTCTCACGTTGAATTTCCGGTGTGCAATCGACCAATCAGCGCTCGACAAACCGCAACGACTCGACGATCGGCTCGTCGGCATCCGCGAACCGATCCGTGTGCTCTTGTTCGATCGTGAAGGTCAACGCAGATTGATGTCCTTGCCGGTCGGCCAGATGATAATAAATCCAGCGGATCGGCACGTTGTCGGGTTTGCCGGGCACGGCGCCGTCGGCCACCACCCGCAATACGCGATATCCGCTCTCGTTTACCGACTGGCCGGCCGCGACGAACTTGCTGAAATTGTCGCCCAGGGCCTTCCGCACGTCTTCCTGAAACTTCTCCAAGGAGACCAACCGGTTCGGATCGCGCTTGGGCAACAAGGCGAGATTGCACTGTCCGGCAAGTATCCCCCGATTCATCAGCCGCAACACGCCCGAAGAATTGTCGGCGTACCAACGCCGGTCATACCGGCAACGGAAACCTCCGCCCGGGAACTCGTAAGTCAGGCAAGTGGATTCCGCGGCCGGCTTCAGGTCGAGTTTATCAAGCGCCGCGCGGGCCAGCTCCTTCGGCTCTTTCACCGGTGTGACGGTCAGTTGCAATCGAGAAACCACGTCCACCCCGTCGGCGACATCGCCGGCCTGCCGGTCTTCCTTGATTAACATACCCAGCCAATCGACGCGCTTCGTGCGCAGATCGAAGCGATAGCGGCCTTTAAGCTCGATGTCCGTTCCGGCGCCGTGGACGCGGCCTTCCACCCGGCCGGTCAACTCGAACCGAGCAACAATGTCCGTGACTTCCTTCAACGTGCCTTCGACAGTCGACTTTGCAACTTCGTCCAGGCCGAGCATGGCCGCCATCAGATTCTTGTCCAGGGGCCAACTCCGGCCGACGACGATAGGACCGCTCGGCAACAGACGGTCGAGCAGCAGGCTGTTGACCTGGATGTCGATGGCGTCCAATTCGCCGCGTGAAAGGCTTCCGCCGGGCGAGTAGAGCAACGCCGTCCGCTGGGCGGCCTCGACGCCGATCAGGCGGTGTTCCGGGCGCAGGGCCGGCTCGAACCGATCGTCGCCAACCTTCACCGTCGCCGCCGCCCTCCGGTAGTGGCGGACGCCGCGCAGGACGCCGTCGGCCTCGGCCGGCGTTTCCAACGTCTTTTCCAGGTAGTCCAGACTACAGACGACCCCCATTTTCTCACGCCGCGGCTTGCCTTTGTCGAGGAACTTGGTTTCACCCCCGACCTCCAGCAATACGACCACTCGATCGGTCTGACCGGCCTTTCGCTGGCTGTGGAAGGTGTAGGTTTTCTTCACATCCGAGGCGGACGCGCCCGACCCGGCGATCAAGGAGACCAGCACGACACAGCGTATTATTGGGGCTGAGAGCTTCATGGCCGCATTCCAAAAAGTGGGTTTTCTACTACTGGTCTGTCCATCTCGACTTTACACGTTGGGTGCCACTGCTGGCTTGTCCAGCAGTGCCGGAAACACGGTTGGACAAGCCAACCGTGGCACCCGTAATTTCAACTTGGACAGACCACTACTACCTTGTTTCAGTCAATTTTGCCATTTGGGTGGTACGCCCTGAGGTACGAAGGGCGTGGAACGCAATTCACCACGCCCTTCGTACCTCAGGGCGTGCCACCCACAAATCCTCGTGCAACAAGGTACTACTGGTAGTCGCTAAATCGACCGTCATAGCCGGCAAAGTTCATTGGAAACGCCGTCGACTTGATGAATATATGAAAACAATGTGTAACTTTTTGACAGAATAGAGCATCTAAATTGCAAGATAAGCTGGAACAACAACTTGCGTCGATTTGCCGGAATAACAGGATTGCCGTGAGCTACGGTCGGGGCCGTTGCGTACAACAGGTTGTCCTATCCAAATGAACGTGGCGGGGGGGAGGGTGATCGACGGGCTGAACGGCGTCGCTAATGTTATGATGCATTAAACAGCAAGAATAGGCGGCCGGGGGGGGTGGTTCTATTCGTTTGCGGGGATAAATCGGATTTTTGCAAGATTGGGCCGTCATAATACTGGGCGGTGTGTATAATGGATCGAGTCGGGACTAACGTGGAGAAAGGGCCATGCGCAAGGACTATCTGAATCCGGCGATCCGACAGCTCCGCGATCAGCAGGTCCGCTTCGCGCCGCGCGAAAAGCGAATCGAACAGGCGGCGCAGGCCGAAAGGCTGCTGAGCGAGTTGGACCCCGCTCGCACCTACCCTTACGAATACATCTGTTTCCGAATCACCAACTACCGGCCCGAATCCTACCCCGACCTGAAATTGACCGGCCAAGAGGCCAGCCACGATCTGAGATTGTTCGTGGAGGACGTATCCGATTCGGCCGGCGTACAGGCCGGCGCGGCCGGCGAGCGGGTGCTGACCGTCGAAGGGTTGGCCGAGCAATTCAACGTCTCGACGAAGACGATTTCCCGCTGGCGGCGCCAAGGGCTGGTCAGCCGGCGGTTCGTGATGGACGGCCGCAAGCGGGTAGGTTTTTTGCAGAGTTCCGTGGACAGTTTCGTGGAGCGGCACCGGGACCGAGTCAGTCGCGGCTCGCGGTTCAGCCAACTGACGGACGAAGAGCGAGAGATGATTATCGAACGCGCTCGGCGGCTGGCCCGCGCCGGCGCCCGCCCCGCCGACGTGACCAAGCGATTGGCCCGAAAAACAGGCCGCAGCGCCGAAACCATCCGCTACACGCTCCGGCAGTTCGACAACAAGCATCCCGAAACGGTCGTGTTTTCCGACCATCGCGGGGTGCTCTCGCCGGAATCGAAGCGCAAGATTCATCAACAACATCTGCACGGGGAGTCGGTCGATGCGTTGGCCAGGCGTTTCTGCCGCACGCGGTCCGGCATCTACCGGATCATCGCCGAGGCGCGTGCTCAGCGGATACTGGAATTGCCGCTCGATTATATTCCCAACGCGTCGTTTTCGCGGGTCCGCTCGCAGAAGCACGAGGCGCGGGTGATCGGACCGCCGCCGACCTCGGAGACGCCGCGGAAGAAGGCGCGTCTACCCAGCGGATTGCCCCCGTACCTGGCCAGCCTGTACGAGGTGCCGTTGTTGACGCGGAATCAAGAAGCCCATCTGTTCCGCAAGATGAACTACTTGAAATACCGTGTCGACCGGCTCCGCGCCAAACTCGATCCGGCCCGGCCGAAACGAAACTTGATGGACCGGATCGAACGGTTGTACGACGAAGCGGTTTCGACGAAGAACCAAATCATCCGCTCGAACTTGCGGCTGGTCGTCTCGATCGCCAAGCGGCACGTGGGTCCGACGCAGAACTTTTTCGAGTTGGTGAGCGACGGAAACATGTCGCTAATGCGTGCGGTGGAGAAGTTCGACTACTCGCGCGGCAACAAGTTCAGCACCTACGCCAGTTGGGCGATAATGAAGAACTTCGCCCGCAGCATTCCCGACGAGCGCCGCCGCCTCGACCGGTTCCGCACCAGCCACGAGGAGTTGTTCGCCTCGAAGGAGGACGATCGGGCGGACCCGGTCGAACAGTTGTCGGCGCAAGTGCAACGCGAGGCGCAGGTGGAGAGGATACTCGAACGTCTCGACGAGCGCGAGCAACGGATCATCGTGCGGAGGTTCGGTCTGCGCCGCGGCCAAGAGCCGCTGACGCTCAAACAGGTCGGGGCCGAATTGGGCGTTACGAAGGAGCGGATCCGTCAGATCGAGGCCCGGGCGCTCGACAAGCTGCGAAAAGCGGCCGAGGAAAACAGCAGCGAGTTCCCCGGCTGAATCCAGCAGTAGGCGTCTCCAGTCGCCGAATCCCTGGTTCCATCAACCGCTCCCCTTTTCCCCTCACCCGGATTATTCATAAGGGGTGCCATGCGGCAAGCGCAGCTTACCCATGGCACCCAATTCCAGGCTTTATGAATAATCCAGGATAATCCGTCCCGAATAGCCCGCTGACCACTGATAACTGACAACTGACAACTGCCTGAAAAGCGGTTTTTGCTCCCGCCATAGCCCCCGGCAAAAAAGCCCCAAAACTCCGATGGCCAGAAAATACCCTTTTTTCAGGCACTTTCGGCTGGTAGAATGACCTCGTTACGCACTCCCCATCGGTGGCACGATTGCGAAACGTTTCGCGCCTCGTCGCCGCAAGCCGAAGGTGTGAAACAGCTTAAGGTCGATTTTCCGGCTCGAATTTAAGGGGGAAAAATTCCCGATTTCGCCACTTAATTCTTGCGTCGATTCGCCGAGGGCCGAAGATGCTCTCAAACCGCTCGAAACACGGGCTATTCATTTCGCTTTCACGCCCGCGCTTTAGACGTAAGTGCAGTTTAGCGCCAAGTTGATCAACCTGATGCGCCAGGTTGATCAACCTGGGGGCGCGGGGTTGAATTGACCCCAAGAAACCGATTGAGCGCTCAAAAACCGGTTTGGATGCTTTTCTGGAAAGTTAGCGCGAAATTGAGCTCCAAAAAAATCCGTAGGGTGTGTCCTCGACACACCACAAAATTGGTTCCCTCCTCCCTCTGGGAGAGGGCTAAGGTGAGGGCGGGGTGTCAGTGGCGTTTCGCCAAGTGCTAACGTGAACACGGGTAAAATGTCCGTGCCACCCGCCCCTCCCGCCCAGTGGCTGAACGAAATCGATTAGCCCATTTCCACACGGCACCGCTGGACAAGCCAACAGTGGCCCCCGGCGCGTCTCGCAGGGTGTCTCCCGAACGTCGGGGCGATGGTGTCTGCCCACCACTCGACTTGCGGGTAGTCGCCTTGTGCCATAAAATTGCGGCATGATAAACACCCTTTATTATGGCGACAACTTGGACGTGTTGCGGCGGCACGTTGCCGACGAATCGGTTGACCTGGTTTACCTGGACCCGCCTTTCAAGTCGGATCAAAACTACAACGTCTTGTTTCAAGAGCAAGACGGCAGCCGGTCGGCTTCGCAGATTCGCGCTTTCAAGGATACATGGCATTGGGACCAATCCGCCGCCGCCGCTTTTGAGGAAGTGGTGGAGGCGGGCGGGCAAGTCTCGCTCGCCATGCAAGCCTTCCGAACCCTGTTGGGCGAAAGCGATATGCTCGCCTACTTGTCGATGATGGCCCCACGGCTGAAGGAGATGCACCGTGTCTTGAAACAGACCGGAAGCATCTACTTGCATTGCGACCCCACGGCAAGCCACTACCTGAAGATACTCATGGATGGGGTGTTCGGGCCGGCAAAGTTTCTCAACGAAATTACTTGGAAACGAACAAGTGCCCACGGAACCGCCAAAAAATACGGCTGCAATGCAGATGCCATCCTGTATTATAGCAAGACCGATAATTACTTGTGGAATGGTGGCTTTACTGCGTTTGATGACCAGTTCTTAAAGCGATTCAGTCGCAAGGATTCCGATGGTCGGTTGTGGTATGACGACAACCTGACTGGCGCTGGCACAACAGAGGGTGTGTCTGGTCAAGACTGGCGTGGATTTAGTGTGCGGGAAATTGGCCGACACTGGCGCACAACACATGATGAGTTGGAACGGCTGGCGGCACAACAACGTATCTATTTTCCGCCGAAAGGTGGCTTTCCTCGATTGAAACGATACCTAGATGAAGCTAAAGGCGTACCTCTTCAGGCTGTTTGGACTGACATTCCACCGATAAACTCTCAGGCAAAAGAACGGTTGGGTTATCCTACCCAGAAACCGGAAGCCCTGCTTGAACGGATCATTAACGCAAGTAGCAAGGAGGGTGACACGGTTCTCGACCCATTCTGTGGTTGCGGCACGGCTGTTGCCGTGGCGCAGAGACTTAACCGCCAGTGGATCGGTATTGACATTACCTATCTCGCAATCTCCTTGATGAAACACCGCCTACACACGGCGTTCGGAGAATCGCTCAAGGATAGTTGCCAAATAATCGGGGAGCCGGTTTCCGAGACCGACGCCGCCGCGCTGGCGGCCGAAGACCCGTATCAATTCCAGTGGTGGGCGTTGGGACTTGTCAACGCCCGACCCGTGGAACAGAAAAAAGGCGCGGACCGGGGGATCGACGGGCGAATCTTCTTCCATGACGAGGCGGAATCGGGCAAAACAAAACAAATCATTATCTCTGTGAAGGCGGGCAAGACCGGCCCCGCTCACGTCAGGGACTTGCGGGGAGTAGTTGACCGGGAGAAAGCCGCCATAGGGTTGCTAATCTCAATGGAAGACCCCACTGCCCCGATGCGAACGGAAGCCGCAAGCGCCGGGTTCTATGAGTGTGT
>JAHIKV010000085.1 GCA_018897395.1 Planctomycetota bacterium | reverse complement strand
TCGCGGCGATCATTGCCGCGGTCGAGCCTTTTCCCTTGGTGCCCGCGACGTGGACGATGGGCATCGACTCTTGCGGGTTGCCGAGCCGCCGGAGCAGTTCCCGCATCCGGTCGAGTTTCAGCGCCTCCTCGGAGTTCGGCATCGACTGGGTTCGCTCGTAGTCGATCCGCCCGGCGAGGAAGCGATCGGCGGCTTCCCGCCGTGGCGGGGGGCGGTCGGTGGTAATGCGAGGTGACATGGAGGAGTTTAATTCTCAGTAGATATGTGCAGACTACATTCTACTCTAATCGTGCCCGCGTGTCGGCGCAGCATGGACGTTTGTGAATCACCGCGCTAGCTTTCCGAAGGATCGCTGGGAAAGACGTAGTCGTCCGGCAGGAGATTTTCGAGTTCGATGAGTTGCCGGTCGATGCGTTCGGTCTCCATGTCCAAATGGCACGCCATGCGCCGTAACCACTCGTACTCTCCAATCAACCGATCTCTGTCCGCAATCAACCTGTCCGTGCCCGCAAGCAATCTTTTCTTGTCTTTGTCGGCCATTGTGCCCTCCCGTGCAAGACAAAGGGTTGCCTTGTCTCCTCGGTACCGGCACAACATAAAGGAAGCGCCGAACCGAGCCTGCTTCACGAACCCCGGCGAGGGGGCATCAGGGAACAGTACCCGGCCGACGCTTCCCTGGGGGAAGCGCGGTCCAAGTACTGCCTCTCTGATTCCCGAGTGCAAAGACTCAGGCTCGCCGTTTTCGTGAAGGCAGTAACTTGACGCTCGCGCGTCAAAATCAAATTGTCAGCAGTATCTTACCACCCACAAGCAGAGGTTGCAAGGGTGGCTTGTAACGTCGGCAGGGATTTTTTATAGTAATGGCTTCGCGCCGGACAATATTAGGGTGTGAACACTTAGTCTTCCGGGAACGTATTGGACGATACGTCATATTATGTCCCGCCGCGGCCCCGCGAGGTTCCACATGCAGTCGGAAATCATCATCGAAACCCGAAATCTCACCAAGGTTTACCGCGATTTCTGGGGGCGTCAAAAAGTAAGGGCACTGAAGGCACTGGACCTGGAAGTCCGACGGGGCGAGATTTTCGGGCTTCTTGGGCCTAACGGCTCGGGCAAGACCACCACCATCAAACTGCTGCTCGGCCTGCTGTTCCCCACCACCGGCCAGGCCCTGGTCTTCGACCGCGACGCAAGGGAAGTGACCAAAAACGAGCGGATCGGCTACCTCCCCGAGGAATCGTATCTCTATCGCTTCCTCAACGCCGAGGAGACGCTCGATTTTTACGGGCGGCTGTTCAACATGTCGCGCGCGGTCCGCCGCCAGCGGGTCGCCGACCTGATCGAAATGGTCGGCTTGGACTGGGCCAAGCGGCGGCAGTTGAAGGAATACAGCAAGGGCATGACCCGGCGCATCGGTCTGGCACAGGCGCTGATCAACGACCCGGAACTGATCGTGCTGGACGAGCCGACCACGGGCCTCGACCCGATCGGCACCCGCGAGATGAAGGACCTGATCATCAAGCTCCGCGACGAGGGGAAAACGGTCCTCTTGTGCAGCCACCTGCTGGCCGACGTGCAAGACGTTTGCGACCGTATCGCCATCTTGTATCAGGGCGAATTGAAGGAGATGGGCCGGGTGGATAGCCTCTTGAAGGTCCAAGACGTGACCGAAATCCGCGTCGCAGGGCTTAGCGCCATCGGCCAGGAGGAGGTCAAACAGGCAATCGAACGCAACAACGGACACGTGCTCAACATCGGCAACCCGACCACCACGCTCGAGGACTTGTTCCTGAAGATCATCCGCGAAAGCGAGGAGCATCCCGGCCGCAGAGTTCGGGGAGTCGGGGAGAAAACGTAAGACCAGCAGGAGGCGATTTCCGTCGCCGCAATCCATAATTGCGAAACCGCAAGCGGCTGTCTTGCGAATCCGCAAGCGACAACTTTTTATAATCAAAAAAATCCCTGCCCCTCTGACCCCTGGTCCCCGTCCCCTGGTCCCTGATCCCTAACCCCTGACCCCTTTCATGGTCATCGACATTACCGACGTAACGCCGCTGTTCACCTGGCTGCTTGGGCCGGAGTGGACCGAAGGACGCTTGTTCCATCCGCTGTCGCTGACGGTGTTTCTCCTTTTGCTGATCGCCGGACTGCTTTGGCTGGTTGTCCGCCTACGAAAGGGGCACGGCTCGACCGGCCGCGGCGCCGCGATGGCCATCGGCGGCGGATCGGCCGCGGCAATCGTTCTCGTCGCGCTGGGGATTATCGCCTGGAAGCTGCTCCTGCTGGGAAAGGCGGAGGAAATTGCCTGGACCCTGCCGTTGGCTAATTTCGCGGAGGGATTGCGGAACTCTTGCTTCAAAGGGCTGCAATGGCTCCTGGGGAGCGGTTGGCATCAGGGCGCCTTGTATTGCTGGTTCTTAGTGATTATTTCTGCGGCGGCCGCGGTGTTTGTCGTCGGCGGGCTGGCGGCGGCGCTAAGGCGCGGTCCGATCAAGGCCCTGGAGACCTCGGGCCGGGCGATCGGAGACTGCGCGTTGGACGTCGTCCGCATCTCGCCGCGGCGCGTCGGCGCGCTGGCCTGGCTGGCGGTCAAGGAGTCGATCCGCCGCCGGGTGGTGGTGGTCTTCGCCGTCTTCATTTTGATCCTGCTGTTCGCCGGTTGGTATCTCGATCCGGGCAACATCGACCCCGCGCGGTTGTATCTGAACTTCGTGCTAACCACCACCGGTTATCTGGTGATTCTGTTGGTGCTGTTCCTCAGTTCGCTGAGTCTGCCGGCCGACATCAAAAGCCGCACCCTGCATACAATCGTCACCAAGCCGGTGCGCTCCAGCGAGGTGGTGCTGGGGCGGATCGCGGGCTTCACCGCGGTGGCGACCTGCTTGCTGCTGATTATGGGGGTAATCAGCTACTTTTTCGTCGAGCGCGGGCTGGCACACACACATGAAATAGACGCCGACAGCCTCAAAACCGTTGAATACGCCGTCGGCCGGCCGACCGGACGCCAGGGTGTCACTACCCTTGTCCATGAACATCGACACAAGGTGGTCGTCGATCCCTCGGGCAACGGGCGGGTGGAAATCGAACAAGGCCACCGGCACGAATTGGAAGGGGACTGGAAAGAGTTGCTCTCGAAGGAGTCTGCCGGAAAGAAGTATCAACTCGGCCGGCCGGAAGGGATGCTGCTGGCCCGCGTGCCCGTCTACGGCAAGCTCGCGTATCGAGACCGCAAGGGCGAACCGACCGACAAGGGCATCAACGTGGGCGATGAATGGACCTATCGCAGCTACATCGAGGGGGGATCGCTGGCCGCGGCCGTCTGGACCTTCCAGGGGATTACCGAGGAGCGGTTCTCCGACGGCTTGCCCGTGGACATGACCCTCGGCATCTTCCGCACGCACAAGGGGGACATCGAGAAAGGGGTGACGGGCAGTCTGCTGCTGAGAAATCCCCGCGCCGGAGCGGACGTCAAGCCGACGGAAGTGCAGATATTCGAGTCGAAGGAGTTTCAGATAGACAACCGGCTCATTCCCCGCGAGGTGCGGACTCCCGACGGGAAGAAGGTCGATCTGTTCAAGGAATTCGTCTCCGACGGGGAAGTGGAAATCTGGCTGCGTTGCGTCGACATGGCGCAGTATTTCGGCGTTGCCCAGGCCGACATGTACCTCCGCGCCCACAACGCCCCGTTCGCGTGGAACTTCGCCAAGGGCTACTTCGGCATCTGGCTGCTGGGGCTGCTGGTGATCGCGTTGGGCGTGTTGTTCAGCACGTTCCTCAGCGCTCCGGTGGCCGTTTTGGCCACCTTCGGAGCGTTGCTGGGCGGGCTGTTCCACGACTTCATGTTCCGCCTGGCGACCCACCAGACCTACGGCGGCGGACCGCTCGAGTCTTTCGTCCGCATCCTCACCCAGCAGAACGTCACTTCGGAAATGGAGCCGGGCCTGCGAACGACCTTGGTTCAGACCCTCGACCAACCGGCGAAGTTTGGTCTCTGGCTGCTGGCCGCCGTGTTGCCCGACCTCTCCCGCTTCAACGTCTTCTCCAAATGCGTCGCTTATGGGTTCAACATCCCCGGCGACACCATTTTGACGTATACCTGCCGGACGTTTGCGTTCGTATTGCCGTTGTTCGTGGCGGCGTATTTGTGCCTGAAGAACCGAGAAGTGGCACGATAGGAGGGATTAGGGATTGGGGATTAGGGATTGGGGATTGGGGATTAGGGATTAGATTAAGAGGGCTGGCCGGTTTACCGGCCGGTAATACCGCTTGCGGTTTCGCAACAACGAGGTGTCCGATGAGTTCTCGCAGCACTTTTAACCGCAAAATCAATTACCTGGCGGCGATCGCCTTATTGCTGATCCCCTTGTTCTGGCTGAGCCAGCCGGCCACCATCGCCACCAAGGAGACGCCCGGCTCTCCCGGCGGCAAGCTCTCCCGGCTCCGCGACGATTACCAGCTAAGTCAGTCGCAGATCGGCGAGATCGACCCGACCAGCGTCACCGTCAAGCTGGCCACGCTGGGGCTGCGGGGCGTGGCGGCCAACATCCTCTGGGAAAAGGCCAACGACTACAAAATGAAAAAGGACTGGACCAATTTCGGCGCCACGTTGAACCAGATCACCAAGGTCCAACCCAATTTCATCAACGTCTGGAGCAACCAGGCCTGGAACCTCTCCTACAACATCTCGGTCGAGTTCGACGACTATCGCGAGCGATACCGCTGGGTAATGAAGGGGATCGATTTCCTCGAAGAGGGCACCAAATACAACGAGCGCCAGCCGCGGCTGCTATGGGACATGGGCTGGATGATCTCGCAAAAAATCGGCAAGGCCGACGAGAAAAAGCAATTCCGCAAACTGTTCAAGGAAGACGACGACTACCACGACCGCTTTGACCGGCCGACCGCACTACGCGACAACTGGCTGGTGGGCAAGGAGTGGTATGAGAAGGCGGTCGAGATGGTGGACAATCTCGGCGTGAGCATGATGGGCAAAAGCCCGTTGATCTACCGCTCCAGCGCCCCGATGTGTCAGATGAGCTATGCCGAGGGCCTGGAAACGGACGGCACCTTCGGCGAGGTGGCCAAGGCGGCGTGGAACGAGGCCGCCAAGTATTGGCAACGCTACGCCTCGGAGGGTATCTCCACCTCTTACCGGCGCGAAGACCGCCTCGACGAACCCGTGATGATCCGCCTGGGCGATAAGGAGTTGGAGGAGAAAACCGCCCGCGATCTGTTGGCCCAACTCGACGCGCTTCAGCCGGGGCTGCGCGAAAAAATCGTCGCCGAGAAGAGGGCCGCGCTGACCGATAGCCGGCGCGAAGCCCTCGATACGCCGCTTGAAAAACGGACCGGCAAGCAATTGCAACTCGCCTCGGAGGCGGCGGACGCCATTGCGGTCACGCACAACGAGGTCGCACGCCGGATCACCGGCCCAAAACGAAAAAAAGCCCTCGAACTGGCCAAGAAGATCGCCAAACACGAACAACTCGCCACCTACGTCCGCCGATACCGCAACATCGTGAACTTCGATTACTGGAAGAAGCGGGCCGAAATCGAGCAGAGCCAAGAGATGCTCAACGCCCGGAAACTCATCTTCCAAGGCGATCGGGCCTTCTCCGAGGGGTCGCTGATCGCCGCCCGCGACGCCTACCGCGATGGCATGGCGGAGTGGCGCAAGGTGCTCGACGCCCACCCGGAACTCGTCTCCGACCAAACGCTCGGCGAGTACTTGCTGGAAGTAATCAAGCGCTACCGTCGCATCCTCAACCAACTCGACGACCCCTTCCCCGAGAAGTTTATTCTTCAGGACGTGCTCGACGCCCAACGGAATCTGTACGGCGAGTCTCCGCAGACCGAGCAAAATCAAGAGAAAGAGTGATTGAGCGGCGGTATGCCTGCTTAGTCTTGGCAATCAGCGTTCTTAGAACGTGTTTTGAAATTGAAATATCCGTATTTAGCCCCGGGTGAATACACCCGGGGCGAGCGGTTTTTCACGGTCAATCCGGCCCGCCGTGTATTCACGGCGGGCTAAATGAATGATTTTAAAACACGTTCTTACGGCCGAGTGGCGGAATGGCAGACGCTCGGGATTTAAAATCCCGTGGGCTTTAACGCTCGTGCGGGTTCGAGTCCCGCCTCGGCCACCTGATCGCTTGTGTAGTTTCGTTAATGCCGATACGCGTCTTTGCAGTGCGCCACGCGCAGCACCAGCACAACCAGGCGATTGTCGTGGATTTCATACACCACGCGGTAGTTGCCGACTCGGATTCGCCAGAGGTTTTCGTACCCGGCCAGCTTGACCACGCCCGCCGGACGGGGATCATGGGCCAGGGTCGCCACTTCGCCGACGATCCGCCGTTGCACGTCTTGGGACAGCTTTTTCAACGCCCGATCCGCCGACGACTTGAATAAGACCTTGTATTCGCGCATGGCCTACTTCATTCCCAATCGGGCCTTGATCTTTTCCAGGGTGACGCCACCCTTTTCCTTGCGGGCTTTCAGGGCCGCTTTCACGTCGGCCCGGTCCTCCATTGTGTTCAGCAGTTCCAAGTCTTCCATCGGCACCACGGCCAGCACTTGCTTGCCGCGCCGCTGCAAAACGATCCGCTCGCCGCCGTAGGCGACGCGGTTAATCACATCGGCCAGATTCGCCCGAATGTCGGCAACGCCAATTTCGGTCATGGTTTTCCTCCTGCTGAAAATACCTCTTTATGTACATTATCGCCTTTTATGTTGTTTCCGTCAAGTTCCCTTCTCGCCTTTGCACCCTTTCGCAATCATGCCCTGCCCCTTTTCACACCGCATAGAAGCCCCGTAGTCAGCCTTCTAAGAACGTGTTTTGAAATCATTCATTTAGCCCGCCGTGAATACACGGCGAGCCGGATTGACCGTGAAAAACCGCTTGCCCCGGGTGTATTCACCCGGGGCTAAATACGGATATTTCAATTTCCCCTTTTGTGTCCTACGACCGTTGCGCGGGACGGTTTTGCCACAATATGTGGCATGCAACGACCTCTCTGAGCACAGCGTATAGTGGCGTGCAATGGTCGCAGGACACAAGGTGTTTCGGAAACCACTTGAAAACCCGAGGATTTTGGGGTAGGTTCGAGTCCCGCCTCGGCCACGTACCGACAACGGACCTCCGGCTTAACCCCAACACCATGTCCCCAGACGTTCCCCGATACCTCGTTCCGTTCCATGCCAAGCACGTGCCGCATTTTTTTACCGACGTGCTGATCGTCGGCAGCGGTTTGGCGGGTTTGCGGGCGGCGCTGGCCGTCGATCCGGGGCTGTCGGTGGTGGTGGTCGCCAAGCAGGGTGTGGAACATTCCAACAGCAGCCTCGCCCAGGGGGGTATTGCCGCCACGCTCGATCCCAAAGACAGCTTCGAGGACCACGTTGCCGACACGCTTCGGGCCGGGGTCTCGCTCTGCGATCCGGCGGTGGTCGAGCAAGTGGTCCGCGAGGCCCCTGCCCACATCGCCGAATTGATCCGCTGGGGCGTGCGGTTCGATCAGGAAGGGGATCGACTGGCCCTGGCACGCGAGGGAGGACATGGGAGACAGCGCATTGCCCACGCCCTGGGCGACGCGTCGGGCAAGGAGATCATGCGGGCGATGATCCGCCGCGTTAGGGAAGCCGCCAACATCGACATCTGGGAAAACACCTTCTCGCTCGATCTGTTGACTCTCGACGGCGTCTGCCGCGGCACTCTGGTTTGGAACGAGCAGCACGGCAAAACCATGGTCTGGGCCAAGCAGACGGTTTTGGCCACCGGCGGGGCCGGGCAACTATATCGCGAGACCACCAATCCCGCGGTGGCCACCGCCGACGGCATGGCCCTGGCCTACCGCGCGGGGGCCGAGCTGCGCGACGTCGAGTTCATGCAGTTCCATCCGACGGTGCTTTACATCGCCGGGGGCAGCCGCAGCCTGATCAGCGAGGCGGTCCGGGGCGAAGGGGCCTGGCTGGTCGATCGGCACGGCCGCCGCTTCATGCCCGACTACGATCCGCGCGGCGAACTGGCCCCCCGCGACGTGGTTAGCCTGGCGATCGTCGATCAGATGGAGAAGACGCGGCATCCGAACGTGTACCTCGAGCTGAACCACCTCGATCCGGCGAAGGTCCGCGAGCGTTTTCCGAGCATCGCCGCCGTCTGCGCCGAGTTCAATCTGGACATCAGCCGCGACCGGATTCCGGTCCGGCCGGGGGCGCATTACATTATGGGCGGCATCTCGGTGGACATCGAGGGCCGCACGACGATGCCCCGGCTTTGGGCGGCGGGAGAAGTCGCCGCCAGCGGATTTCATGGGGCCAACCGGCTGGCCTCGAACAGCCTGCTCGAGGCGGTGGTTTTCGGCGCCCACGCCGGCGGAGGGGCATCGCGGGAAGCGGCCGAGTTGCACGACGACTTCACCGCCTCGGTCATCGAGAACCCGCGCTCCGACGCGCCGGCCGAGCCGCTGAACCTGGCCGACATCCGCAACTCGCTGCAAAGCCTGATGTGGCGCAACGTGGGCGTCCGCCGCAACGCCGAGGATTTGAAAGAGGCCCAGGATACGATCGACCATTGGTCGCGTTACGTGCTGCCGCGTCAATTGTCCGATCCGACCGGCTGGGAGTTGCAGAACATGCTCTGCGCGGCGCGGCTGATGATCCGTGCGGCGCTGGAGCGGGAAGAGTCCCGTGGGGTGCATTTTCGCGGCGACTTCCCCCAGACAGACGACGCCCGCTGGCGTCGCCACATCACCTTCCGCCGCTAAGGACGTGTTTTGAAATTAAAATATCCGTATTTAGCCCCGGGTGAATACACCCGGGGCAAGCGGTTTTTTACGGTCGATCCGACCCGCCGCGTTTGCCGGCGCGGTTGTCCTCTTGAATGATCGCGCGGATGAAGTCGGTGGATGGGGTGTTGCTTGTTGAATTGTCGTTGTTCATGTATTGAAATTGCTCGTTGATATGTATTGTATCCGTCGTTGCTTGAAGTCACACGCCCGTTCACGGGCGTTTCCGCATTAGCGGTATTAGGCCCGGCGTTTACGCCGGGTTCGCGGGGCAACGCACCAATATACTCTTGTCACGCCCGTTCACGGGCGTCCTTGGCGTTATGGGCAGGAGACCCGTGAACGGGTCTGACAACATTCAATTCTCCATTCTCCTCCCAACCCGGCGTGAACGCCGGGCCTACTACCGCTCGCGCGGCAAGGGCCGTGAACGACCCTATGGTGGCACTCAACTTTTACTGCACACAATTGCTTAGTCAATTATTCTAAGACTTGCCAGTTTCGTTTCAATCGTCCTCGCTCCTGGGCAAATTATCTTCCGGTTTTTGTGCCAAGTCAAAGATAAATAACTGAATGTTGGTCGTATTGGCAGAGTATCCAAGAATTTCCGCCGTTTCATAGAGACCAAGGCCAATTGATTTTCCCGTTAAAGCGACTCGCAGCAGGCGGACGATGTCGCCGAATCGCCGCTCTTCCGTGGAAGCGAACTCATGGAGCCGTTTTTCATAGGTGGCAGCTTCAAACGGCTGAATTGTTGGAATCACTTGGCACCAGTTCTTCAGCAGTTCAATGTCCTCGGTTGGCTTATGAATTGCTTTTTTTTTGGCAACTGGATCGATTGGCGGTTTCGTCATAAAGAATTCGGAAAATGAAAGGATATCACCGGCAATCTTGATGCGATCGCCGGCTGCCTTAACAATTGCGGCAACTTTAGCACGATCCGCTACGGTGAGAGTGTCGCTCAAAAACCCCGCTTTCTGCAGGTACGGCAACACCATCGACACTTTTTCTTCCTGCGGCAATTGTTGAAAGTGCCGCTCCTCGAAGGCCATCAGCTTCCTCGGATCGAAGCTGGCCGGGGCCTTATTCACCCGATCCAAAGAAAAACTCTCGATCAATTCTTTACGGGAAAAATGCTCGGTTTTGTCGTCCAGCGCCCAGCCCAACAGGGCCAGGTAGTTGACGATCGCCTCGGGCAGAAAACCGACCGTCTGGTAGAAATCGACGATCACCGGATTGAAGGCGTCCGCCTCGACCGGGTGGCCGATCAACGCGGCGATTTTCCGGCCATGTTCGAACAGCTCGGCGAAATCGCGGTTCTTCAGATACTTGTCCAGCTTCCGCTTGCTGAGCTTAGTGTGGCTGCCCGGCTCGGCCACCAACGGCAGATGGGCGTAGGCCGGCCGCGGGTAGCCGAGCGCTTCGACGATGAACACCTGCCGAGGGGTGTTCGAGAGGTGTTCCTCGGCGCGGATCACGTGCGTGATCTGAAAATCGTGGTCGTCCACGACGTTCGCCAGGTGGTAGAGGCACGTGCCGTCGGCGCGTTGGACGACGTGGTCCTGTTCGTTTGCCCAATCGAACTCGACCCGCCCGCGGATTGCGTCGTCGATCGTCAGTTTTCCCTCGGCGGGTATTTTCAAGCGGACCACGGCCTGCCGTCCCTCGGCCTCGAACCTTGCCCGATCGGCGGGGGTCTCGGCCATGAATCGGCGGCTGTAGCGGAACATCCGCTTTTCGCGCTCGGCCGCCGCGCGTTCCGCCTGGATTTCCTCGGTGGTGGCGTAGTCATAATACGCATGACCGCCGGCCAGAAGTTTTTCGACCGCGTTGCGGTAACGATCCAAGCGTTGCGACTGATAGTACGGCCCGAGCGGCCCGCCCACTTCCGGCCCCTCGTCCCATTCGATGCCCAGCCAGCGCAACCCATCGAGGATCGGCCGCAGCGACTGCTGGACGTTCCGCTGCCTGTCGGTGTCGTCGATCCGCAGAATGAATTGGCCGCCGTGTTGCCGGGCAAAGAGCCAGTTGTAAAGCGCGGTTCGGACGCCGCCGATGTGCAGGTATCCGGTTGGACTGGGGGCGAAACGGGTGCGGACCATAGTGGAGAGTGGAGAGTGGAGAGTGGAAAGTGGAGAGTGGAGAGAATATTTTAGTTGCGATTTCTCGCGTGGTGACCACGTCAAGCTCAATAGCGTATACACTTCATGGTTTAGCCCCGGCGTCCACGCCGGGTTTTTTGCGGATAAATGTACCGACAGTGAGAGTTGAATAGAATAAGAATATCAAATCTTGTTTGTTTCACAATGATCCGAGACGAGGATAACCCCGCCGACCGCAGTCGGCGGGCGTTGTTTTCACTCTCCACTCTCCACTCTCCACTCTCCACTATCCACTACCCACTACCCACACTTCCGCTCTCGTTCCATCCGCTGTTGGAGCAGGCGTTTTTTCAACGCCTTCCGTTCGGCCTTGGTCAGCTTGCGGTTGACCGGCGATGGGGCGGCGGCGGTAGCGGGCAACGAAACGGTCGCCGGAGTTGCCGGACGCTGATACGTCGGCTTGGGGGCGACGTGCGGCGGGTCGATCTTTCTCCATCGTCCGGGGCCGGCGGAGCGGAATTGGTTCTCTTCGCACCGCCGATCTTCAGGCTCGTTCCGCCGCCGGCGAGGCAGCAGACCCTCGGCGTCGAGCACGACGTGCCGGGCGAAAGAGCCAAACGCGGCCAACAGCAGCAGGTTGCCGGCCATCTCGCTCCCGGATAGATACAGGACTTTGTTGGCGCCGCCGTCGAAAACCATCAAGCCAAACCGCTGGGCAACAGCCAGGCCGTGGGCAACCGCGGCGCCGGACAAGGCACAAACCGAAAGCGGACAGAACCGCACGTCCATCAGCAACCGCGAACCGAGCGCCCCGAAAATTATCGCATAAGCCACGACCCACCACGGATCGCCGTTGCCCAACAGCGGAGTTCCGGTCAGGGAGATCATCATCTCGCGGAACGCCTCGCGTAGGCCCGCCGCCTGATCGGTGGCCAGCAGGAAGCATCCGCCCGCGGCCCAAATCCAGACGCGGTATCGTCCTTGGTAGTCGTCGGTGCGATGACGGCGGACCGAGTAGATCAACAGCGCGGCGACGGCCGCCGCCAGCAACATCAGCGAGGAGAACCAGCAGGCCAAGCTCCCTTTGGCGGCCACGTCCAGCGTGGTCAGGGTTGTTCCACCGGCCGCCGCCCGACCGACCATCCAGGCATAGGCAAACTCCAACCCGACGACCACCGCCGCGGCGGCCGACAACAGAACCGCCAACACGATCGACCGCCGCGGGACCAGATCGAGCAACCGCAACTGTTGTTGCAGGAACTCGGCGTCTCCATAGTTTTCCGACTTCCGCGGCGCCGGGGCGTCCTCCGTCCAAACGCGGCAACCCGGCAGGTCCTCCTGATCGTACAGATCATCGGCCAGCAGCCGGCGGCGACGCTCGTCGCGCTGGCCGTATCGGCGGAACGAACTAGAGGCGGCAAGGGGCACGGGCGTGGGGGTGGATTGGGGTCGGAGAACACGCGGTATCTCTGTATGTGCTTCGGCATGTCTTCGTCGGCAACTCCACTGCGGCAGCAATAACTATCCCAAGCTGCCGAGCCTGCGTATATTGCCGCCTTTTGATCCTCAGAATTTCCTTGCCGCAACTGTAATGTTGACAGCCTGTTGAAAAAGGGTGCCACTGCTGGCTTGCCCAGCAGTGCATGGGGGAAACTCCCGGAAAAACACTGCTGGACAAGCCAGCAGTGGCACCCAAACTCCCATATCCGACTTTTTCAACGGGCTGTTAAGCGGCCGACGGCACGTCAGCCCTATTCTCCGGCTGGCCCCCGCGCCCATGCGGGGAATTATGCCGAATATGCGTCCTCGGCCGCGCCGCAGTGAATCAAATCGGCCACATCGTTGCCGCCAGTCAACATTCCGGCCATCGCGGGCGGCAAGCGGGACGTATTACACCAATCGCACCACCCGTGTCGCGGCCTTCAATTTTGCCCCAACTCCGTGCGTGACCTAGTGTTTCATTGACGGACACAACTACCGAGAGCCACGCACCAATGAGCACTGCCCCCGAACCACTGTTTCAGCCCTCCGCCATCCCAAGCACGGCAGTTCCGCCGGTGTCCGCGCCGACTTCGGCCGAGCGCTGGATGACCGAACTCAACTCCCTGTTGCGGGAATTGGAGGCGGTCACCGCCGCCGGACATACGCTGCCGCCGGTGTTCAGCCGCTCCGCCGACGACCAACTCGTGCAGATTCGGCTGGGGGTGGCCGCCGGCCTGTTCGCCGCGTTGCAGTGCAAGAATGCGGCGGTTGCCGGCCACGCGTTGCGGGTCGCCTTGAGCAGTTCGGCCTGGGCGACGAAGATGGAGCTTTCGGCAACCGACCGCGAGGCGATCGAATTGGCCGCGCTGCTGCACGACGTGGGCGTGATCGGCGCGCCGGACCACGTGCTGCTGAAGCCCGCGGCGCTCGACCGCGACGAATCGGCCGTGATGGTCCGTGCCAGAAAGATGAGCCTGGAAATCTTGCGACGCGGTTGCGCGTCGGAAAAGATATTGGAGATCGTCGAGTACGTGCCGGCATGGTACGACGGCAGCCGGACGGATTTTCCGTTGCGCGGCCGGCGGATACCCTTGGGCGCGAGGATGATCGCCATCGTCGAGGCCTTCGACGCGATGACGACCGACCACGTTTACCGGCCTGCCCGTTCGCGGGAGCGGGCGATGACGGAATTGTGCGAGTGTTCGGGTACGCAATTCGACCCGGAGTTGGTCCATCGGTTCGCGGAGTTTTGCCAGGAAGATCAGACGGCGGCGCGTTGGGAGGCGGCCCATCGCTGGCTGCGGACGCTGGACCCGGCGGCGGTCAACTCATACTGGGAGATGAATTTCGCGCCCTTGCCGTCCGCCGAGCCTAACGTCGGCGCGTTGTTCCAAGGCCAGCTCTTGGATAACATGTACGATGCGGTGGTGTTCGTCGACACCGCGGGCCGCGTCGTGCTATGGAACCGCGGAGCGGAACGGCTGACCGGCATCGACGGGACCAGCGTCCGCGGACAAACGTGGCGGCCGATGTTGCTCGAACTTTCCGACGAGAAGGGGCACTCGATCCACGAGTCGGACTGCCCCGTGAATACCGCGATCCGCTGCGGAGTGCAATCGTTGCGACGGCTGAGAATCCTCAGCCGGGGACAGCGGATGGTGGCCGTCGACGCCCACGCCATACCGGTGATCGACCGCAAGGGCGTCGCCCAGGGAGCAGTGCTGCTGTTCCACGACGCCTCCTCGGAAATCTCCCTGGAGAGACGGTGCCAGAGCTTGCACGAAAAATCGACCAAAGACCCGCTGACCCAGGTGGCCAATCGGGCGGAGTTCGACCGCGTACACGCGATGTTCATCGCCGCCCACCGGCAGCAACAGGTCCCGTGCAGTCTGATCATGTGCGATCTGGACAGATTCAAGCAGGTCAACGACACCTACGGCCATCAGGCGGGCGACGAGGTCATTTTGAGCCTGGTCTCGTTGCTGAAGAGTTCTTGCCGGCCCGGCGACTTGGTGGCCCGCTACGGCGGCGAGGAGTTCGTGGTCCTCTGCGCCGACTGCGACAACGACACGGCCGCCCGCCGCGCCGAGCAAATCCGCAAGTCGCTCAGCCGGCTCGCGCAGACGAAGATGGAAGGGCGAGCGGTGACGGTCAGTTTCGGTGTGACGGAAATCCAGCCGGGCGACACGCCGGAAACAATGCTCCGCCGCGCCGACCGCGCGTTGTTGATGGCCAAGGCCAACGGGCGCAACACGGTCGTGCAACTCGGCAACGGCATCGGCGGCGAGCCGGCCGAAGGGAAATCGGCTTCGTGGCGGTCGAAGTCCACCCGGCCCAAGCAGTTGCTCGAGCAAGACCTGGTCACGCCGGTGCCGGTACGGATCGCCATAGAGAAGTTGCGCGGTTTCGTGGCCGACCATCAGGCGCGGATCGTGTCGATCGACGGCAACCGGGTCCGTCTGGAGATCGACCATCAGCCCGCCGGCCGCATCCGCCGGCTGACGGACCGTTCGACCGCCTTGCACGTCGAGTTGCTGTTCGAGGAGGAGCGTTTGCAGAACGACGGCGATCCGGAGGCGCAGAGTTCGAGTAGCAAGACGACGCGGACAAAAATCCGGATCGTCGTCGGTCCGCGGACCGACCGCGACCGGCGGAGTCAAGACGTGACGGTCCAGGCGCGGGAAGTACTGACCAGTTTCCGCTCATACCTGATGGCCTCCGAGGAGTGGCCGCTGCCGCCGGCCGGCACCTGGAAGCGGATCAAGCGGATAATCGCCCCCTGGATGGCGCGGAAGTGACGACCCAAGGGATTGGGGATTGGGGATTGGGGATTGGGGATTAGGGATTGGCAAGCTGGATTCCGCATCAATCCTTTGACATTTGCATTTGCGAGCATACGAAAACACGCGAGGGTGCCACTGCTGGCTTGTCCAGCAGTGCCGTGTGGAGGTCGGATAGCCGGAGGGTGGCATGTCCCTGAGCGAAGCGAAGGGCGTGGTCCAACGGCCAGCCACGCCCTTCGCTTCGCTCAGGGACGTACCACCCAGACATTTTCGCGCTAACTTTTCAGCAAACCGGATTGAACGGGGTTTTTGCACGATCGAACTCATTTGGGGCCAATTCAACCCGGCGCATAGGGGTTGATTAACCTGATGCAACAGGTTGATCAACCTGGCGCTAAACCGTACTTGCGTCACCGACGAAGTTCCGCGGCGATGAACAAAAGCCCATGTTTCAAGCGGTTCAGACCGAGTATTGCCGAAAGTGCCTGAAAAAAGGCAGTTTTTCGGCCGCCGGGATTTTAGGACTTTTTTTGCGAGGGGCTATGGCGGGTGCAAAAACGCCTTTTTGTGGTCTGCGGAGGCTTGAAAGGGGCGGAAAACCCGCCGTCGCGACCGACTCCCATGATATTTTGCGGCGGACGCGGAGCGTACCGGGCAGTGCGTTTCCATGCGGAGCATGGGAACAAGGGGGATAAGTCCTCCGCCTTCCGCCTCGCCCCTCGTCCCCGGCCCCTCTCCCAAAGGGAGAGGGGGGACTTTTACTCGACGGTGACGCTCTTGGCCAGATTTCGCGGCTTGTCGACGTCGCAGCCGCGGGCGACGGCGATGTGATAGGCCAGCAATTGCAGCGGGATCACCGTGATGATCGGTTGCAGGTATTCCTCGACCGCGGGGATCTCGATGATGTCGTCGGCCAGTCCGGCCGCCTCGGTGTCCCCCTCGCAGACCACGGCGATCACCGGTCCGCCGCGGGCCTTGATCTCCTGGAGGTTCGACATCACCTTGTCGTAGACTTGCCCCCGCGGCATGAGAAAGACGCTGGGCGTGTTTTCATCGACCAGGGCGATCGGGCCGTGCTTCATCTCCGCCGCCGGGTAGCCCTCGGCGTGGATGTAGCTGATCTCCTTCAACTTCAACGCCCCTTCCAGGGCGGTGGGAAAATTGAACTGCCGGCCTAAATATAAAAAGTTGTTGCACTCGGCGTATTTCTCCGCGATCGAACGCACCTGGTCGTTGTACTGGAGCGCCTGGCGGACCTTATCGGGCAGTTCCTGAAGTTCGGCGATGATCTGCTTGCCGGCCGAGAAACTCAGGTGGCGCAACCTACCGAAGTAGAGGGCCAACATCGCCAGCAGCGTACACTGCGAGGTGAAGGCCTTGGTCGAGGCCACGCCGATCTCCGGGCCGGCGCGGAGATAGAAGCCGCCGTCGGTCTCCTGGGGGATGGTGCTGCCGACGACGTTGCAGATGCCCAGCACGGGGCAACCTTTGCGCTGCATCTCGCGCAGGGCCGCAAGCGTGTCGGCCGTCTCGCCGCTTTGCGTGATGGCAATCACTAAGGTGCCGTTGTCGATCGGCGGATTGCTATACCGCAATTCGCTGGCATATTCCACTTCGACCGGCAGCCGGGCGAGGGCCTCGATCTGGTACTCGCCGACCAGTCCGGCGTGCCAACTGGTGCCGCAAGCGGTCAAGATGATCCGGTTCAGGGCGCGGAGTTGTTGCGGAGTTAGATTGAACCCGCCGAACTTCGACGTGGCCGCGTCGTGATCGAGCCGACCGCGCATGACGTTTTCGACGGCCTCCGGCTGCTCGAAAATCTCCTTGAGCATGAAGTGGTCGAAGCCGCCCTTGGCGACGTCGGCCGCCTGGAAGTCGAGGACGTGGACGCTGTGGTTTACCCGTCCCTGGTCGCGGTGGATGACCCTCAACTCGGAGGCGGTCGCCACGGCCAGTTCATGATCGGCCAGGTAGACGATCTTGTCGGTAAACCCGGCCAAGGGCGAGGCGTCGCTGGCGATGAAATACTCGTTGTCTCCAACGCCGACGATCAACGGACTACCCAGCCGTGCGGCGATCAGCACCTCGGGCCACCGGCGGAACAGGACCACCAATCCGTAGGTGCCCCGGAGCTGCGCCAGGGCCGACTGGACCGCGTCGACCAACGGCCCGTAGTCCGCCGCCGCCATGTCCTCGACCGGCGGCCGGCGTTTCAGACAACTGTCGATCAGGTGTGCAATCACCTCGGAGTCGGTCGCCGATTGGAATACGTATCCCTCGTTTTCGAGCCGTTGCTTGATTGCCCGGTAATTCTCGATCACTCCGTTATGGACCACGGCCAATTCGCCGTCTCCGCCAAAATGGGGATGCGCGTTGGCGTCGCTTGGATTTCCGTGAGTGGCCCATCGGGTATGACCGATTCCCACACTTCCGGGGGCGGGGGTATCGGCCAGTCGGTTTTCGAGTTGACTGATCCTACCGGCCGTTTTAACCAAGGCGAATTGACCGTCTGGAGTGATCGTTGCCACGCCGGCGCTGTCATAACCGCGGTATTCCAGCCGGTGGAGTCCCATGACCAGGAACTCCGCTGCGTCTCGCGGTCCGATGTATCCGACTATTCCGCACATTTGATTGCTCCTGGGAGCGACAACTGGCCCGATATAGCCCTACCACACGCGGAAAGGGGTGCGGAACGCCCGCCATCCCAAACTCGGGGAGTCCCCCAAGCATAGCACGCCCGTCAGATTGGGGGAAGACGTTAAACGCTTGACATTTCGAATGCGTTCGATCATGCTGAAATGTTACCAAGGGGACGTTGATGTTTCTTGTCAACGCGAGTGTTTCCGAAATGACGTCCGGCCGATCTTGCCGGGGACAGCGCGGTTGCTCATAGACGTCGCGCTCGGCATATTCGGCGCGGATACGTCGGAGAAGAGGGTTTGGCATGTCCTTTGCGGGTAGCGAATTTCGCTCAGGGGGGCATTGCCGCTTGATCCGGTAACGCATGACAACGACACCCACGAAAAACCGTAGCTTTTCCGAGGAATTGCAGCGCCTGCTCCCCGGGCCGAAAGCACTGGCGGCCTGGCTGGTGCTGTTGGTCGTCTTCGTGTGGTTTCACTGGGCGTCGATCGAGAAATTGGTGCGGGTATGGTATTCGCAAGAAGACTACCAGCACGGGTTCTTCGTGCCGATCTTCGCCGTGGTCTTGTTGTGGCTGCGGCGGGACATGATCGCGCCGTTCACCGGGCGCGGCAGTTGGTGGGGATTGCCGTTTTTCGCCGTTTGGGCGGCGATGCTTTGGACGGCGGTTTACTTCCGCTTTGAAAGCCTGCCCGAGATGTCGATGATTCCGTTTTTCGCGGGCATGGCCCTGTTCGTGGGCGGCTGGCAGGGATTGCGTTGGGCCTGGCCGGCCGTTGTATTCCTGATCTTTATGATCCCATTACCCGGCGCCGTCCAAGGATTCGCCAGTCAGGAGTTGCAAAGGATCGCCACGAAACTGAGTATTATTACGATTCAAACCTTCGGCATCCCCGCCGTCGCACAGGGCAACGTGATCCAATTGACGGACATTCCGGAAAAGCCGTTGGAGGTAGCCCGAGCGTGTAGCGGATTGCGGATGATGATGCTGTTTTTCGCGATCTGCATGGGCATGGCATTTTTGTCGAAAAAGCCGTTATGGGAGAGGCTTTTCCTGGTCGCCAGCGCGGTGCCGATAGCGGTGGTCTCGAACGTGGCGAGAATCGTGCTGACGGCGGTCCTATGCAAGATCGCTTTTCATTGGCCGTCAATCATATCCGTCGATACGGCATTCAAATTCATGCACGACATGGCCGGCTATCTAATGATGCCCATCGGTTTGATATTGCTATGGATCGAAATGTACCTGCTGTCGAAGCTGCTGATCATGCTCTTGCCGGAACGGCCTCTGGTGGTGGGTAGATTGGCGACGGAGGGAGCGGTAAGAACCAGCGGTAAACGTATTGCCCGGAACAAGGGGCGAGGTTAAAGGAACAGGTCGCCGGCCTGCAATCTTGAAGACCGGCGACAAGAGCACCAGCGAGGACTATCATGGCCGACGACTTTTCACGGTTGCCGAACGATCAATCCAACCTGCGGTCGATGGCGTTGCTGCCGGCCGGCGCGGAGGAACAAACCAATGGGGAATGGAACGTCGCCGCCTTGGGCCAACCGGCCAAGACGGATCCGGACCCAACGGTCTACCTGCATGCATTACGGCGGCACTGGCTGATGGTGTCCGGGATCGGGCTGCTGATCGCGGCCATCGTCGGCCCCGCGGTCTGGTTCGGTATGGGCGAGCAGTTCACGGCCACCGGATATTTGCGGGTGGCAATGATGGAAACGCCCGTGGCCTTCCGAACCGAGTTGAATTGGACGGACGTCAACCGTTTTGAAATCTACAAAAACACGCAACGGCAGTTGATCCTCAGCCGGTTTGTCCTCATGGCGGCGCTGCGCAAGCCGGAGGTGGCCAGGATCCCGGTCATTCAGAAGGAACGTCGCGACGGCGACGCGGTGGAGTGGCTTGTCGACTGGCTGGGCGTCGGCTTCCCCGGCAGGGCGGAATTGATGACGGTGAGCCTCAGCCTCGACAATCCCGAACACGCTCAAACCCTGGTCAGGGCCGTCGTGGATTCCTACATGGCCGAGGTCGTGAACGACGAGCGCGACCGGAAACGGGAACGATTCAGCGAGCTGGAACGGGTCTGCGCCGCCAAGGAACAGGACATCCGCACGAAGCGGGAGGTATTGAAGAACCTCGGCCAGGATTTTGGGACCACGGACACCACGACCCTGAACACGCGGCAAAGGCTCGCGTTGGAGGAGTTGTCCCTGTACCGCAGCCAGCACGCCAGATCGCAGTTTGAGACGAAACAATTGCAAGGCGAGTTGGCCGCCCAAAAAGCCCTCTTGGCCAGCGTGGATAACTTGGAGATTCCGGCCCTCGAAATGGACAAGATCATACAGTTCGATCCGGTGGCGAGACAGCTAGGCATGGAATTGGGCTGGAAAAAAATGGACGAGGTGTATACCAAGGACCGGGTCCTGGAGAACGCCAAGAGCCGATACGCGGGCCACATCTCCGCCGAAGTTCAGATGCTCCAGCAACAATACGACGCGCGGGTCGCGGAGTTGCAGCAAAAGGCCCGGGACAAGCAGCGCGCAGAAATCGAGATGGAGATTCTCCGCTTTGAGACGCTCCTGGCCACCACCCTGGAACAACAGGAAGCCGCGACGAAGGACATCGCCGCTATGCTCGATCAGGCCAGGAAGTTCGGCGACACAACCGTCGACATCGAGATGTTGCGGGCAGACCTTATTCAGCAAGGGATGTTGGCGGTCGAGTTGGCAAGCGAGCGGGACAAGCTGAGGGTAGAGTTGCGGGCCACGCCGCGGATCACGGAGTTGGGGCCGGTGGAGAAGCCGTTGATCCCCTCCAATACCGTTTTGCGCGTCGTGATAACGCTGCTGGCCGTGTTGGGGGGATTTGCCTGTCCGGCCATCGGGATCGCTTTCCTCGACGTCCGCACCGGGCGGATCAACACCAGCGACGACGTGTCGAAGAAGCTTCGGGTGCCGGTAATCGGTTCGGTGCCGCGGATTCCCGCGGGGGTGATTCACCGGTTGGCGTCGCCATCGAAACGGCACCGTAGCTGGCATTTGCGGCTGACGGAATCGGTCGACGGGATTGCCGCCCGTCTGCTGCACGACGCCGACCTCAAGCAACGCCACGTGATTATGGTTTCCAGCGCCACCGGCGGCGAGGGCAAGACCACCCTGTCCGCCCAGTTAGCGCTAAGTCTCGCCCGGACCGGACGGCGCACCGTGCTGGTCGATTTCGATCTGCGACGTCCGTCGTTCGACGAGGTGTTCGGGGTGCCCTTGACGCCGGGAGTCTCGGAAATGCTTCGAGGGCAGAACGGCGCCGCCGAACTGGTGCGTCAGAGCACCACGGAAAACCTCTCGGTGGTAACGGCCGGCCAATGGGACCGGCAGGCCTTGGCGTCGTTGTCCAACGGCAACGCGGCTCCCCTGTTCAAGGAACTCCGCGAGACCTTTGAGTTCGTGGTGGTCGACACCAGCCCGATTTTGCCGGTGGCCGACGCCCGCTTCGTCAGTCAACTGGTCGACACGGTCGTGCTGTCGGTGTTCCGGGACATCAGCCAAGCCCAGAAAATCCAGGCGGCGTGCGACATCCTGACGGCGTTCGGCGTGCAATCGGTGGAAGCCGTGGTTACCGGCCTGAACGAAAACTCCTACGGCAAACACATGGGATATGAATCCACGGTCGCTACCTGATAGCGGATGGTGTATTTTACGATGGGTAACACGGCAATACGGTTGTATCTTCTGTCGGCCATCATTCTGGCGACGTACGGGGTCGCCAGGTGGGAAAAGTACGCGCTGCAACCGCCCGAGGTGCAACTGCCCAGTTGGACTTTCCGCGAATTGCCGACCCAGCTTGGCGACTGGCACGGCGAGGACACCAAACTGGATCCCGAGATCACCAAGGCAGTCGGCGCGGAGCGAATCGTGGACCGCATTTATCGAGATGGATTGGGGCATGAAATCTCAATGCATACCGCGATGTTCACGGATCCCGTCGAAGGCGTGTACCATAGCCCGTTGAATTGCTACCGGGCAAATGGTTGGGAGTTGAGGGATAAGACTCGCGAAGAACTACGTCTGTTCGGCGATCTGACCATTCCGGTCAGCTTGACCACCTGGCGGCGTGAAGGGGACCGTGCGCTGGTCGTTTATTGGTATCAACTTGGCGAACACGTGCTCTTCGGCCGGTTGGACCTGGGGCTTAAGGTGCGTTGGTCTCTGGCGGGACGGCCGAAATGGCCGCCGCTTGTCAAAGTGATGTTGCAGATTCAGACGACCGAGCTTGAAGAGGCGAAAGCCACCATTCTGAGCTTCGCGGAACAAGTCGCCAGATGGGAAAATCAGCCCGAACGCAGGAGGGAACTGCTGCTCATTGGAGACAATGCCGAAAGTCGAAATTCCGAGACCTCGCAATAAACTACGGCGCCCGGCGCGGCTGCGGATTTCCGCATTGTGACATGGAGACATCGCCCGCTTCATTTGACGAAGCCGGCAATTACGGATAGGATGAAGCAATCTTCTCGATTTATCTTCTCGTGACGGTTAGGGAAGGACAGCGGCTCCCATGACGTTAAGCAAATCTCATCCTGTTGAACAACGTGAACTTTTCGACGGCGGTCCGGACGCACGGGACCGTTTTTCGCGGGGCATCATCCGCTCCGTGCTATACGGCGGACTTCGTCGGCCCCTCAGGCAGTTGGCGAGCCCCCGCGCTTGGCTTTTGGCGGGAATGCATTTGGTGGTGTTCGTGGCGGCTTACTGGGGGGCTTATTTGCTCCGCTTCGACTTCAATATCCCGCCGGATAGCTTAGATCTGTATTTTCACAGCCTGGGGTGGGTGGTTGGCATCCAGTTGGCGGTCTTCTGCCTCTTGGGGCAATTCCACGGTTGGTGGCGATATGTGACTTTCGCCGATTTCGCCGCCTTGATCTACGCCTCTTTGATCTCGTTGTGCATGTTGACCACGGCAACCTATTTCATCCAGCCGGCGAGATTGATCCCGCGCGGGGTATTGGGCATCGACTTCATGTTGATCGTCGGCATGTTGGGGGCCTTGCGGGCAAGCTGGCGGATGTTCCGCGAGATTTTTCGCCCCATGTTCAACGGCAACGATTGCCGCCGTGCCCTGTTGGTCGGCACCGATCTTTCCAACGGAATTCTCGCCCACCAGATTCAATCCCATTTCCACCTCCCTTACCGGGTGCGCGGGTTCTTGGCCACCGACGATCGCCCCGCCGAAGGACGCTTGGGACAAATCCCCATTCTGGGCAAACTCGAAGACGTCGAAGAGATTGCCGCCGCCTATCGCGCCACGGACGTGCTGGTGGTCGCCGGCAGCTTGCCGGGCGGGCGGCTCCGCCGCCTGATGGAGACCTGCGGGCAAGGCGACTTGAACCTTAAGATCATCCGCTCGCTCGAGGACCGGCTGGAAGGCGACAATCGGATGCCGATCCGCGACATCGAAATCAACGACCTCTTGCGCCGCGAGCCCGTGACACTCGACACCGACAACATCGGCAAACTTATCGAGGGCCGGCGAGTTTTAGTGACCGGGGCCGGCGGCAGCATCGGCTCCGAAATCTGCCGCCAAATAATCGGTTTCAATCCGCAATCGCTGGTCCTGCTCGGCCGCGGCGAAAACCGCATCTTCGCCATCGAAAAAGAACTGCAAAGCCCGGGAACGTCCACCGCGCTCCATGCCTGCATCGCTGACGTGACCAATCGGCAACGGATGGAGCAGGTTTTCAAGACCCATCGTCCCGAGGTGGTGTTTCACGCGGCCGCCCACAAACACGTGCCCCTGATGGAGGCGAACGTCGGCGAGGCGATCAGAAACAACGTCCTGGGAACCAAGTGCGCGGCCGATCTGGCCGACCAGTTCGGCGTGCGGAGTTTCGTGTTGATCTCCACCGACAAGGCCGTCCATCCCACCAGCGTGATGGGAGCCACCAAACAGATCGCGGAACGCTACGTCCACACGCTCTCACAGGAGTCGGCCACCCGCTTCATCGTCGTCCGCTTCGGCAACGTGTTGGGTTCCGCCGGGAGCGTGGTGCCGCTCTTCCAGGAGCAAATCCGCCGCGGCGGGCCAATCACCGTCACCGACCGGCGCATGACGCGGTTCTTCATGACCATTCCCGAAGCTTCCCAGTTGGTCCTCCAGGCCGCCACGATGGGCACCGGCGGCGAAATCTTCGTGTTGGAGATGGGAGAGCAGGTCAGGATCGTCGATCTCGCGCGCGACTTGATCCGTCTCTCCGGACTCCCCGAGAACGCCGTCGAGATCATCTTCACCGGCGTCCGGCCGGGCGAGAAGCTGTACGAAGAGCTGTACTTCGACGACGAACAGACCCTGCCTACTTCGCATCCGAAGCTGCGGGCGGCGTATCATCGCCCCTATTCCTTGGTGGAAGTGCGCCGCGCGATCGCACAACTCCAGAGGCTAGTCAATGACCCGGAAGAGTTGCTCCGCCGGAAACTTCGTGAGATCGTTCCCGAGTTCAACTCGCCGCGGGACGGCGTCGAGGAGAAAGAGGCCGCCCCCGTCTGCTTGAAAAATCACGAAGTGAAGGCCAGCGTGTGACCCCGACGTCTCCGGTTAGAATTGCTTCTACGAGGGTACGAGGGCAAGCCTTCTCTTGCCCGCGCATTCGCGCCAACCCGCACGCCCCGCACCACTCACCCGGCGGCGCCCGCTGGGCAGCGAAACGCCCTCGGCGAACTTCGCTCCGCTTCCGC
The DNA here is from genome assembly GCA_018897395.1 of Planctomycetota bacterium. Classification (GTDB taxonomy): domain Bacteria; phylum Planctomycetota; class Planctomycetia; order Pirellulales; family Thermoguttaceae; genus JAHIKV01. The sequence goes on along the minus strand of JAHIKV010000085.1, from coordinate 4,443 downwards.
AATACGATAATCGACACTATATTATGGTATTGGCAACAGAGAATTGTGTTTCCTGGTTCCCACGCTCTGCGCGGGAACCCACGTTTTCCGACGCTCTGCGTCGGTGGCGGCGACGCGGAGCGTCGCAGACAGTGCGTTCCCACGGAGGACCGTGGGAACGAGAGGTTCGGGAGGTTCTACCCGCCTTAAACCGGCTCGGGTAGGTTACGCGCGATGAGGCGCTGCAAGTACATATCGAGCGGCCGGTGCATGGGGACGCCGCGTCACCCACGGGGACGGAGTCCACGCTGAACCCCCTTTTCAGGAAACATGCCTTGAATAACTCAGTTGCAGTTGTGGGGTGCGGATATTGGGGGAAAAACCTGGTGCGCGTGTTTTCGCAACTCGGGGCGCTTAAATGCGTCTGCGACACCGACGCCGCCCGGTTCGACAAGCTGAGCATCGAAGGCGATCCGCCAAAGTTTACCGACAACCTCTCCGACGTTCTCGCGGACCAGAGCATCGCCGCCGTGGCCGTCGCCACTCCGGCCGCCACCCACCACGACGTCGTCCGGCGGTGCCTGGAGGCCGGCAAGGACGTGTTCGTCGAAAAACCGCTGGCGCTGAACGCCGATCAAGGGCAAGAATTGGTCGCCCTGGCGCGAAAACATTCGCGGATACTCATGGTCGGACACATCCTCCTCTACCATCCGGCCGTCATCAAGCTCCGCCAACTCATCCAGCAAGGGGCCTTGGGACGCATCTTGTACTGCTATTCCAACCGGCTGAACATGGGCCTGATCCGCACCGAGGAAAACATCCTCTGGAGCTTTGCCCCGCACGACATCTCCGTCATGTTGCACCTGCTTGGCGAGGAACCGATCTCGGCCGAAGCCGAAGGGCAAAGCTACTTGACCCCCGGCGTCGTGGACGTGACCCTTAGCCGGCTGCGGTTCCGCGGCGGAGTTACCGGCCACATCTTCGTCAGTTGGCTCCATCCGTTCAAGGAGCAGAAGTTCGTCGTCGTCGGCTCGGAACAGATGGCCGTCTTCGACGACACCGCCGAGAAGAAGCTCCTGCTCTATCCCCATCGCGTCGATTGGGCCAGCCGCGCGCCGAAGGCCGTCAAGGCCGACGCCGTGGCGGTCGAGTTGGAGAAGGCCGAGCCGCTGAAGGAAGAGTGCCGGCATTTCCTCGATTGCGTGGCCGACCGACGCGAGCCGCGCTCCAGCGGCGAGGAAGGGCTGCGGGTGTTGAAAGTTCTCGGCGCCTGCCAACGCTCCTTGGAAACCGACGATAACCGCTTGCGGTTTCGCAACAATAGCGCCTCGGCGGAATCCACGCCCCCATGCGAATACTTCGCCCACGAAAGCGCCTACGTCGACCAGCCCTGTTCGATCGGCAAAGGGACCAGAATCTGGCACTTCTCGCATATCATGAAGGGGGCCGCGATCGGCGAGAAATGCTCGATCGGCCAAAACGTGGTGATCGGCTCGGCCGCCGTTGTCGGCAACGGCGTGAAAATCCAAAACAACGTCTCGATCTACGACAAGGTGACGATCGAGGACGGCGTGTTTTGCGGCCCTTCGATGGTCTTCACCAACGTGATCAACCCCCGCAGCGAGATCGTCCGCAAGGACGAATACCTCCCGACGTTGATCCGCCGCGGCGCCACGCTGGGGGCCAACTCGACGATCGTCTGCGGCCACACGGTCGGCCGCTACGCCTTCATCGCGGGCGGTGCCGTGGTGACTGCCGATGTCCCCGATTTCGCCCTCATGATGGGCGTGCCCGCCGAACAACACGGCTGGATGTGCCGCTGTGCCGCCGCGAAGCTCGATTTCGGCTCCGCCGACGCGGCAAAGTGTTCGGTCTGCGGCGCGGACTACCGTATCGAGAACGGACAAGTGCGGGAGGTATTTAGCCCCGGGTGAATACACCCGGGGTCATATGCGTGATTGATGAAACCACTGCTCCCCGCCGTGTATTCACGGCGGGCTAAATGAACCATTAACCGCTCCAAGATCATGACGCAACCGATCACCGTCCCATTGCTCGACCTGAAGGCCCAATACGCCACGATCCGCGACGAAATCCGCGCGGCGGTCGACGCCGTGCTGGAATCGCAACAGTGCATCCTCGGGGCGACCGTGGCCGAATGTGAAGCCAAGCTGGCCGAGTATTGCCGCTGCCCGCACGCGGTCGGCGTTTCCTCCGGCAGCGACGCCTTGTTGATCAGCCTGATGGCCGAGGGGATCGGCCCCGGCGACGAAGTGATCACCACCCCCTACACGTTCTTCGCCACCGCCGGCGTGGTCGCCCGGCTCGGCGCCAAGCCGGTCTTCGTCGATATCGACCCGCAAACCTACAACATCGACCCCGCCGGAATCGAGGCCCGAATCACTCCCGACACCAAGGCCGTCTTGCCGGTCCATCTTTACGGCCAGTGCGCGGATATGGACCCGATCATGGCGCTGGCCGACGGGCGTGGAATACCGGTCGTCGAGGACGCCGCCCAGGCGATCGGCTCGGAGTACAAGGGCCGGCGGGCCGGCTCGATGGGCCGCTACGGTTGTTTTAGTTTCTTCCCGTCTAAAAACCTGGGCGCCGCCGGCGACGGCGGACTGGTCACAACCCGCGACGACGCGGCGGCCGAGAAACTCCGCGTCCTCCGCGCCCACGGCTCGAAACCAAAATACTACCACGCCCTGATCGGCGGCAACTTCCGCTTCGACGCCCTACAGGCGGCGATCGTCGCCGTGAAGCTCCGCCACCTCGACCAGTGGACGGCCGGGCGTCAGTCGAACGCCGCCCGATACCGACGCCTCTTCGAGGCCGCCGGATTGACCGCTCCACTCCCCTCGCCCGCTGGGAGAGGGGCCGGGGGTGAGGGACTTGTGCGATTGCCCGTCGAGGTGGAAGGCTGCCGCCACATTTACAACCAGTTCGTCATCCGCGCGCCGCGCCGCGACGAGTTGCGGGCGTACTTGAAAGAGCACAAGATCGGCAACGAGGTCTACTACCCGGTCCCGTTGCACGTGCAGAAGTGCTTCGACTATCTCGGCTACAAGGAAGGCGACTTCCCCGAGAGCGAAAAGGCGGCCCGGGAAACCATCGCCCTGCCGATCTACCCCGAGCTATCCGACCGACAGGCCGAATGGGTGGTCGAGTGCATCGGACGGTTTTTTGAAAGGTTGACCAAAACCGACCAGCCGCTTGCGGCTTCGCACGATTAACGTTTCGTTGGCCGCTTGACAAATGACAGCCTTGATCGATCAACGCCGCATCAAGTACCTTACGGTTGAGGAGGTCCGCGAGTGCCTTGCGCCGGTGTTTCGGCGATACGGCATCCTCAAGGCGATTCTGTTCGGCTCGGTCGCCCGCGGCGAACCGTCGCCCCGCAGCGACGTTGACTTGATCTTGGTGCAACGGACCGAGAAGCGATTTTTCGACCGATATGAAGGACTGCACCGCGATCTAAGCAAGGCCTTTCCATACGCGGCGATCGAAGCGTTGATCTATACGCCGGAGGAGATGGAGTGGATGCGGGAGCGGCGGTTCGTTGCCGACGCCTTGCGGGAGGGAGAGGTGATTTATGAGTCAGAGTAGCGACTTGCACGAGGCCCGGCGATGGCTCGACACCGCGGGGGAAGACCTCCGCGCGGCCCGGGCGTTGGTTGAGGCCGGCTTTCACGCCCATGCGTGTTTCTCTGCTCAGCAATGTGCCGAGAAGTCCGTGAAAGCCGCCTGGCATCTGATTGGAGCGGCGCCCTGGGGGCACTCAGTCCAACGACTCGTTGAAGAGTTTCCCATGAAGAACCATCTGGACGGCGCCGATGATCTGATCGAGAAAGCCCGGGCTTTGGACCGGCTTTATGTCCCAACGCGGTATCCAAACGGGTTGCCGGATCTCACGCCGGGAAAAAACTATTCCACAGCCGATTCGCGGCAGGCCATCGACTTCGCCGACCATTTTTTGACCGTTTTCGGAAGTTGGATGGAAACATAGCCACGCCCCCTAACCCACGCTTCCTCCCGAACGCCACTTGCCGATAATGTCCGGTTCTGGTATGCTGATTGTTGGGCCGAGGCGGTGCGAAGCACCGCCATCGAGAAGGGCATTCTACCTGCTGCAAGACGGCAACCGCCGTCGAAGGGTAGCGATATGAAGAAGCACAACCACCCCACGTCTTATCTGTCCGCGGCGAACCCTATCCGCACCTCCATTGTTGGGGTGGCAGTTGTACTGCCACCCCGTTTCCCCGGTGCGGCAGTACAACTGCCGCACCAACGATGCATCCCCGTCCCCCGCCCCCCGTCCCCCGCCCCTCACGGTTTTACGCTGGTCGAGTTGTTGGTCGTGATAACGATCATCGGGATCCTGGTCGGGCTGACAATCCCCGCCGTCATGCATGTCCGCGTTATCGCCAAGCAGGCCGCCGTCACGATGGACCTGAAGCAGCT
>JAHIKV010000084.1 GCA_018897395.1 Planctomycetota bacterium | reverse complement strand
GAAGCAGACCTTGAACCTTGAACCTTGGACCTTGAACCTTTTCCTTCAACCGCCTCTACCTTCGCCGTCAATTTGCCTAACGAAAGGTAGCCGCCGCTGGTGGATTCGGCCTCGTAGGTGCAGGGGCCTTGGAGGATGACCTTTGCGCCGGTGTCGTAGGTGATTTCCATCAGGCCGGAGGCCAGGGCGTATTTGCGTCCCAAGGCCACATAAGACGTGACGGCGGCGGTCGTGGCGTCGGACCATTTCACGTCTACCATGCCGGTGATGCGGCCGACGAACACCATCTCCGGCCTGGCGTCCGACGGGACCGACTGCGATGGCGCCTCGGCGATATGTTGGTAATGGGTGACTTCGATGGCCCAGAACACCAGCAGCATCGCGCCCACGATTACCGTTGCGACCATGCAGGCGAACGCCCAACTGCCTACAAAGTCAGCGGGTAGTGGGTAGTGGGTAGTGGATAGTAAGGGGAAGGGTGGATTGGGGATTTGAGGTTCGAGATCGAGTTGGAGCGGCAGTTCAACTGCCACTCCAGCGGAAACGGAGAGGTCGATGGCCGGTGAACCGGCCATCCTTCGTCCCTCGCCCCTCGCCCCGCGTCCCGCGTTTTTTTCGGCATAAGCATGGACTTGCATATAGAGGATGTACTGCCGCCGCAATCGGCCGTCGCCGAGCACCAACTCCTCGAGCCGGGCGGCCTGATCGGCCATCATCGCGCCCTCGCATTGGGCGCCGGCCAACTCGTAGAGTTCACTGTGGTAGTCGGGTGCAACCGTCATTTGCGACACTCCGCCGCTCGCTCTCGTTTTTCCTGTTTCTTTACGTTCGTTCTCGATCCGCCCTGTCCATCGCCTGCTCGACGCACTCCGCCAGCGCCTGTCGAATACGATTGACGGCGTTGTAGACCGTCGAAAGCGGGCGCCCCAATTGCTCGGCCATGTTCTTCACCGACAGGTCCGAATGGTATCGCAAGTCGAACAACTCGTGGTCGGCCGGCGGAAGTTTGTCCATACAGAGTTCGAGCAGTTCCTGGAGGTCGCCCAGCCGATCGGATTCCGCTATGGTGTCGGCGGCCACCGCGTCGACGAACTTTTCGCTGAACTGGAGCACGTCCCGTTTCTGCCGCTGCCGGAAGTACATCACCTGAAAGCGGGCAACTCGCAGAGCCCAGGCCAAAAAGTTCGAGCCGGGCAGAAATTCGTCGAACTTGCGCCACAGCACCGACGCCGTCTCTTGCAGCAGGTCTTCGGCATCGGTGCGATGCACGATCAGCGAGCGGATAAAGCCGTATATCCGCGACTGATGCTGCACGAACAACCGGCCGAAATCGTGTTCGTCGGATGGTGGCTGCGCCGACATGAAACCGCCTATCGAGAAGAGTTGCCCCGATATTTCCCAGTATACTTAGCCCCAGCGGGCCGCCTCGAAACGTGCGCCCACACGCCTACAGGGGAAATAGTGGATAGCGGCCGCAATTACCGCAAAAAATGAAAAAACGGCGGAAATTGACGGAACGCGTGCCAAACCGGGGGGGAAGCGGGGAGGTTATGCTTCAGCATAACACAGTGCCCCATAATGTGTTACGTTATGCTAAAGCACAACCAGCGACCACCACCCGCCGCCAATCGGACTGCGCCATCGGGCGGCGAGAGGTCGCGGCGGCCCGTGACGACGGCGCCGACGGCCAGGGCCGGCAGGGTGCCACTGTCGAGGTGTGCCATTGGCTCTGCCAGTGCTTCGTGAACCTCGTGAAATGCCAGGGTGCCACTGCCGGCTTGTCCAGCAGTGTTCGCCGGACCTCGGGAAGCATCCCGTCCGTTCACAACGAATTATCAAGTCGAAGATCAAGCGTTCTTGTTATGTAGAAAGGGGCATCGCTGGACAAGCCGGCTGTGGCACCCGGCGGCCCATAAGTTCGGCAAAGTCCACCTGTCTATGAATCAGGAGGCAGGAGTGATTCTAAACTCAATCAACCACTTCAGCTTCGACTTGTCCCCATCCAGGAATGACTTCACAGTATCTGCCAATTCAGTAACCCGCCCAATCGGAACAACGTAGTCGAATACTTTTGCCATTACGCGCAGTGTTTCCCCCGTCCACTCTCCATCAACGACGAGGATACCGAGAAGGCCTGTCGTCTTCCCCTTCCAGTTGATAGCTGAAAACATTTTGTCCTTCGCATACAGAGATGCGTGGCGGGATGATGATTTCCGTACTTCGATAAAAGCTTTTGGCTGTTGGGCATTCGGCAAAACGAAGTCGGCGCGAAAATCGTACACTACACCTGCAAGCGAGGAATACTCTTCCTCACGCTGGAAGGCGACCCCTCGGTCTCTGAGAGCGCTGTCAACCATGGATTCAAGAAGCACCCGCCCCACAAGGTCGCGTACTATGCCTTCCAGGGTTGTCTCAACGCGCTGAAGGATTTCGCCCTTGTTTACCTGTTTCGGATCGACACGTTCGGAGAGTAGTTGTGCCAACCTCTCTGAAGCGGGCTTCGATATGGAGTTATCTGAAACGCTCCCTACATGCTTCTTGAGGGCTGACTTGCTGAAGATGCCGCCGAGATGTTGGAGTATCGGGAGAAAGTGTGGGTTCGTGCGTATGAATCCCGACTCAAACCGGGTGAATCCGTCTGTGGCGCGTTCCACGGAATCAAGAAACTCGGCGCTGCATTTGCGGATATTACGATAGACTCCGAATGTTACGGCAGCTTCAAGATCAAAAGCGATCGCCTGCCTGCGCTTCCACTCTTCGCACGCTTCCGTTGCATCGGCTGACGGGTTCCACACACCTAGTCCAGCAAGCAAGATCGTTCTTGCTCGTTCGTCTCCAAGGTCTGCTGGCTTGATGAATGACAAGCCTTTTGTCGCCTTGGTAAGTCTCAGATAGCTCTCGATGCACAACCGAATTTCGGCATCAGCGATCTGGTAGAGGGTCATTCTGACTGAGTCCGTAATCATGTTTCGTACCGCCTTCTATAGCGCTACTTAATTGCCGCGATGTGGTACTCACCCAACCCCTGTTTGGAGCCGTCTCGCTTTTCCAGAATCCAACGATACCCCCTCGTCCGCACGAGCGAACAAGTCACATTGCGAAATCCGATTTCCTCAAGAATATCACGAATGAATTGGGGAGCGCTTATGTGAATCCCGTACAAGGCTGCATCAGCAACCATCATATGAAAAGCTGCTCCATTTGCCATGCAACGGTAACACTCGCGCAAAACTGCTGTGATTTGCGCGAAGTACGGGTACACAAGGAAGTCATATTCCTTCTTGCCGGCCCTAATTCTGCGTTGTACGGCTAACTGCGAAACCAAGTCGCTAAGATGTTCCTGAACTCGGGAAGGGATTTCGATCCGGTACTGGTCCTGTTTCTCCTTATGCCCTTTAAGCGCTGTGGTCGTGTTGACCACCAGCTTCGCCCGCACCTTGTCCGTTATTTCGCCCCACGAGTTAGCGATGCCCCAGAAATACAGGAACATCCGGGTCATTTCGGCGAAGTCAAAGTTGTTGAGATAAGGTGGCGATGTGACGACAATTCCCACAGAGCCATCGGCCACTTCAGGGATTCGCTCCGACGACTTCTCAATAATCCTCGCCAGTTTATCGAAGGGGATTCCGCGTACTTCGTCAAGGTCCTCCCGTATCGCCGTCACGATCTGCCGAAGCGCCTTAAGTGGGTCTATCGCAACCTTGCGAGAAGCGGGGGCTTTGTAAATGCCGTCAGTCTGGGAGTGTGAGCTTTTATCAACTACTTTCGACAAGACCAAGAAAGCAAGATCGTTGTCAAACAAATCGCGTTGACGAAGTGATTCACGCGCCCCAAGTAGTGATTCAAGAATAGGGCGGGAGAACAAAGATGAAAGGAACTTCTGAGGCGATTTGGAGAGAAGCTCCAGTGATTGAGGGCGGTCTAGTCCTGCCGCAATAGCTACCTCAATTTGCCACAAGCGTTTCGCCGTGTCTGGTCCCGGCAACTTCGCCCGGCCAATCTTCGTCAGAATCGGGTGTGGTTCGCAGCCTACGGCTTCAAGACCATATTGACACGCTGACACCAGAGCAGTCGCGCATCCCGCGAACGGATCCAACAAGACTCTAGGCAATTTTCCGTCCAGTTGGTCTAGGCAGATTTGCATGAACTCTGGTGAGAACCCAGCGATGAAATTGAACCACCTGTGGACCGGATGGCGGTAGGTGGTTGTGTTGGTTGGAAGCCGCTCTTTCGATACCGGGGAATAGTTCCTTCTGGGGGAAGACGAGTCCAACCGAAGATCAGCGAACAGAGGCAACATCCTGTCAGCCATAGCGATTTAGCAGAGTCCGATAGATTTGGTGGTCATGAAGTACACACTCTCGAATCGAGCAGCCATTCTACAGTCTCATTCCCTTTAAGGTAAGCGGCGAGTGGCACGGGCCTTTTTGCCCGTGTTCCCGTTAGCACTGGTGAGACGCCAGGACCACCCCAGCCCTCACCCTAACCCTCTCCCAAAGGGAAAGGGGACCAATTTGCACGACTCCAGTCAATCAATTTTTGCGCTAAGATTTCAGAAAAGCATCCAAGCCGGTTTTCGCGCGCTCAATCGGTGTTTTGGGGTCAATTTAACCCCGCGCCCACCGGTTGATCAACCTGGCGCATCAGGTTGATCAACCTGGCGCTAAACTGTATTTACGACTATAGCGCAGTCGCGTTGCGAAATGAATAGCTCGCGTTTCAAGTGGTTTGAGGCCATCGTCGGCCATCGGCGAATCGACGCAAGAATTACATGGCGAAATCGGGTTCGTTTTCCCATTAAATTCACGCCGGAAAATCGACCTTAAACAGCTTCACCCCTTTGGCTTGCGGCGACGGGACGCAAAACCTTTCGCAATCGCGCCACCGATGGGGTGTATGGAGCGATCACATTCTACCAGCCGAAAACGCCCTGGAAAAGGGTGTTTTCTGGCCGCCGACGTTTTGGGCTTTTTTTGCTTGGGGTAGGTGCGGCCGCAAAAACCGCTTTTCCCACCGAAAATCATGCGTAGGACGGATTTCCTAATCCGTCCCGATGAAAACGGACGGATTAGGAAATCCGTCCTAGTGCGCTTGTAAGTGTATCGAATCAGCAGGGTGGGAGTCCCTGTCGAAGTTGGGTCTGAACTTTGTAACCAATAGTAACTGCGTCCTCGTGAGAGGGGGTGGAGAGCAACTGG
>JAHIKV010000352.1 GCA_018897395.1 Planctomycetota bacterium | reverse complement strand
TAACGACCAGTGGCGCATTTGTTTCGTATGGTCGGAAGAAAGCGTCTTCGACGTAGAAATTGTTGATTATCACAAGGGGTAAAATTATGGCAACTAAACTAACTCCAATCACTCCGGGCGATGTTTTGCTGGAAGAATTTCTTAAGCCAATGAAAATCACTCAAAATCAGTTGGCAAAAGACATTAATGTCCCGGCAAACAGGGTCAGTCAAATTATACACGGCAAAAGAGAAATTACTGCTGATACTGCGTTACGTCTCGGCAAATATTTTGGAATTGAACCGGAATTCTGGCTGAATCTTCAGGTGCGTTACAACATGAAAGTGGCTAAAAACAAAGTGGGTAAAATCATCGATAGAGAAGTAAAAAAACATTTCTCGCAAACGAATGCGCCTAATCTTTTAACCGCTTAACAGATTGATTTAACAAAAACAAATAAGCCGAACACATCAATTAAGAGGGACGTCTAGGCCTGCGGCCTATCCGCCCCTTATTTCAAACGTTGGCCTAAAAATCATCCTTGATAATTGCGTTCATAATGGATATACATAGGCTATACATATGGAGGTGTGTGATGCTTGCAAAAATTCAAAAATGGGGAAATAGTCAGGGGCTTCGCATTTCCAAGAACCTGCTATCAGACGCACAGCTTGATGTCGGCGATGAGGTCGACATTAGCGTAAAAGAAGGAATTCTGATCGTGGCGCCAGCAAAAAGGATACGTGGCCGCCATAGCCTTAAGGATCTTGTGGCCCATATTCCTAAAAATTACCAACTTGGTGAAGTTGATTGGGGCGAGCCAGTCGGCAAGGAGGAGTGGTAGATGGCGGCATATATCCCAAAACAGGGGGACATTATTGCGATCACGTTTGATCCACAATCCGGGCATGAGCAGAAAGGTCGACGACCTGCTTATGTCGTCAGCAAAGACCTTTTCAACCGAAGCACCGGTTTGGCTATTGTTTGCCCAATAACAAACACAGATCGCGCCTTCCCCTTTCATGTCCCTATTCCTGAAGACAGCAAGTTGACGGGCTTTATTATGGTTGAGCAGGTTAAATCCGTCGATTTTCATTCCCGTCGCGCGAAACGTATTGAAAGAGGAAACGACGAGTTGCTTTCAGACGTGCTTTCCATATTAGATGCGTGCATTTACTGACCGGGAGAGTTCCGAGGAGTTCCGGAGTTCCGGAGTTCCCGGAGTTCCGGGGACAGTATATTTTATTGACAGGCGCCGATCTCGCTGATAATTTCCTCCCATGGCAAGAATTGCACGAGTCATAGCACCAGGCCTCCCTCACCATGTCACCCAGCGGGGCAACCGCCGCCAGCAAACCTTTTTCTGCGATGACGACTACCGGGAATATCTTTCCCTGATGGCCGAATGGACAGATAAATGCGAGGTGCAAATTTGGGCCTGGTGTCTGATGCCCAACCATGTGCACCTGATCGCCGTTCCCGCAGCGTACGACTCGCTTGCCCGGGCCATCGGCGAAGCGCATCGCCGCTACACCCGCAGGATCAACTTCCGGGAGAAGTGGCGCGGTCATCTCTGGCAGGAACGCTTTGCCTCGTTTCCTCTGGACGAAAACTATCTGCTTGCCACAGCCAGGTATATCGAGATGAATCCGGTGGCGGCGGGGCTTGTCGCCCATCCCGGAGACTATCCCTGGAGCAGCGCCCGGGCACATCTTGCAGGCGAAGATGACCATCTGGTGCAACACGCATCTCCGCTGCCTGCCATGGTCGGCAACTGGCGGGATTTTCTGTCTTTGAGCGATGAGGATGAGCTGAAAGTGCTCAAACGGCACGAGCGGACCGGCAGACCGCTTGGGAGTGAATTTTTTGTCGACCGGCTGGAAGAGGAATTATCTCGCCCGCTCCGTCCCCAGAAACCAGGGCCTAAGCCCGGTAGCTGGGAAGAATAGTTCCATATACTTTCCCCGAAATTCGTCCGTATCCAAATAAGAGAATGCAGAAACCGGGCTCTGTCCCGAATGGCGCTAGTTTAAGGTCTTTTTGCAACGGTGGTGGAGTTAACTCGGGACTGTCCCCGGCCCCATCGGGGGCTGTCCCAGATGTATATCACCTCCCACTTTGGAAAAGGGGGATTGAGGGGGATTTGAAAACGCCGGGATTATAGGCCCCGCTTAAAATCCCCCCTCGCCCCCCTTTTTCAAAGGGGGGAGTAAACCCGGGACTGCCCCGGTTTTGCTGACCTCCGTCCTTAAACTAGCGCCATTCGGGACAGGCTATTTTTTAGCCGCAGACCAGTTGCTCGTTTGACTCTTCCTCGCTCGACCCATCCAGAACAATCCGCACCTTTTCCACCATGTGATCCGGCGAGTAACTTTCCTTTGCCTGGCGCAGGCCGGGAATCCCAAGATCCTGTTCCCGATTGACATAGTCAAAATCACCCAGGTTGTTTTTGGCAAACCACTGGTTGATCAACTGGGCCAACCCCTGAAACTGGGGCATGGCCTTCTCGAAATGGCACACCGCTGTTGAGGGGTTGAGCGCTTCGCCTACGGCAAAGGCCTCGATGGTCCCCGCAATGCGGATGGCTCCGCCGGTCAGGCCAAATTCCTCGTAGTGGTGCAGGGTTTCTTCTATTGCCTGGTATTCTCCGGCCAGCCCTGGTTCGATCATGCAATTGCGGTCGTTGCACCAGCGATCCTGCAGGGCCAGGCATTCGGCTACTGTTTCCCCGGTGATTATTTCGTATTGGCAATCGTAGGCAGCCAGGCATTGGTTGATGTGGTTCCGTTTTTTGGTGAACTGCCTGCCTGCCAGGGTGGCGAGGGCTTCCCTGCGGTAGACATAGTCGGCGTTGTCTCGATCCTCGACCACCAGTGCTCCGGGTGGTAGGGCTGCATCGGTGAGCTTTTCCTTGGGGAAGCGGGTCGCTTCCGAAATTCTGCTGCCATATTCTTTGAAAACCTCGGCCAGCGCGACCGGTCCCACGGGGTTTCCCAGGAGAACCAAGCCTCTTGGTGTCTCGGCAAAAACGAGGAGGGAGTCCTTGCACTCGTCGATCCAAATCGGCCGGGTGTGCCGC
>JAHIKV010000083.1 GCA_018897395.1 Planctomycetota bacterium | reverse complement strand
CGCACGGGCTTCTCTGGAACGGCCGGGTCAGCAATCGGCCGGCCGTTGCCTGTGGCCGCTCCGGGACCGCCACCCGTCGCGGCGGCGGGGGCGGCGGGCGGAACTCCAGTCGGGCTACGCCCTCCTTCCGTTCCGCCCGCCACCACCTGTTCTGTTCCCAACATCCTTGCTTTCTCCATCCTTCTACCTCCTTGCCCTCTACTGTAATATCTCAGGAGGCAGTTGTCTCACTCATTATTGGCACGGAGGGGCGGCTGATCGGGCAGTACGGCTCGGGTTGGCCGACCTGTACCGCAAATCTTTGGATATTCCGCGGCCAAGCCCTTCAGACGCTAAGTGGTTTCTTGCAGAGTGTTTACGTTCAATTCCAGGTAAACATTCGCCGAACCCGTCTTGCGCGTCTTGTTAAAGGGTCTGTGGCTTACCGTGCCTGTGTAATTTGTTGACGCAGTCTGCGTCATCGCATCTATCTTCACGCCCCTGCTGGGTGGAATCCGCAATCAAACGCTCGTTTTGACGGGTTGGGCGAATGTTTACGATTGTCCCAAATTGTCACTAACTGACTCAAGTAGCGGCGGTAGGAGTCGAACCTACGACACGCGGATTATGATTCCGCTGCTCTAACCAACTGAGCTACGCCGCCAAGTTTCTAAGTCACCTCATAAGTCATTTGCCTGCAAGACATTCCGTTGCTTGACAATCGGGTCGTTTGACGATATGCTAGAGGGTGTGGTCGGACAACGACGCCCGTTTCGACGCCCCGACCACCGATACGACCACCAATAGAATCACGACCACCTAACGCGACCACCGATTCATTATCTATCATATGGCAGAGAAACCTCAAAGCCAACACCCGACTTTCCACTCACAGCCCGCAACAATGGCCAGTGGGCCAAGAAAATTAAGGGCAGATTCCACTACTTCGGGCCGTGGGCCGATCCCCAAGCCGCCCTGGGTCGCTACAATGCCCAGCTTGCTGGCACACCGAGAAAACCCATTATTAAGAGCATATCAAAGAATGGGCGACCCGACAAGCCACACAAGGATTACCCCCTCTATGCCCACCATAACGGACAGTGGGCAAAGAAGGTACGGGGTTTGACTCGTTTCTTCGGCCCGTGGGATGACCCCCAGGGGGCCTTGGACAAATGGCTTGAACAAAAAGACGATCTTCTGGCCGGTCGGGAACCCAGGGCGACGGGCGACGGGCTGACGAGCGAAGTCTGGATTAACCCTCCGGCCGATGGGCCGGAACCCCGTATGCTACAACTACCGCGCGACACTAATTTCGTACCGCAGTTGTCTCAAACCCGTTGACATGTTCCGGGGCCGGGAAAGAGCGACAGCAGCGATTTACGGCATCGCAAATACCGGCAACTGCTCCCGTCTTCGTCGTCGAGGATAGGCCCTTCTGGACGACACTTCTCATTCTTCTCCGAGTAGGCAAATGCCGCGTCGCAAAGGATCACGACCCGGCTGTGCTTTCGCCCCTGCTCGTTACAATCGTCAGAATCCTGCGTTTGGTCTCGTGGTCCAAGCGTGGCCAAATCGCCATCACCAATCGCAAAGATGCCTCAATTGCGCAGCTTTCCCAGCTTGTGTCCAAAATAGCGCTGCATTTAGCGCTGTCTTGGTCAGGACCCCCTTGATTTTCCGGGGAATTCTCGGTATGTTCAATTCTTCTCCGCTCCACTTGAAGCTAACACTTGGTTTTCAGCGACCCCCGTCTCGGGTGGGGGCCGCGTTTTTTTTCGCGGGGTGTTCTATGTCCGACCGAATCCCCATGACTCGCACCGGCTACGACAAGATCAAAGCCGCCCTCGACCATCTCCACACCGTCGAACTGCCGGAAATCCTCGAACGGCTGGCAACCGCGCGGTCCGAAGGCGATCTGACCGAGAACGTCGAGTACACCGGCGCCCAGGAGAGCCGGGCCCTGATGGAGGCGCGGATCAACGTGCTCCGCGACAAGCTATCGCGGGCCGTGCTGCTCGATCCCGCCCAGTTTCCCAAGGACAAGGTGGCGTTCGGGGCGACGGTCCGGGTGAAAGACCTCGCGTTCGACGACGAAGAGGAGTTCACGCTTGTCGGCGCCGGCGAGGAGGATTACGACAACGGGAAAATTCTCGTCACCAGTCCGTTGGCCCAAGGTTTGGTGGACAAGAAGGTTGGCGACCGGGTCGAGATCGACGTGCCGCAGGGGGTTTTGAAATTCGAGATACTCGATATCCGCAACGAGCAGTAAAGGCGCCGTCCCCCCGCCGGTTGTCGTGTGTTTAATCGGCTCTATTAATTTCTACTTAATGTTGCGAACAATAGCCGGGGGCTAACAGCCCCCGGAGGGAAACACTCGCTATTTGCGCACATTCCGGGGGCAGTTTGCCCCCGGCTATTGTGACATTTATTAAATACGGTTGTTTTTTCCGGACATGCTATTGCTCTCTCACCGTTTTCAGCAGTTGCTCGAAGTGGCGGCCCACCTGATAGAGAATCAGATCGGAGCATTGCGGATCATCGACGAACAGATGGAAGTGGTCGTCGTGGCCGCGGATGAGAAAACGGCGGCCGCGGAAGGCAAAGTCGAGCCAGTCCTGGGCCATCTCCCCGCCGATGAAATTGACCATTTCCGCTCCCGGCAAGAGCAATACATGGTCGCGGACGGAGATCCAGTCGGCAACCCGAGGCAGATGGGTAAAACGGCGCGAGCCGTCGAGCGTTCTTTCGTCGATGAGCTTCATGGCGCCCGTCAGAATAACGGGCACCGGTGACAACATGATGTCACTGCGCGCGGAAACAGGTGCGGAATCCACCGGACCTGATTTCGGGACAACGAAACGCCGGCGCTACATACCGACAGCGCATCCGGCGGCCGAAGGCCGCCGGCTCTTGCATCATGGATTTTCCGAGAAGGAAAAACCGCCGCCGATTACCACCGATCGCGTCCGCGACCGCCGCCGCCACCTCCGCGACCGCCGCCACCTCCGCCACCTCCGCCACCGCCGCCGTATCCGCCGCGACCGCCGCCGCCGCTGCGGACGGGCTTGTCCTCGGCCTCGTTGACCTTGATGGTCCGGCCGTCCAACTCGGTGCCGTCCATTTCAGAAATGGCCTTCGTCGCGCCCTCGTCGTCGGCGAAGGTGATGAACCCGAAGCCGCGAGAGCGGCCGGTTTCGCGGTCCGTGATGACCTTGGCCTCGACGATCTCGCCAAACTGGGAGAAAGCGCCGTTCAGACTGTCGTCCGTAGTACCCCAACTTAACCCGCCCACAAACAATTTCTTCGACATCCCTCAGGTTACTCCTTACACGGCGCTGGCGCGGAGGGCGACAGCGCGACTTCTGGTTACAAACGGGTTTCGTGGGTTTTCCGCGGTGAACGGTAGAAATAGATACAATCTTCTCTTCACTGCGAGTATGTATCGTTTCGAGCCGTGCAACGAATCAAAAGTCCCTCGCTCCCCGGGGGCAGCCCCGACGGCCGCCACTGATCACACGTAGCATAGCAGTTTCGTCGCCGCGTGCAAGCGGGAAACATCGGAAAATCGGTCGAGAATTTTCCGGCGGCCGCGAAACCCAAACCCCGTCTGTAGGAGGGGGAGCGCTTGGTGCGAAACCGCAAGCGGCTTGTCAGCACCGGTCGAAACTTCGCCCCTCCACTCTCCTCGCCCCTCGTCCCCCGTCCCCCGCCCCTCGTCCCCCACCCCTCATTTTACCGCCGCCGCGCCGGCCTCGGCCACCGCGTGGTCGTTTTCGACCGTGCTGCCGGAGACGCCGATGGCCCCGATTACCGTACCGGAAGAGTTTAGTATCGGAATTCCGCCGGGGAACGAGATCAGGCCGCCGTTGGAGAGTTCGATCCCATACAGCGGCCCGCCCGGCTGCGAAAGCTGACCGATCGCCCCGGTGTTCATGTCGAACAGCCGCGCGGTTCGGGCCTTTCGCTGAGCGATGTCGATCGACCCGAGCCAGGCCCCGTCCATCCGCGCGAAGGCCTTCAGATTGCCGCCTGCATCGACGACCGCGATGTCCATTTTCGTGTCGAGTTGTTCGGCTTTTTTCACGGCCGCGGCCACCGCCGCATGGGCTTGTTCGAGGGTAATGTCGTTCATCGCGTGATTCTCCTTTGTGGACGGTTAAGATTTGTAAGGATAATGCCAACAGTCGGCGGTGATGTCAAGTGCCGATAACCATCGGTTTGGTCCCCAACGTTGCGAAGCCGCAAGCGGCGGCCTTCTCCCGCCACTTCCACATTTTCCCGGATCGTTTTACAATGGTCCCTTTCGCGGCTGCACGATGCGCCCTTTTTTTGCACCAGGACGGCTTTCTTATGAGTAAACACATCTTCGTCACCGGCGGGGTGGTAAGTTCGCTGGGCAAAGGACTCACCAGCGCCTCGATCGGCATGTTGTTGGAGCAGCGCGGACTCCGCGTCCGGATGCAGAAGCTCGATCCGTATATCAATGTCGATCCGGGCACGATGAGCCCCTATCAGCACGGCGAGGTCTACGTGCTGGACGACGGCAGCGAGACCGATCTCGACCTGGGGCACTACGAACGGTTCACCAACAGCCCCTTGAACCGCCACTCGAACTACACCGCCGGCCAGATTTACAAGTCGGTGATCGAGAAGGAGCGGCGGGGCGAGTTTTTGGGCCAGACCGTGCAGGTCATCCCGCACGTGACCAACGAGATCAAGGCCGCGCTGGTCAAGCCGGCCGGAGCGGACGTGGACGTAGTGATAACCGAGATCGGCGGCACGGTGGGCGACATCGAAAGCCAGCCGTTCCTGGAAGCCATCCGCCAATTCTCGCTCGACGTGGGCAAGGAAAACTGCCTCTACATCCACCTGACGCTGGTCCCATACCTGAAAGCGGCCGCCGAGCTGAAGACCAAGCCGACGCAACATTCGGTCGGCCAGTTGCGGCAGATCGGCATCCAGCCGGACATCCTCGTCTGTCGCACCGAGCGGTCGTTGAGCCACGACAACCGCGCGAAGATCGCCCTGTTCTGCAACGTCCCGGTCGAGGCCGTGATCGAGGAGAAGGACAAGGACTTCTCGGTCTACGAAGTGCCGATGAGCCTGGTCGAGCACGGCGCGGACGAGTTGATCGTCCGCAAGCTCGCCCTGAAGGCCGGACCGCTGAACCTGGACCGCTGGCGTGACCTGTTGCAAAGGCTCCGCAACCCGGAGCACGATGTCCGTATCGCCGTGGTGGGCAAGTACGCCGAACACCGCGACGCATACAAGTCGATCTACGAAGCGCTCGATCACGCGGGCGTGCATCATCGCGCTCGGGTCCACATCGATCGGATACACAGCGAGACCGTCGGGGAAGAAGGAGCGGAGCGACTGTTGGCCGGCGTGGACGGAATCCTCGTGCCGGGCGGGTTCGGCGAGCGGGGAATCGAGGGAAAAGTAGACACCGTGCATTTCGCCCGCTCCAAAGGCGTCCCCTTCTTCGGAATCTGCTTGGGCATGCAGTGCGCCGTGGCCGAGTTCGCCCGAAACGTGGTGGGGCTAGAGAGGGCGAACTCCAGCGAATTCGACACGGACACGCCTCATCCGGTTATCTGTCTGTTGGACGAGCAAAAGAAAATCACCGACAAGGGGGGCACTATGCGGCTGGGGGCGCAACCGGCAAAGCTGACGCCCGGCAGCAAGGCGGCCGCCTGCTACGGCACGGAGGAAGTATCCGAGCGGCACCGGCATCGCTATGAGTTCAACAACGACTATCGCCGGCGGTTCGCCGACCGCGGAATGGAATTCACGGGCACCAGCCCGGACGGTTTGTTGGTGGAGGTCGTCGAAATTTCCGATCACCCCTGGTTTGTCGGAGTTCAATATCATCCCGAGTTCAAGTCGCAGCCGACCCGCGCGCATCCGTTGTTCGCGGGCTTCGTCGGCGCGGCGCTGCGGCACCGGCTGGCCCGTGAGAATGCGACCGCTTAATTGAGACTTTGACGCTATTCCATTTCTCACCACACGAATTGACAACAGGGGACGGGTGACAATCGGCGGCGATTCTGGTAAATTATCGGCTTTCCCCCTTGCAAACCCCGCATGGATCCAACCGTCAATGAACGCCGCATACCTGAAAGACGCCGAGTCGCTGGTACTGAAGCTAATGGCCATTCCCGGTGTGAGTGGTCGAGAAAACAAAGTGATGGAGTACATCGCCGGGCAGTTGCACAAAGCCGGCGCGCCGAAAAACGCCGTCCAGTTCGACAACGTACATCGTCGCGGGAGAAAAGGGGACAGGTCCAATTTGCCGGAACGGCCCGGAGGGTGCTGCGCACAAATTGGACCTGTCCCCTTTTCTCCCGGCGGCGAGGTCGGCAATTTGGTGTTGCGTCTGCCGGGCACGCTGCCCGGTAAAAGACGGCTGCTGATGGCCCACGTCGACACCGTGCCGATTTGCGAGGGAACCCGACCGGTGCGCCGCGGCCGATACATCGTGCCGGCGGATAAAAACACCGGCCTCGGCGCCGACAACCGCGCCGGCACGGCCGTGGTCCTCTCGGCCGCGTTGGAGATTCTCCGCCGCGGTCTCCCGCGTCCTCCGTTGACCTTTCTATGGACGGTGCAGGAGGAGATCGGTCTGCGCGGGTCGAGATTCGGCCGGCTGGGGTTGCTCGGCAATCCTCGGCTGGCGTTCAACTACGACGGCGGCCCGGCCTCGAAGCTTACCGTCGCCGCCACCGGCGGCTATCGCATGGATATTCGCGTCATCGGCCGAGCGAGCCACGCCGGCGTATCGCCCGAGTTGGGCGTCAGCGCAATTACCATCGCCTCGCTGGCCATTGCCCAGTTGCACCGCGAGGGCTGGCACGGCCGGATCGAGAAGGGCAACCGGACGGGCACAAGCAACGTCGGCGTGATCCACGGCGGACAGGCCACCAACGTCGTCACCGAGGAGGTGCTGTTGCGGGCCGAGGCGCGAAGCCATAATTCCACCTTCCGCCGCCGAATCATCCGCGCGATTGAGCAGGCGTTTCAGAAGGCCGCCCGAAGCGTCCGCAACGTCGAAGGGCTTCGCGGAGAGGTGCAAATCGATGGCCGGCTCGACTACGAATCGTTCCGTTTGCGCGACGACGAGCCGTGCGTGTTGGCCGCCGAGGAGGCGGTTTCGGAGTGCGGCGGCACGCCGGTCCGCGCCGTCTCGAACGGCGGGCTGGACGCCAATTGGATGACCGTCCGGGGAATACCCACCGTCACGCTCGGTTGTGGCCAGGAAAACGTCCACACCACCTCCGAGCGACTCTATCTCGACGAGTTCCGCCGGGCGTGCCGGATCGCCCTACGCCTGGCAACGGGGTCGGAGTAGCGAAAAACCCGAGTTTGCGGGTTATGCCTAATATTCCGCTTGCCCCTTGCCGATCCTGCCCAATGTGAAACGCGTGGCAGTATTGTCTTGGCAAAGACGGAGACTCCCGAGCCGGTAGGGTGCGTCCTTGACGCACCGCTTGACTCCCGAGCCGGTAGGGTGCGTCCCCCTCCGTGCCAATAATGGGTGAGACAACTGCCTCCTGAGATATTACAGTAGAGGGCAAGGAGGTAGAAGGATGGAGAAAGCAAGGATGTTGGGAACAGAACAGGTGGTGGCGGGCGGAACGGAAGGAGGGCGTAGCCCGACTGGAGTTCCGCCCGCCTCCCCCGCCGCCGCGACGGGTGGCGGTCCCGGAGCGGCCACAGGCAACGGCCGGCCGATTGCTGACCCGGCCGTTCCAGAGAAGCCCGTGCGGCGACGGTTCACCGCCGAGTACAAGCTCCGCATCCTCCACGAGGCCGATCGCTGCACCCAGCCGGGACAGCTCGGCGTGTTGTTGCGTCTGGAGGGGCTGTACTCGTCGCACTTGAACACGTGGCGGCAGCAGCGGGAGACCGGGGCCGATACCTCTGCTCGATCCGCACGATGTACCGCATCCTGGATGGCCAACGGGAGGTCCGCGAGCGGCGCAACCAGAACCGTAGGGTGCGTCCCCGACGCACCGCTACTCTTGATTGTGGGGCGAATTAGTGGTGCGTCATGGACGCACCCTACCCCTACCCCGCTCCCAATCAGGTCTGGTCCTGGGACATCACCAAGCTGCTGGGACCGGCGAAGTGGACGTACTTTTACCTGTACGTGATCCTCGACATTTTTAGCCGCTACGTGGTGGGCTGGATGTTGGCGCACCGGGAAAGCGCGCACTTGGCCGAGCGATTGATCCGTGAGACCGTTGTCAAGCAGGGCATCGTCCGCGACCATCCTGCGGATGGCGCCCGACTGACGATCCACGGCGACCGTGGACCGTCGATGCGTTCGCAGACCGTAGCCCAACTGCCGGCGACGCTGGGCATCACGAAGTCGCATAGTCGGCCGCACGTCAGCGATGATAACCCGTACTCGGAGAGCCGGTTCAAGACGCTGAAGTACCGGCCGGAGTTCCCGGACCGCTTCGCCGGCTTCGACCAGGCATTGGATTTCTGCGGCGAGTTCTTCCACTGGCAGAACCACGAGCATCATCACTGGGGGCTGGGGCTCTTGACGCCGGCGGTGGTCCACTTCGGTCAAGCCGAGGCCGTGTTGGCAGCCCGGCAGGCCGTGCTCACGGCAGCCCATGCTGCGCATCCCGAGCGATTCGTCCGCCAGCCACCCCAACCGCTGCCGTTGCCTCGTGAAGTCTGGATCAACCCCCCGGCCGATAGGCCGGAAACCCGAGCCATAGCACTACCGCGCTACACTAATTCCGAAAAGCAGTTGTCTCAAACCGGTTGACACGTTCCGCTTTGTCATCGAAGGCTTCGACAGTTTCGTCACCTCCACTGTCGCTCCGACTGCTACCAGCTGGAGCGACCAGATGCCGGGTGGGTTTCGCACCCACTAGAATCAACAAACCTTTTCACGGCACACTGAATAAACCGAGTTAGCGGCCGTCGCATGGTGGCCTACGCTCGTTGCACAGGGTGGTTTTGCCACAAGATGCCGTAGGCGCTCGGCCTTTTGGATACAACGTGTAGTGGTGTGCAATAGGCGTAGGCCACCAGGTATTATTTGGGCCGGTCCTTATCGTGTTTGCATACGCTCGACATTTGGCCATCCGTTGAAGTTGAAAATGCGCGAATGCTTGGTTGATAGGAGGCGACTCCGGTCGCCGATTGCGGATTGAAATCACCAATTACCCAAAATGAAGGAAGCATCACAATGTCGCACCGTTACACGATGATTTTGATTTTTAGTCTTCCCTGCTTGCTGCTTTTCGGATTCGTTCCGGCGTCCCAAGCGGATGATCGTTACTGGACCGGAACCACCGGCGATTGGTCCACGCCGGCCAACTGGGGCGGAACCGAGCCGACCTCCAGCGACGACGCTTACATCTGCGATGGCGGAACCGCAAAATTGACCCAGTTGGACGAAACCTGTTTCAACCTTTATCTCGGTGGCTCCGGCAACGAAAAGTCTAGCACAGTCGAAATGACCGACGGCGCGTTAAATGTCGGGTGGAAGACTCTCGTTGGCTCCTTGGGTACGGGAACATTTTCGCAGTCGGGCGGAATCAACTCCACCGAAAACCTGAGCCTCGGCTGTGATGCCGGGTGCGAGGGAACCTACAACCTAAGCGGAGGAGAGTTGTCGAGCGACTACTTGTTCATCGGCAACAAAGGCATCGGAACCTTCGTGCAGTCCGGCGGTACCAACTTTACGAAAGAAGAGACATGGTTGGGCGTCCAGCATGGCACTGGAACTTATACGCAGTCCGGTGGAACCAACGAAACACGTTTATTATACCTTGGTACGCTAAGCGGAAATGGAACCTACAACCTCAGCGGAACCGGCCAATTAATCTCCGATTCGTGTACGTTGGGTTCCTCCTTGAGTTCGGGCACGTTCAATCAGTCGGGCGGACGCCATATTACCAACACTCTCCGCCTCTCGAACGGCGGTTCGGGGGTGTACAACCTCAGCGGCGGAGAGCTGGTTGTGGGCACTCCAGGCGGCACGGAGTCCGAATTACTTGTGGGAGATAAAGCCAGTGGCAAGTTTTTCCAAACGGGCGGAAGTAATACTATCCACGGCACTCTCTATGTCAGTCAAGAGGGCACCGGGATGTACAGTCTCAGCGGAACTAGTCAATTGTATGCGAACATGGAGATGATAGGCGATACCAGCTCCGGCAGAATCGGAACTTTCACGCAGACTGGCGGAACCAACGAAACCAATACTCTCCAGATACCCTTTGGAACTTACACTCTTCAAGGTGGTACGCTCGTCGTCTCGTCGATAGTCGCAAGTGATTTATACGCCATCTTCAATTTCGGCGGTGGAACGCTAAAGGCAAACGGCAACCTGAACACCACGCTCCCCATGACGCTGACCGGAGCCGGCGGCGATGCGAACGTCGACACCAACGGTTACGCGGTCACGCTCGCCGGCTGGCTTTACGGCTCGGGTGGGCTAAACAAGCTAGGCGCCGGCACGCTGACCCTCGCCAGTGCCAACACCTATACGGGCAACACGACCATTAGCGCCGGGACGATTAAGCTGGGCAGCGCGGCCTCGCTGGCCAGCGGGGCGATCGACGTGGCCGATGGGGCGACGTTCGATGTCTCGGAGGTCTCCGGCGGCTACAATCTCGCGGCCGGAAAAACACTCAAGGGCGGCGGAACGGTCCGCGGCAATGTTACCATCGGCGGCGTCCACGCCCCCGGCAATTCGACCGGCATCCAGACCGTCGAGGGCGACTACAACATGCTCGGCGAACTCCAGATCGAATTGGCCGGCACGACTCCAGGCTCGGGCTACGACCAGGTGCTGCTAAGCGGCTCGGGCGACTACAACGCCACGCTCGGCGGAACGCTCTCGCTCGATTGGACAGGTTTTGGCGACTCGTCGGAAGAGACCCAACTGTGGATCGTCCAAAACGACACTAATGGAATCCTCACGGGGCGAGTTCGACAACTACGCCAACGGCTCGTGGCTGGGCGTCCACGACGACCTGGAGTGGTGGATTTGGTACGGGGCCGACGCCGCGGCCGGCGGCTTAAGCGGCGGCAACGACGTGCTGATAAGTCCCGTGCCCGAGCCATCGACGCTGGTGCTCATCGGCATCGCGGCCATCGCTCTGTCGGCCCACGCCCTGCGCCGGCGGAACCCCGGGGCGCTGTCATGCTAAGGAGGCAGTATGGCCGGCAGATCGGCAGGTGCTTCCGTCCAGCGTGGAAGCTGACCTCCAACGTCAACTTCGCGCCGGGTCTACCCCGTGCCAATGCCCACGGCTTGGCGCACGGCGAGCCACGCGGCCAGCGTGAGCGGGGTTCAAAGCGCGGCTTGCGGTTGGCGGTAAAGTGGCCGAGTGCAGTTCTCCGGCGCTCGCGCGCTCGCGCTTTGTGTTAACACGCCGGTCAGTTTTTTTGTTGCCCGAAAAGAATGACTCCGGGTTTACAGCCAAGCCCCTTTCTGTGTAAACCCGTCTGTCGTTGTTTCGTAACGGGTTGCTTTCGTTTGGAGGGCTACCGAAGGGGACTTGAAACCGATAAGGTGTTGTGCTACAGTATGTTGCAGTGATCGGAGGCGCGAGAGTTTGTTTGAAGAGGGTTGCGTTCGGGGAGCCTAACCGACACCATCCCACTGCCGCCCGAGAAACAGATTCCGAAGCTCACGGTTCTCGGCATCGCCCCCCTCTTGGGTGAGGCCATTAAGCGGATTCACCGCAACGAGTCGGTCAGCCGGCTGTTCGTTTGAGAGGGAAATTGCGTCCTTTGCCGGTGAGTTTCCGGCGTGCCTGGCGGAATTGCCGCGGAAATGGGAAATTTCCGACACCAGGACTTGCATTTCTCCAAGTTTACGGGAAAATAACTGATTCTCCCCAAAGGGGGAGGAGTCGTTCTGCGCACTCGCTCTAAGGACGCCCATGGCGACACAGTTGGCTGTTGAACCACGTCAGACCCAAGGGAAACGCCACAACCGGCGGCTTCGCCGCGCGGGCAGAATCCCGGCGGTCCTTTACGGGCACGGCCTGGAGTGCGTGCCGTCGGTGGCCGAGGACAACCCGACGCAGGCCGAGGACGACTCCTAGCGAGAGTTTCTTCATGGGCTTTCCGCAGACGCGTCTGACTCTCATCCAGCGGCTGACCTCCGGCGGCGCCGAGGAAGACTGGCAGAACTTCCTGAAGGACTATTGGGGGCCGATCTGCCGTTTCTCGTTGCGCCGGGGCGCCCGAAACCTGGACGACGCCGAAGACGTGGCCTCGGAAACGTTCGAGGCGCTGTGGGAGCAACGGCTGCTGGTACGCTGGGTGGCGAATCGGTCGGCCAAGTTGCGGACACTGCTGTGCTGCGTGGTGCGGAACATCCTCTCGCACCGGAATCGAGTCCGCGCTAGCCCAAGTTACGGAGTTGTGGGAGTCGATTCGTTGATAGCAAAGGACTTACGTTCGATTTTTGGCCAAAGTTTCCACTACATTTGCGCGAACTCGTCTATTCTCCGAAGGCGACGCGGTAGGGGAATTCCAAGACGG
>JAHIKV010000326.1 GCA_018897395.1 Planctomycetota bacterium | reverse complement strand
GGCGTCTGGCTTCTGTCTTCCGCTGCCTATCAACGCAACCCGCGGACCGCACACCGCGCAGGCATTCGGCTGGGCATCGAACCGGCGATCGGCCGGATTTTTAAATTCTTGCTTGCAATCCGGACACATCCGGAATTCCGCCATGGAGGTCCGCTCACGGTCATAGGGCAATTCGCGGATAATGGAAAAGCGCGGCCCGCAATTAGTGCAGTTGATGAACGGATACCAGAACCGGCGGTCTTTGGGATCAAACAGTTCCGCGCGGCAGTCTGGACAGGTCGCCAGGTCCGGCGGCATCCCGACCTGCAAATCGCCGGACCGGCAATCGCCGGACCGGCAATTGCCGGATCGTCCGCTAACCTTGATCTCAAAAGGCGCAGGCTCGCCGCGCACGGGCATGTCGCTGATCTGGAGCGCTTCGATCCGTGCCTGCCGGGGCGGTTCCGCTTGCAGTTGGGCAACAAACCGGTCAACCGCCGGCGCATCGCCTTCCGCTTCAATCACCACGCCCGACGGCGTGTTGCGGACAAAACCGGAGAGACCCATAGCCGCCGCGTGGCGATAGACCGTCGGCCGGAATCCAACCCCCTGGACCCGCCCCGTGACCTGTATTCGTATGCGCTTGGTATTCACTGGGATTTTCTTTTCAACACTATTTACAATCCCGCGCAACGCGGGACAAGCTTGCAACTTGCCCCGCCAGCGGCGGGGTCAACAATTCCCTTATGTATCCCGCGGCACTCGCACGGAACATTCCACCACACGAAGATTGCCGGATGCTACCCGCTTCAGACGACCCCGCACAAGTCATTTTTCATGTTGAACGGACCTCAAGCACCGGGCGCTGTTGGTAATGGTCTATGGCTTCGGTCTGCGGGTCATCAAATTAGGCCCCGATGCGGGGTAACTTTTCTGTAGCCGTCGGACGTTAGGCCGACGTCCGCGCGAGCCTATCGTCTCGCGGCTACAACTTTGAAATTCCTATGCATCAAGCATAGATCCCCGGGCGCGACGGCGGAAACGACGTTCCTGCCCGCCTACGGCGGGTTATCCAGCATGCCGCTCAATTTGCGCTTGCCCCGCCTCGGCCACCGTTATATACTCGCAGCATACTGGATAAAACGCTATTCGTTCGGCAAAGGATAAGGAAAGGCAACACAAATGAGACTCCTCGGAAACCTATTCAGGCAAACATCTGAACCGGAACGCCAACTGGAAGAGGAATACGTTCCTTTCTATGAGGCAACCCAGGGGTTGTCACACTCACAAGCCATAAGAATGGTGCGTGATCTCATCAGAGAGACCAAGAAACAATCCCAACACGAGGGAACAGATGTCCTGAATCTAGGGGACGACCTTCTAAGAAGGGGCAGAACGGACCAAACCGTCGGAGGAATGCTCGCCGAAAAGAGAAAAGAGGGGGCAACAGACAGCGACATCTGTTGGTGGTGGAACATGCCCGATCTTGAGCGCCGCATGCTGGTCTATCATATGAACGTTCCGCGCTTAGCATCATTGGCCCATGCGCTTGAGGAAGGCCTAGATGAAGACTCCGCTGCGGCCAGAGTTAGGAAGATATATCCAATGTTTGGAGATCCGAATGATACCAAGGTGACCGATGGAGACGACCGGCCATTGCCATATGAACTGCAGAACAGAATCAATCAATATGTTCAAAGACGCGCTTCTCAAGACACAATCTCGTACAAAGCCGACGTGCAGTCGTCCACCACATTCAATGCGCTAGTCAGAAGAGAGATAAAATGCGGCAATCTTTAGCGTGCGGCCAACACCACTGCCCTACAGGCTAGCACGTTGTAAACGATGACCTAAGAAGCAACAGCCGAACAACGAACAAAGAGGAGTATGCCATGAACTACGTTCTACTCGACGATAGCGAACTCGATGATTTCAACAATACCCTGGCCACTTTCAAATGTCATACTTCCGACTTTAAACTCAAAGAAAAGGACACCTCCTCCGGGCAAGGCCCCGGCAAAGTCATGTCAGGCGAAGTCACCATCATCTGCAAGAAGACAGGGATCTCAAAGACGTACAACGCTGGCTCCGGGAGTTCGTGGCCAGCGGAATTTCACCAAGACATGGAAGGGGGTTCTTTTGGAATTTGACTTGCCGAATAATTGAATTCATCATATTTTCATTACGCTACGCTTCATGAAAAATGGTGATTCTTGACGTTCGAAGGAGCAGTAAAACGAAAGGAGATGCGATGAACAGAAGAGTGCTGGCAGGGTTAGTGATTATGATTACGGTTGCGTTTGGCGTAAACGCCGAGGCTGCCGACTGGGAAACGGACTTTGCCAAAGCATCGACAAACACGAGCAAGTCGGGCTTGTATATGCTGCTTGATTTCAGCGGTTCCGACTGGTGCGGCTGGTGCATGAAACTCGACGGGGAAGTTTTCAGCAAGGGCGATTTTAAGAAATTCGCTAAACAGAATCTAGTCTGTGTTTTGGTGGATTTTCCCCACCAGAAGAACCAGAGCACGAAACTGAAGAAACAGAACGCCGAATTGGCCAAGGAATACGATGTTCGCGGTTATCCAACCGTCATCGTTCTGTCTCCAGAAGGAGATTTGGTTGGCAGAACAGGTTATCAGAAAGGCGGAGCGAAGAAATATGTCGAGCACTTGAAGAAGATGATCGACGAACACAAACAGAAACAGCCGCAGAAAGAGGCGGAAAAACAATTGCCTTCCAACAAGCCGGATGCAGGCGACGGCAAGTAGCCGCGCCGTGCTTATAAAAATGTAATATTGGATAGAAAGGACAAATGAATGAACGAGCAAAGTGATGCCGATGCAGAAAACAAATGCCCCAACTACCAGCAAAATGTTAAGTCATGCCCATGCGAGAGTGAGGACT
>JAHIKV010000082.1 GCA_018897395.1 Planctomycetota bacterium | reverse complement strand
TCCTGCGGACCAGTCATTCACCTCCAGTTGCTCTCCACCCCCTCTCACGAGGACGCAGTTACTATTGGTTACAAAGTTCAGACCCAACTTCGACAGGGACTTCCACCCTGCTGATTCGATACACTTACAAGCGCACTAGCGGGGCGGCTTGCCGCCCGTGTTATAAACCTCTCGTTCCCACGCTCTGCGTGGGAACGGGCGACAGTCGACGCTTCACGTCGGTGTTTACCTTACTCGCCGACGCAGAGCGTCGGAAAATACGGGTTCCCACGCAGAGCGTGGGAACCAGGAATCTACTGCTCTCTCTTCTCTCTTCACCCTTCTGTTCCAGCGTCGGCGACGATTTTAACCGTTCGGGCTACGTCCCGGACGATCTGGTCCACCAGCGCCTCGACGGACGCGAATCGCTTAATTTCCCTCAAATGGGTGAGAAAGTCAACCTCGATCGGTTGCTCGTAGATCATCCCCTGAAAGCCGATCAGATGTGCCTCGACTTTGGTTCCCCCCTCGTCGAAGGTCGGGTTTGGCCCCAGGCTGACGGCCGCCGGATGCCAGGCGTTTTCGGCCCGTGCGCGGGCGGCGTAAATCCCGTGGCCCGGCAGAAGCGTGTCGACAGGGCCGAGATTGGCGGTGGGGTATCCGAGCCGCGCGCCGCGGCCGGCGCCGTGGACCACCACGCCCCGAATCCTGTATGGTCGGCCGAGCATCGTCCTCGCATCGTCCAATCGACCCGCCGAAACCAGCGAACGAATCCACGAGCTGGAAACGATCCGCTCGGCGATCTCCACCGGCTCGGCCACCTCGAACGGCATCCCCGCTTCGACGCAAAACCGGCGCAGAACATCGACGTTGCCGAAGCGATTGTGGCCGAAAAAGAAGTTGGGGCCCTCGACCATCGCCCGGGCGGACATCCGACCGCGGACGACGCGGTCGAAGAACTCGCGGGCCTCGATTTCCAAGAAAGCCTTGCTCGTGGGATAGACGACCACCGCGTCGAGGCCCAATTCGGCGAGGATTTCGATTTTCCGCTCGAGCCGGACGAGCGGCTCGGGCGCGGCGTCGGGGCGCAAGAGGCGGGTCGGCGGCGGATCGAAAGTGAAGACCACTGCCGGACCGCCCACCCGTTCGGCCATCGCGCGGAGCCGCTCGACCAGCCGCGCGTGCCCCAGGTGTACGCCGTCGAAGTTGCCGATGGCCACGGCGCCGCCGCGGAGCGAGTCGGGAAATTCATCGAGGCTGCGAATCGTTTTCATCTGTCGCATTGTCGTTTAGCAGCCCGTTGAAAAAGTCGGTTTTCGAGAGTTTGGGTGCCACTGCTGGCTTGTCCAGCAGTGTTTTTCCGGGTGTTTCTTCCCGCACTGCTGGACAAGCCAGCAGTGGCACCCTTTTTCAACGGGCTGTTAGCGGCCGCCCTGCCGGCGGGTCGCCGTGCCGGCGACCGCTAAACTACTTGGGCCACGTCGCACGTTAATCTTTAGTTTTCAACTTGCGGATTTGATCCCGGAACCGGGCGGCTTCCTCGAACTCCTCGGCGGCGACGGCCGCTTCAAGCCGTCGGCGGAGAAGTTCGAGCTTGCTCTTGGGACGGTTCTCCACCGCGCGCTGCTCGGCGGCGAGAATTTCCTCGCGCCACTGTTCGAGGCTTTCCAGTTCGACGCACTCCTCGGCCCGATGCCCCTGGTCGTATTCGTCGAGGAACTCGCGGATGGTCTCGATTCCCGCCTCGATGGCCTGGAGGCCCTCGTTGACCAGCCGTTGTTGCAACAGCGGAGTGGCCACCGCGCGGGCGTGCATCATCGCCACGTACGGCCGCCATTGATCGAACTGGAGCTTAAGGCGTTCGTCCCGGGCGTGGGCTCGAACGAAGCCGAACAACCGCAAATTCCGCGTGGTGTCGCGGGCGCACCACTCGAACATGTCCAAGTGCCAAAAACTCAGATAGCGATGGTAATACTGCACCGCCTCGCGCCACAGCCGCAGACAATCCTTCTCGCCGAGCAGAAACGGCGCGGAATCGGGATGCGTCTCGTCGTGTTTCCGTTGCCGGCGCTCGTAGTATTCGAGCCACGACTCGCAGCCCTTGGGGCGGACTCCGTCGGGACGGCCTTCCATTTCCATTTGCAGCACGCCCAGATCGACCCGCAACTGAATTTTGCTGCGGCCGTCGTCGCCGGGGATGATCCGCACCAGCACTTCGTCCGGTTCGAACCGCCATTGGTCGAGAAATTGCGTCAGATCGTTCGACATGCGGGCATTGTACGCGGTTGGGCAGGCGACGCAACCGGCCCCCTTCCTCGGATCGCGTCAACTGGCCGCTGAAGCGGCCAGCCCTCGGGATTCCGCCTTCCGCCTTCCGCCCTCCGCCCTCGAATCACACCGTCGGATCGTGGCTGATCGGCTCCATGACCTTCGTGTTCCGATCGACGGCCAGGACGATGGTCCGCTGCTCGGCGCCGTCGCGGCTGCTGGCGACCATCGGCAATACGTGGCGTCGGTTGGGAAGGTTGAAGCGGACGGCGAACGAGCCGTCGCTTCGCAGCCGCACCGGCTCGCCGCGAAGCGTGACGTGGGCGTCGGGGCGGGTCACGCCGTGAACTATCAATTCGGTGTCCACCTGGAACTCGAAATCCGAGCAGTTGGCCGAATGGCCCGCCGCGCCGGGACCGAACTGCACAGTCACCGGATCGCCGATCGGACGCTGGAGCCGTTCCTCGAACAGTTCCTTCAGATCGCTGTTTGATTCGGGCTGGCTGTATCCGCCGCTCAGCGCGAAAATCCGGTCGAAATCCTTGGCCACGTCGGCCCAGTTCTGGTCGAAGGCGTCGCCGGCCGCCGCCGGAGGCGTGGTGACGACGTTGCTCCGCGCCACGCAGAAGAACTTGCCCTCCGATGTCAGGTAGCCGATGTCTAGTTGGTAGTTCTTCGGGGGATTGCCGACGTCGATGTACCAGTTGTGTACGCCGCCGTGGATTTCGATGTCGCGGATCGGCTGCCGGGTAGAGGTCGTGACGCCTTCGCGCAACACCTCGCAAACCCGCAGCACGGGCCGAGCGCCGTGCCAATACTGCCCCAAGGCGACTTTCGCCCGTTCGATGCTCTTCCGGCTAAGTTCCCAGTAGGCGTGCAGCCAGTACGAATCGCGGACCATCACGATCAGGCGGTCCTTGACTTGCCCGTTGCCCTCGCAGATGCTTCGGAAAGTCAGGTCCTTGGCCTCGGCAAGCCGCGTTTGGACCTGTGCCAGGCGTCGTGACTTTAGGGAGTGGGGCACCGACCGCTTGTCGCGGCCGTTGGTTCTCTCGGACCGGTGCCTTTCGGCCCGCGCCTGCCGCAGTAGGGCCTTCACCAGTTCGTCCTTTCTCATGGAGTGCCAGCCGGGGACCTTCTTCTTCTTGGCCATCGAGGCCAAGTCTCTAACCGTCCGATTCTTCAGTTCTGCTGTTGTCATTGCGATGCTCATCTCTGCTGTGCCGGCCTCACAGGCGTAATAGTCATGCAAGCCGGTTGGGTTCGGGAGTCGTCCGTGACAGGTAGGCCTACGTCACTGGTTCGTGCGACGATTCACCACCGCCGCCTTCTTGTCCCGCCGAGGGTAGGCGCCCGGTAAATTGGGCATGGCAGGTAATTTCCAGTATAATCGCATCACTTTTTCAGAGCAAGGATTTCATACCGCCATTGAGACAATCCGGCCTCACAAGCGGAGACGGAACTGCTTGCACGATAATTACTTGCGAAAACAACTGGCATCCCTGACAATTTTTGAGATTGTACAGGTCATATATACCTTCGAGCCAGCACCGTTGCACCTATTGGTGGCTGTGTGTCGTCGAACACCACTTCGGTGGTAAAGATGCCGGGCGGGCGATGACACGGACAATGGACGCTCATGGCGGAAGAGCCGGTTTCGGGAGGCGGTTGACTTGCCGTGAAAGCCGGTATAGAGTCGCTATTCTTACCCGCTAAGGATCACGACCGGATTGGGGCCGTGAATAAACCGCACAACGACTACTCCCCGTTCATGCTGGCGATGGAGTGGAGTTCGCGGATCACGGCAATCGCCTTGGAGATGGTCGTTCCGGTGTTGATCGGCTACTGGCTCGACCAACGGCTGGGCAGCGGTTTCGTGTTTCTGTTGGCGGGCGCGGCGTTGGGTTTTTCCGTGGCCTTGATGAGCTTGTTGAAGCTCGCTCGGTCTTCAAAGGACGATGATCGGACGGAGTGAACGTGGGGCTGATGTTCAGACGGCTAAACTCCTTACGGAACAGATCGATAACAGTCCGAGCGGCGGTGCTGACCGTCACGGTGCTGGCGGTCTACCTGCCGGTGGCGGCGGCGGTAGGTTTATTGGCCGGTCCGGCCGGAGTGGTTGATTGCAGTGCGGCCGCATTCGCTTGCTTTCTCGGCGCTACTATCGCCCTGTTCATAAGTCACTTCATGCGCGGACCAATCCCGGCACTGCTCGGGGCCATGTTGGGTATGTTGGCGCGAATGGCATTCCCCTTGGCGATGGCCGTGGCTTACATGATTGTGTCGTCGTCGCGGCCCGACCCCGCTCCGTTGTGTTGGCTGCTGATTTTTTACCCGGTCACTTTGACCGCGGAGATTATGTTGTCGATACCACTCGACGGCGCGTGCCGACCGGTCTAACGGCAACCGGGCCGGAGAGCAGGTGAAACATGGACCTGAACCAACTTGCCGAACACGTCACCGACTCGTCGGAATTCGTGCTGCCGTTCGTTCAGATACACCTGCCGAAGGTGTTCGATTTCCAGTTGACTCGCTACATGGTCCTGGAACTGATCGTCGCCGCG
This sequence comes from Planctomycetota bacterium, assembly GCA_018897395.1. Classification (GTDB taxonomy): domain Bacteria; phylum Planctomycetota; class Planctomycetia; order Pirellulales; family Thermoguttaceae; genus JAHIKV01. The sequence goes on along the minus strand of JAHIKV010000082.1, from coordinate 9,724 downwards.
GCGATGTTGGCGATATTCATTCCATACGCCCGGCGCGTGGCGAAGGGCGATCCGCCGCGGGGTAGATTTTGGAACATGCTGGACGCGCTATTGCTTTTTCTGCGGGACGGAGTCGCTCGGCCGGCCATCGGACGGAAGGACGCCGACCGTTTCCTGCCCTTCGTTTGGACCATGTTTTTCTTCGTCCTGTTTTGCAATCTGATCGGGATATTGCCTTGGACCGGTTCGCCGACCGGCTCGTTGATGACGACCGCTTCGTTGGCGGGCGTGGCGTTCTGCACGGTCCTCGGCGCGGGCGTTGCGAAGTTCGGGCCGGTCGGCTACTGGAAGAGTCTCGTGCCGCGGATGGACGTGGGCGGAGTTCTGGGGATACTCCTCACGCCGATGATCTTCGGCATCGAGGTCGCCGGGCTTTTAATCCGCCATCTGGTGTTGGCCGTGCGTCTGTTGGCCAACATATTCGCCGGACACCTGGTGTTGGCGGTTATCGTGGGATTCATCGGCTGGACCGCCCAGGCGGCGTTCGTGCTTTGGGCCGGAGTCACGGTCCCGAGCTTGCTCGGCGCTTCGGCGCTGACGTTGCTGGAGTTGTTTGTCGCGTTGTTGCAGGCCTATATTTTCGCGTTTCTCTCGGCGTTGTTCATCGGCATGGCGGTCCACCCGCATTAAAAGGGCATCCTGAAATTGTGCATTTAGCCCGCCGTGAATTCAAGGCGGACCGAGTTGACCGCGAAAAACCGTGCGCCCCGGGTGTATTCACCCGGGGCTAAATACGGACATTTCATTTTTACCAAGAAACGCCACTTTTGTTGAAGGAGACGAGTTCCGTGTGCAAGTTGACGAGAATTATTTTGTTGTTTGCGATTTTTCCGACGATGGCCGCTCCCGCGTTGGCCCAGGGCGAGCAGGCCGCTGCCGCTAAAGACGCCGCAGCGGAAGAAACCGCGGCAAAAGAAGCCGCGGCCCCCTGGCAAATCCTCGCCGGCACGGCCTTCGGCTGCGGATTGGTAATCCTGGGCGCCGGTTACGGCATCGGGCGGATCGGCTCATCGGCCGTCGAGAGCATGGCCCGGCAGCCGGAAGTGGCCGGCAGCGTGCAGACGGCCATGATCGTCGCCGCGGCGCTGATCGAAGGCGTGACGTTCTTCGCGCTGATCGTGTGCCTGTTGAGCGTCATCTTCCGCTACTGAGACCTTGAGCATGAGGAGATTGGCTCATAAGCCCACGGGTTGCAACCCGTGGGTTTGGAAAAGTATGAAGGTCGCGCTGGAGATCGCAGTTGCCATGAGGACGCGAGTAGCAGCCTGTCTGGTTCTGGCCGCGGCGGTCGCTTGCGGCTATTGCGCTGCGGCCGACGTTCCCGCCACCGCCGCTGCGGCAAGCGCCCCGGAAGGCCGTTCGGCAAGCGGCCACGCGGCGGAGAATCCGGCCGAAGCCCTCAACCCCATCACCTTCCGAGGGATAAACTTTCGGGGTGATCTGGCCATCTGGACGGCGGTCGTATTCCTCCTCGTCATGGCGGTGCTCTGGAAGTTCGCCTGGAGGCCGATCGCCGACGGGCTGGACAAACGCGAGCAGAACATCGCCGACCAGATCGCCGATGCCGACGCCGCCAACCAGCAGGCCAAGGAACTTTTGGCCGATTACGAGCGAAAACTCGACGAGGCCGGCGACCAGGTCCGCGGCATCCTCGATCAAGGCCGCCGCGACGCCGAACAGCTCGGCCGCGAGTTGCTCGAAAAGGCCAAAAAAGAGGCCGATGTCGAGCAGCAGCGGGCCATGGGAAGAATCGAGACCGCCACGGACGATGCCCTGAAGGGGCTGGCCGACCGCAGCGCCGCGATGGCCGTCGAACTGGCCGGACGCATCGTCCGCGAAAAACTCGATCCCAAGGATCACACCCGGCTGATCGAGCAGACCGTGAAAGGAATGGTGAATGCCGAATGATGAATGATGAATGTCGTTAAAGGCATGTTCTTCTTGCATTCATAATTCATCATTCATAATTCATAATTTCCGCCGCCATGACTGAATCCCAGAACACCGCCGCACGCGACGCACGAACCGCCGCCCAAATCGAGGCCGACGTGGGCGTCGAGCACATCGCCGACGTCTACGCCAAGGCCCTGCTCGGCGCGGCGCGGAACGCCGGTCAATTAGCGGCCGTCGTCGAGGAGTTCGACGACCTGCTGGCCGAGGTGCTCGACAAGTTCCCCAAGCTGGAAACCGTACTGGCCTCGGCGCTGGTGTCGGTCCGCGAGAAATATGGCGTCATCGACCGGACGCTCGGCGGCCGGGCCTCGGCGCTGATGATCGGGTTCCTAAAGGTCGTCGCGCGTCACGGGCGGCTCGATTGCCTCAGGGCGATACACCATCAGACGCACGTAATGTACGATAAAATGCGAAAACGCGTCCGCGTCGAGCTGACCACCGCCACGCCGGTCGAAGCAGCCGAGGTCCGACGCATCGTAGACGGCCTCCGCGAAAAGCTCGACGGCGAGCCGGTCCTCGAACAACGCGTCGATCCCGAGCTGATCGGCGGCGCGGTGATCCGCGTCGGCGACGTCGTATACGACGGCTCGATCGCCAACCAATTGAAACAACTTCGTCAACGGATGAGTCAGAGGAGCGCCAATGAAATTCAAGGCCGACGAGATCGCTTCCGTCATTCAGCGGGAAATTGAACTGTTCGACTCTCGCATCGACGTCCGGCAGGTCGGGCGGGTGATCGAGATCGGCGACGGAATCGCGCGCGTCTACGGGCTGTCCGGCGTCATGTCGGGCGAGATGGTCGAGTTTTCCAACAGCGCAGGAGGCGTGACCGGGTTGGCCTTCAACCTCGAGGAAAACTCCGTCGGCGTCATTATCCTCGGAGACTACCTCTCGATCAACGAGGGCGAGGAAGTCCGCGGCACCGGACGGCTCCTCTCGGTGCCGGTCGGCGAGGCCGTGCTCGGCCGGGTGATCGATCCGCTGGGCAACCCGCTCGACGGCGGCGGGCCAATCGTCTCCAACGAGCGGCGGCTGGTGGAATCGGACGCGCCGGGCGTCGCCCAGCGTCAGCCGGTAAACCAGCCGCTGCAGACCGGCATCAAGGCCATCGACTCGATGACGCCCATCGGACGCGGACAACGAGAATTGATCATCGGCGACCGCAAGACCGGAAAAACCGCCATCTGCATCGACACGATCATCAACCAGAAGGACTCCGACGTAAAGTGCTTCTACGTCGCCATCGGGCAGAAGGAATCGACCGTCGCCGGATTGATCGAAACCCTCCGCAAGCACGGCGCGATGGACTACACCACGGTGGTCGTGGCCGGGGCCAGCGACCCGGCGCCGTTGCAGTACGTCGCCCCGTACGCCGGCTGCGCGATGGCCGAATTCTTCACCTATCGAGGCGAGGACGCGCTGATCATCTACGACGACCTCTCGAAACAGGCCACGGCCTATCGACAGATTTCGCTGCTGATGCGCCGTCCGCCGGGACGCGAGGCATACCCCGGCGACATCTTTTATTGCCACAGCCGGCTACTGGAACGGGCCGCGAAGCTCAGCGACGAACTTGGCGGCGGGTCGCTCACCGCACTGCCGATCATCGAAACGCTTGAAGGCGAGGTCGCGGCATACATCCCCACAAACTTGATTTCGATCACCGACGGGCAGATATATCTCCAGCCCGACCTGTTCTTCTCCGGTCAGCGACCGGCGATGAACGTGGGCATTTCGGTCTCGCGCGTCGGCGGCGCGGCCCAAGTGCCGGCGATGAAGAAGGTGGCCAGCGGCTTGCGGCTCGGCCTGGCCGCCTTCCGCGAGCTACAGGCGTTCGCCCAGTTTGGCACCGATCTGGAGGCCGCCACCCAGGCGCAGCTCGATCGCGGATACCGAATGACCGAGCTGCTCAAGCAAGGTCTGTATCACCCGATGCACGTCACCGATCAGGTGTTGAGCATCTACACCGGCGCCCGTGGGCACCTCGACAAAATCCCCGTCAAAGAGGTCCACGCTTGGGAGGAAGGATTTTTGGCGTTCATCCACAAGGAGAAACAGCCGCTGTGGCGGAAGATCACCGACAGCCGCAACCTCGACGACGAATCCGCCGCGGAGATCGACCGGGCAATCGCGGAGTTTCAGAAGCAGTACGCGGGAACGAAGGAGACGGTGCGGGTGTAGAGTGCAAAATGAAAATAGAAAATTGAACAAGTCAAAACCGTTTAGCCGCCGCGTCCACGCGGCGAGCGCCTCCGATATGCAGGATGCCCGTGAACGGGCATGACATCCCAACAAAACGAACGAACAATACATGCGTGCCGCGGCGGCCAACCCGACGTAAACGTCGGGCCTAACACCGCCTGCGGCGGAAACGCCCGTGAACGGGCGTAACAGGCCGAGCCGTGGTGCGTTTCACGCACCCTACAAACTGAAAACTGACGACTGACAACTCCTTATGGCCAAAGCCCGAGTACTAGACCGACGCCGCAAGTCGATCCGCGGCATCCGCAAGATCACCCGCACGATGGAGTTGATCTCCACCGCGCAGTTCAAGCGGGCGATGAATCGGGCCACCGCCGCGGCGGCCTACACGCGGCGGATCACCGCGCTGGTCGGCCATCTCGCCCGAAGCGGATTGGAGGTATCCCACCCGCTGCTCGAACCGCGGCCGGAGCCGAAACAGGCGACGTTGTTGGTCCTTTCGGCCAATCGGGGGATGTGCGCCGGATACAACGCCGGCGTGCTGCGGCAGGCCGTTACCCGATACAATGAGTTGGCCAACGTCGCGTCGGAGGTCAGTCTTGAGGTGGTCGGCAAGCGGGGCATCTCGGCCTTTCGGTTCCGTAAAATCCCAATCGACGAGGCGTTCACCCATTTCGAGGACAGGCCCAGCTTCGCCGAGGTGGACGTGCTGGCCGAGCGGTATTTGCAGGATTTCACGGCCGGCCGGCTCGACCGGCTCGACGTGGCCTTCACCCGCTTCGAGAGCGCCAGCCATCGGCAGGCGGTGGTCGAGACGCTGTTGCCGCTAGGGAGTTTGCAGGGAGCGGAAGATAAAGCACCGGCCCGCGAGACGCAATACGAGTTCCTCCCCTCGGCGGCGAGCATTTTGGACGAAGTGGTGCCGATGAGTTTTCGGGTGCGGCTGTTCAAGTGTTTTCTGGACGCGGCCGTGAGCGAGCAGATCGCCCGGATGGTGGCGATGAAGACCGCGACCGAAAACGCCGACGGCATGATTTCGCATTTGTCGATGGCCTACAACCGCGCCCGGCAGGGACAGATCACCGGCGAGTTGCTGGAGATCATCGGGGGAGCGGACGCGTTAAACGGCTAGTTGAATGTTCAATAACCATTGACCAACAGAGAAATTATCCGCAAGCCAGAGCAATCGAGCGTTGCTTGAAAGGAGGCCGACATGCCGGTAGTATCCATGTTCTACGGGATCATTGTTTCCTTGTATTATTTGGACAACAAGCAGCACCACGCTCCGCATATCCATGCGAAATACCAGGAACACGAAGCCGTGGTGTCGATACCCGATGGAGAACCGCTGGAAGGGCGATTGCCGCCGGCGAAAATGCGGTTGCTGTCGGCGTGGATCGAGATTCACAAGGACGAACTGATGGCCGATTGGCAACTGGCCGTAAATGGCCAGCAGCCTTACAAGATCGATCCTTTGAGGTGAAACCATGAACCCGCGAGTCGAATCGGTGAATCCCGGCGACGATTACCAGTTGGAAATCACATTCAGCAACGGCGAGTCGGGAACCTACGATTGTCGGCCGCTGTTGGACTTCGGCGTTTTTCAGGAACTTCGGGACAACGCATATTTTCGACAGGTGAGGGCTGAAAACGGAACAGTCATCTGGCCCCACGAACAAGATATTTGTCCCGATACCGTTTATTTGGATTCCAAGAGGACAAATCATTGAACATTGGTCATTGGTAATTGGACATTGAACATTTGCTGCAAATGACCAATAAATATCCGATTTTCCGAGAGTGCCATATCCATGCCAACCGCCACCCCAGTTACAAAACTTAAACCCGCCGCTTCCCACAACATCGGCCAGGTGAGCCAGATCATCGGCTCGACGTTCGACGTGCAGTTTCCCGAGGGGCGGTTGCCGGCGATCTACAACGCCGTGAAAATCAGCAACCGGCGCGAAAGCGTCAAGATCGATCTGGTTGGAGAAGTTCAGCAGCACCTCGGCGGCGGAAAGGTCCGTTGCGTGGCGCTGGGCAGCACCGACGGCATGGTCCGCGGCATGGAGTGTCTCGACACCGGCGCGCCGGTCAAGGTGCCGGTCGGCAAATGCACGCTCGGCCGCGTGTTCAATCTAATCGGCGAGCCGATCGACGGACGCGGGCCGGTCGACGCCGAGGACTATTGGCCCATCCACCGCGAATCGCCCGATATAACGGACCTCTCGACCGAGACCGAAGTCTTCGAGACGGGCATCAAGGTGATCGACCTGCTGACGCCGTTCGTCCGCGGCGGCAAGGCGGGCCTGTTCGGCGGGGCGGGGCTGGGAAAGACCGTGATCCTGACCGAACTGATCGCCCGGATCGCCAGCACGCACGGCGGCTATTCCGTGTTCGCCGGCGTCGGCGAGCGGACCCGCGAGGGGAACGACCTCTGGCTGGAAATGCAGCACACAAAGATCGGCGATACCGGCCGGCACGTGATCGACCAGACGTGCATGGTCTTCGGCCAGATGAACGAGCCGCCGGGCGCGCGATTGCGCGTGGCGCTCTCCGCGCTGACGATGGCCGAATACTTCCGCGACTCGATCGGGGCCGACGTGCTGCTGTTCATCGACAACATATTCCGTTTCTCGCAGGCCGGCAGCGAGGTCTCCGCGCTGTTGGGACGGATGCCGTCGGCGGTGGGCTATCAGCCCACGCTGGCCACCGAGATGGGCCAGTTGCAGGAGCGGATCGCATCGACCAACAAGGGGGCGATCACTTCGGTCCAGGCGGTGTACGTGCCGGCCGACGACCCGACCGATCCCGCCCCGGCCGCCGCCTTCGCGCAGCTCGACGCCTTCATCTATCTGGAACGGGCGATCAGTGAGAAGGGGATTTATCCGGCCGTCGATCCGCTGGCCAGTTCGAGCCGCATCCTCGACCCGCAATACATCGGCCAGCGCCATTACGACATCGCCCGGCGCGTGCAGATGACCTTGCAGCGCTACCGTGAGTTGCAGGACATCATCGCCATCCTGGGCATCGACGAACTGAGCGAGGCGGACAAGCTGGTGGTCCACCGCGCCCGGCGGATGGAGCGGTTCCTCGCGCAGCCGTTTTTGGTGGCCGAAGTTTTCACGGGCAAGCCGGGCGAGGTGACCCCGCTGGCCGACACGATCCGCAGTTTCGAGGAGATCGCCGACGGCAAGTGGGACCACCTGCCCGAGCAGGCGTTCATGTACGTCGGTCCGATCGAACAGGCGGCAGAGCAAGCGAAGAAAATGACTAAGGACCAATGACCAATGTTCAATGACCAATGTTCAATGACTGATGACATTGGAAATTGAACATTGGAACTTGAACATTCAACTCTCATGCTCCAGTGCATAGTTGTCACCCCTGAACGGACAGTATTCGACCGGCCGGCGGAGTTCGTCGCGCTGACTTTGTATGACGGCGAGATCGGCGTTGCGCCGGAACACGCGCCGATGATCGGCCGGTTGGGCTGCGGCGAGATGCGGGTAGTCAATCAAGGGCAAACCGAGCGGTATTATATAGAAGGCGGGTTTGTCGAGGTGCTTGGCGATGTGGTTTCCGTGCTGACTCGGCGTGCCGCTGCCGCCTCCGAGATCGACGAGGCGGTAGTCGGCGAGCAGCTTTCCGCCGCCCGAGCGCGCCCGGCCACCACGCCCGAGGCAATTCAAATCCGCGATCGGGCGATAGCTCAGGCCCGCGCCCAGTTGCGCATCTGCCGCCGGACGTAGGTCTCGTTCTCTAAGCCGCGTGGGCTGGTACCCCCCCGAAGTTCCGTGGCCGAGCGGACTCGCGGGAATTCCTCTTCGCGGATGTCAGAATCGCGCCGTTTCCCGGAAGTTATTATAGAGGGATGGCGTGGAGGCGGCGGCAACGCCCTCTTCTCATGCGAGTCCGGCATCTTATCGGGGACATCGGCGATGGAAAACATCGAAGCCCGAAAATGTTTTGACGAGTGGTTCGTGCATTCGCACCGGCAGGTTTTCCGGTACATCGCGGCGTTGGTCCCCAATCGGGACGACGCGGAAGAGGTGTTTCAGGACACCTGCCTGAAGATGTTGGAGAAATGGCGGGACTACGATTCCGCCCGGCCGATGGAGCCGTGGGCCTGCGGCATCGCCCGGAACATGGCCCGTAAGTTCTTCGAGCGGAACCGCCGCGGCGGACTCCCGCTGAGCGAGATCATCGTGGCGGCGGTTTCCGAGACGCAGCACCGGCTGGCGGCCGAGGTCGACCGCCGCTTGCAGAAGCTGCCCGAGTGTCTGGAGCAATTGTCCGCGGAGCAGCGCGCCCTGCTGAAACAGTGTTACGGAGGAAATCGGACGATCAGGGCCATCGCCGAAGCGAGTCGATTGGAGCCCGACGCGCTCTACAAACGTTTGGAGCGGATACGCCGGAATTTGTTCGAGTGCATCGAGCTTGCCGTGACGAAGGACTGAGGCCCATGGAAACCACGCCGAAAAACACGGACGCCGAAGCGGGCGCGGATCTGTGGGAACTGGCGTCCCGGTCCTGCAACGACGCGCTGCGGCCGGAAGACCTCGCCCGGCTGGAGTCGCTGCTTGCCGAAGACCGGCAGGCGCGGCATTTCTACGGTTTCTACATGCTGATGCACGCGGAGTTGGCGTGGCGGTTCCGCGCCGGCGGGCGAACCGCAATCGAGGGGCGAGGGGCGGGGGACGAGGGGCAAGGGATGGCCGGTTCACCGGCCATCGATGTCTCCGTTGGCGCGGCAGTTGAACATCCCGTTGGTGCGGCAGTTGAACTGCCGCACCATCTCGATCTCGAATCTCAGATTCCAAATCCACCCTTCCCCACACTATCCACTACCTACTATCCACTATCCACTACTGATGACTTTGTCGGCAGTTGGGCGTTCGCCTGCATGGTCGCAACGGTAATCGTGGGCGCGATGCTGCTGGGGTTCTGGGCCATAAAAATCACCCCCCACCAACATATCGCCGAGGCGCCGTCGAAGTCGGTCCCGTCAATCAAGAGGCCGGAGTTTGTCTTCGTCGGCCGCATCACCGGGCTGCTCGACGTGAAATGGTCGGACGACAAGGACTTCTTGCCCCCTCATGGCTACGCCTACGTCCCGCTGGGCCACAAGTACAAACTCGACTCCGGCCTGATGGAAATAACCTACGACACCGGGGCGAAGGTCATCCTTCAAGGCCCCTGCACCTACGAAGTGGAATCCAGCAGCGGCGGCTATCTCGCGCTGGGAAAACTCACGGCAAGAGTGGAGAAGGAGAGGTCAGAGGTCAGAGGTCAGAGGTCAGATCACTATCCCCTCTCCACTAATTCTAATCCCCAATCCCTAATCCCTAATCCCCTCTTTGCAATCCGTACTCCCACGGCCATCGTCACCGACCTGGGCACGGAGTTCGGCGTCGAAGTGGACAAGGAGGGAGACACCGCCTCGCGCGTCTTCCGCGGCTCGGTCAGGGTGCAGGTGGTGGGTGGCACTGGCTTAGCCAGTGGCACTCCGCGGGAAGTGGTGCTACGC
>JAHIKV010000014.1 GCA_018897395.1 Planctomycetota bacterium | reverse complement strand
GGGCTAAATGGTATTCACGGCGGGCTAAATGGTATTCACGGCGGGCTAAATGGTATTCACGGCGGGCTAAATGGTATTCACGGCGGGCTAAATGGAATTGTTCCCGGACACCTTCAGATGGATTCTTAGTCCCCGACCGGATGCCAACCGCCGTCGTTCCGCGCCGAAGGACTGGGAACGGTGTACGCGGTCGCCTGTACGCGGGTCGCCGGTCGGACGGCCGTCCGGTCGTTCGGATCGGGAAGCATCGGCGCCGGCATGGAGTTTAACTGGGCATCGGACTGCGGGATAGGCTGCAAGCCAGGGTCGGCCGCCGGCTTTTCAACCTCCTGCTGGAACGTTTTCGGCGCCGACTGCGGAACGGTTTGCGGAACCGCTTGCGGCGCGGCGGCGCAAGACGAACAGCCCGAGGTGGGCACGCCGCAGTCAACCGGACCGCAGCTTACGCACGGGCTGTAACAACTTTGGTAAGAGATCGCGGGAACGTAGATTGGCCGGTATGTCGCGTACGGCACCAGGCGAGTCTGATAGGTGCCGAGGAACGGACGGTACGTGGCGACCGTGCAACCGGTCCAAGGATTGCACGCCGCCGGTTGGTACAGCGCCCTGTATACGACCGTGGGCATGTACTGGCACGTCTGCGGCGCGCAGGGCGTGTAGCATGGCGCGACGTAGGCCGGCGCGAAAGACGGCGCGTAGGTTGTCTGCGAAGGAGGCGCGTTGCCGAACAAACAGTCCCAGATTCGGCCGGCCCGGCTCTCGGCCGGCAATGCAAGCAAGACAATCGCGGCTACGCATGGAACGATCAGATTTATCGGTCGGCGATACATGTATTTTCTCCAATGTGAGTGGAAGCGGTGCTTTCGCGATGAGTTAGTCTATTCATCAAACCCGGATTATGTAGCGCTGTCAAGTGGCCGACTTCGAGGTTGAAGGGCGATGGAGTTTGTCGATTTTATCGAGCTTGCGTATTGAGTAAAATATCCGGCTTGTCCGCCTGTTCCGGTGGGTGAAACGAGCCACCCGGGATTGCATTTTATTATTAAGTCTAGGTCGGAATTTGCCCTAGCGCGGCCGCCGTTTCTCGTATAAATCGTATAGGTCAAAGAGCGTTTCGCGGAGGTTTCCGCGATGTCGGGCAAAACAGCCGGCCAGTTCCGCGGCGTCGAACGGGGGCGCTTGCCCGGCCATCAGCCGATCGACGATCTCCGCGGCCAACTCACCCGTGGCGACAACCCGATAGAGTATGGGAAGCCCGACGGAGGCATGGACCGCCACGAGCAGCCCCCAGCCGCGGCGGCGGCAAAGCCGTTTCAGACGGAAACGATTCCAGCGGCTCAACTGTTCGTAGCCGTCGACGATCAGCAAATCGAAAGGATTCAGTCGGCATTGCCCGTCCAGATCGAGCGGCAAGCGGCGTTGGGCGTCGTGCAGTTCGACAAGCAAGGTTTTTCGGCCGGCGCGATGGATGGCCGGGACCAAGGCGACCAGCAGCGCCGACTTGCCGGCGCCGTGTTCGCCGACGATTTCGCCCCACCAGCCGTTTTCGCGCAGCCGCCGGACGAGCGTCTCGGCGTTTTCGCCGGGCGGGAAGATGAAAGGCAACGCGCCTGGCCGGACGCGCCGCGTGCAGAAAGGGTTGGTGGAAGGCGTTGTCTCGCGTTTAGCGGCCATTAAACTTTGAACGCCGAAATAGCCGGGGGCCAACAGCCCCCGGAATGTGCCTGAGTTGCAAATCTTTTCCACCGGGGGCTGTTGGCCCCCGGCTATTTTCTTGCGACATTACCATTCTGAGAGGCATAACCGGCCGGCGGAACTTCGCCGAGTAGAAATCCCTTTTCGCCCACCACGTCCTTGCCGCGGTGCAACAGAACGCGGACGCGGACGCACCAGCGCAACTTGACGATCCGCCCGTCGTAACTCAGGGGAGTGTTGGGCAACGTGGTGGAGAATTGCTCCGGCCGGCGTGGATCGAACGGCAATTCCCGGTCGGCGTCGCGCCGCCAGAATTCGTGGACGGCCATGTCTTCGTCGCCTTTGCCCTCGGTGTGCCAGAGCACCGACGCCTCGATCGCCTTGATTCGTTGGGGATCGGACGATTCGATCCAATACCGGCCGGAGAGCGTTTCGCCGGGGCGAAAAACGCGGCCGTCGCCGTCAAGAGCAATCGAGATCAAAAAATCCGGGTTCATCGGTCGGGGTCTCCGACAATCGGGCTGACGATTACGGTGAAGGCGCGACGGTAGTTGGGCCAACCGGCCACGTCCCCCTCGACCATCAACGCCCAATTGATCTCGTTGTTCTTGGCCGCGAAGGAGTGCATGGCGCCCTTGGGCACGTCGAACTCGATGTCCGTCTCGAAAGGCAGCCCCCCTTGGATGACGAATCCCGTGTGGAGAAACAGCTCGCGGTGGAAAACCTCGCGGGTTTCCGTCCGGGTATCGGTCCCCTGGCGATACGTGGCCGATTCTTCGCAAGTCAGCGACACCCGCAAGGCGTTCATGTCGAGCCGCCCCGACTGGGAGAGGAACACGCGATATTTTTCGCCCGGATGCAGCGGATGATCGGAAATCTCCAGGCGCGTCGGCCCGATGCCCGCGGCGATCAATAGTTGCCGCAGGAAAAAAACGATGATCCCAAGTCCGATCAGCACGAAGGGGATAATAAAGAGGGTCAGGAACCAATCCGGCTTGCCCGCCAAGTGGCCGCCGACGGCGATCGCCACGAACACCGCCACCAGTCCGTTCCAGATCACGCATAAAGCCAAAGTACCGAACAGGGCCCAAGCGGGGGCGCCGCAGATCGGCAGGCGGAACTTGAGTTTCGTGCCGGGGCTATTCGTCATGTCGGCGCCCTCGGGGACGAAGGGACAGCGCCGGTCGCCGTGGGCGCGGATTCCGAGAAAATCCCGCTCCACTCCGTTTCGCGACAGAACGGAACGGCGTTCGGCCGACTTGCCCCAACCGAACAGCGTGTGGATCAGTCCGCCCGCCCCGATGACGATGAACGAAAGCGGCACGGCGAACGCGAACCACAGCCACCGAGGGTATCCCCGCGACAACACGACCGTGTACGGATTGGCCGGGTCGTACCAGCAAGGATAAAGATTGTTCCGCTCCGGGGAATAGAGATCGAATCGATCGAGGATCGCTTGCGCGTCCTCGCGGTTGTTGTAAGGGGTTTCGTTGATGTCGTAGTACGACGGGGTTTGAATTTTGACGTACTCGATATTCAGCTTCGGCCGGAATTCAGGGCCGTCGTCCCCTTGCTTTTCCTCGATCTGTTTTTTCAGCACCTTGCAGCCGGTTTCGATGAACTCTCGGTTGACTCGCCACCGGGGCACGACCTCGCCGATGAACATCGAGACCAATACGACACAACCGGCCACCAAAAAGAGGGCCGAGAAAGCGGCCTCGATGCCGACGCCCAAGGTGGGCGAACCGGTCCGCCGGTGCCCCCGTTTCTTGCCGTAGTAGCGAAAAGCGCGTCCCAAGAGAAGCCCCCAACCACCGCGTTCATTCTGTACGAAAAGCCATTCCAATTGCTCTTCGTTCAGCCGGCGGACTTATCCGCCGTGGAAGATGGATATTGTACCCCGCTTTCGCGGCGTGCTTTTCACGCCGGCTAAACGTCGACGTCTTGCAACATTGCGCTGAAGCCTTAACGCGGCAACTGCGGGTCCGCCGGCATATCGGACATCGGTCCCCGCGGCCCCTTGCGATGGAAGCCGATCGCGTCCAACGCAAGGTACACTTCTTCCAGCGTTTTTTCGCCGAAGTTCGAGATACCCAGCAGATCATCGCGCGTGCAATGCAACAAATCGTTGACCGTGAATATCCCTTTTTCCTCGAGGCAATTCGTTGTGCGCACCGACAATCCGATCTCCGCCGTGCTCATTTCCAACTTTTCGGCAAGGTTCTTGGCGAAAGTGTGGGTCGTGCAAAGTGGAATACGTGTACCCATGGGTTCCCTCCCAAATCGGGGTTATTGCTAGGCGGATGCCAGCGACGACGGGAACGCCCCATCGTCGGCGTCGTAAGTATAGCAATTCCGGCGATTTTGGGTAGTGCCGATTTTCAGGGTGCCTCTGCGAAGGACTGTCCATCGGGCGGTCTGGACTGCTTGTCGCCCCGCAAACGAAGGGGTAGGATGTTTGGCTTGGGTACTTGGGGAGGAGAAGCTCGTGGGCACTTACATCCTGATTGGGATCGCCGCGGTCCCGGTTATCTTGGCAATTGAGCTGTTCTGGAATCGGTGGCGGACGGGGCGGTTTTTTTGCACTCTGCTGCCGCGTCGTTTTCGGGATCGATCCACACAACAAGCCGCATGGGACGACCGCTATCAACACAACTCGCCGCCGGAGGTTGAGCATGTCCTTGACCTGATCTGCGATATCTTCGCCTTTCATCCAGGCAACCGCTATCAGTTCTCGCCCGAGGATCGGCTCTTGGACATCTATCGAGCTTGTTATCCATCCCGCTGGGCATGGCTCCAGGGAGATTGCATGGAGATAGAATCGTTGATGATTGCCCTGGATATCGAAGCCGCCGAGTTGAATCCCGACGCGTCACTGGGCGATCTTGTGGAACTGACAATTCGCGGCAAAAACAAGCGCGCGAAGTGATGATTATCGCGATTGCCAACAATGGGGATCGCGCCGGGCGTGAAAAACCCCGATGACAATCACGGTTTCCTCTTCAACCGTGTAGAATAGCCCGTAAGGAAAACGCCGCATCCATGCCCGCCGCGCTGTCTTGTGAACCAGCGGATAGAGATCGTGGTGGCGGCGGGTTTTTTCGAGCGCCTCTTCAAAACACAGCAAAAAGTCGGCCCCTAATCCCTCCCGCCGGCGTTCATACCACCAGTAGATTTCGTTCAGGTCGGCCTCGGCCTCGGGGCGAATCCGATAGGGAAGCATCGTCTATTTCTTCACCTGAATACGTGCTTTGACCTCTTCCAGAGAGGCTCCTTCCCGCGGCGACCGGCGGTACGATTCCAATCGACGGTCCAATTCTTTTTGCTGCGCGGGTGTCACCGGCAATGACGATTGTTCAGCAGCAATGCTGTCCCATATCTGTTCGACAACTAGAATGCGCTCCGCGACACTCAATTGCGCAAGGTCGGAAAACTGCGATGAAGTGCTCATAGCGATATTCCCCGCAGAAGTGAAGCATGCCGGCCCGCTGGTGTCAGTATCGACGACCGTGAAGCCATTGTCAAGTTGCCCTCGCTTCCCTTGGAGAATGTATGGTTTACGCAGCCTGAAATGCGACGTTTTTTGCCTCCCGAAAAAACGTATCACTATCGGCCGTGCAAGGTATAAATCCCCCTGGAGTCGCCGACAAGGAGCGTCTCGCGTATACTACAACGATGCTCAGTGATCTCACCGAAGCCCAGCGCGAGGCCGTTACCCACTTCGAGGGACCGCTGTTGATCCTGGCCGGCCCAGGAAGCGGCAAAACCAGGGTCGTAACCCATCGCGTCGCATGGCTCCTTTCGCAAGGAATCCCCGGCCGGCATATCCTTGCCCTAACCTTTACCAACAAGGCCGCCGACGAAATGGGACGCCGTATCGAGCGGCTGGCAGGCGATCCGTCGGTCTGGGTAGGCACTTTCCACCGTTTCTGCGCCCGATTGCTGCGTAAATATGCGCAGTTTGTCGGCCTTCAGGAAAACTACACAATATACGACGTGAATGATAGCGTCCGGGCACTTCGCCAAGCCCTCGGTCGCTTGAAAATCGATTCGGACCGCTATACCCCCGAGACCATCGCCAAGGGGATCAGTTGGGCGAAAAACAACTTGATCTCGCCCGAGCAGTATCAGCCGCGGCCGGGTTACGCCCTGGGCACCGTGGTGCAGGCCGTCTACCCGGCCTACCAGCGGCAGTTGGCCGCCTCGAACGCCGCCGATTTCGACGACCTGTTGTACCACGTGGCCGCCCTTCTACGCGACAACCCCGAGATCAGGGCCGGTCTCGACGAGCGATACCGCTTCGTTCTGGTCGATGAGTATCAGGACACGAATCTGGCCCAATACGCCATCGTCCGGGCGCTGTCGGTCGATCATCCGAACCTGGCCGTCACGGGCGATCCCGACCAGTCGATCTACGGCTGGCGCGGCGCCAATCTGAACAACATCCTCGAGTTCGAGCGGGATTACCCCAATGTCAACATCGTCCGGCTCGAGCGGAACTACCGCAGCACGCAGCGAATACTGCGAGTAGCCGCCTCGCTGATCGCCCACAACGTCCAGCGCAAGGAAAAGGGGCTTTTCACGGAAAACGGTCCCGGCGCGCCGGTCCGTCTGGCGACTTATGCCACGCAGAAGGACGAGGCGCAAGGAATCGCCTCGCGTATCTTCGACGAGATTCGCGCGGGCCGACGCCGCGCGGGCGACTTCGCCGTCTTCTATCGGGTCAACGCCCTGAGCCGGTCGTTGGAGTTCGCTTTACGCGAGTTGGGTATTCCATATCAAATGGTCAACGGCCTGGAGTTCTTCCAACGCAAGGAGATCAAGGACGTTCTGGCATATTTGCATCTGTTGAACAATCCTCGCGACGACGTTGCTCTGCTTCGGGTGATCAACACTCCGCCGCGCGGGATCGGCAGGACGACGATCGGCCGGCTAACGGACCATGCCGTCCGAAGCGGTCTTTCGCTGTTGGAAGCGGCCCGAGAGGCGGGCGGCATCCCCGCGCTCGGCGCCCGGCCCGCCGCCTTGCTGGCCAAATTCGTGCGGTTGTTCGACCGGCTTTCGTCGGCGACCGACGGGCCGGTCGAGGAGATCGTCGGCCTGGTCCTCAGCGAAACCGGCTACCAGAAGCGGTTGCAGGAGTCGGAAGACGAGGACGACCTTCAACGACTGGCCAACATCGAGGAACTGCTGACCGTCGCCCGAGACTTCGACGAACGCAACGGCGGCGCGGGCCAACTACTGGACCGACCGTCCTCGGTTGACACCTTGGGTGCCACTGCCGGCTTGTCCAGCAGTGCGAGGAACACGGTTGGACAAGCCAACCGTGGCACCCGTCATTTCAATTCGGTCGGTCCACTCGAGGCGTTTCTGGAAGAGACCTGTCTGGTCAGCGACACCGACGCTTGGGAAACCGAGGCCGACCGCGTGACCTTGATGACCTTGCACGCCTCGAAGGGGTTGGAGTTTCCGGTCGTTTTCCTCACGGCGGTCGAGGAGGGGCTGTTGCCGCACGAACGGAGCCGCGAGCGGGCCGATCAATTGGAGGAGGAGCGGCGGTTGATGTTCGTCGGCATCACCCGCGCCCGGCAGGAGTTGCAGATCAGCATGGCCCGCTACCGCGACTTCCGCGGTCAACGCAAGCTGACCATCCCCAGTTCGTTCCTGATGGAGTTGCCCCGGGACGAGATGGAGTTGGAACATCCTCGCGCCGAGCATCACGTTGAGGATATGTGGCATGACATCGACCAGCGGCGCGTTCCATTCGATGACGACGATGAACCTTCTTTTCTAGGTGCGGCGGACAGGTCAGTTGGTCCGGGAAAAACGTCAGTTGGTCCGGGAAAAACGTCAGTTGGTCCGGGAAAAACGTCAGTTGGTCCGGCAGTTGCACTGCCGGACCGCGACGGCGGCCAAATTCGGCTGACCACGGGCGCGGCGTTGGCCAACGGCGGGCGGCCCGCGTCGCCGACGGCGCCCGACGACTTTCGCCAGGGGATGTTAGTGGTCCATCTGGAATATGGTCTGGGACGAATCGCGGCCATCAGCGGCAGCGGGGCCGGCCGCAAGGCGACGATCGACTTCCGCCCGCCCGCCGGACGAAAGAAATTCGTGTTGGCCGACGCTTCGCTGCAACCGGTGGGTAAGAAATAAGACCGCGAATTCCGCCGCCGTCGATGTTGTATGACGACGACGATTCGGCTAGACTTGTCGGGCGACCGGCTCTTTCATAAAACCGCGACCGTTGGTCGCGCCCGTTATGGGAAAGGTCCAAACGAGTCACGAAAAATCTTTAGGAGAATCCATCATGGTATCGCGCAGGGAATTTTTGGCGGCTTCGGCCGTTGCGTTGGTTGCGGGCAAGACGGCGCTGGCGGCGGGAGAAAAAAACAAACTGCCCAAGTGCTTCCTGGACATCACCGCCGACGGCAAGCCGCTGGGCCGGATCGTCGTCGAGCTGCGCAGCGACGTGGTGCCCAAGACGGCGGAGAACTTTCGCGCACTCTGCACCGGCGAGAAGGGTTTCGGCTTCAAGGGGAGCACGTTCCACCGGATCATCCCCGACTTCATGTGCCAAGGGGGCGATTTCACCAATCACAACGGCACCGGCGGAAAGTCGATCTACGGCAATAAGTTCGCCGACGAAAACTTCAAGCTCCGGCATACCGGCCCCGGCATCCTTAGCATGGCGAACGCCGGTCCCAACACCAACGGCTCGCAGTTCTTCCTCTGCACCGCGAAAACGCCCTGGCTCGACGGCAAGCACGTGGTCTTCGGCTCGGTCGTCGAGGGCATGGACGTGATGAGGAAGATGGAGAAATACGGCTCCCGATCGGGCGCGACGAGGGCCAAGATCGTGGTTGCCGATTGCGGCGAACTTAGTCGTTGAATCGAAACAGGGTGTAGGTTGTAGGGTGGGCCGAGCGAAGCGAGTCCCACCAGCGACAAGTGAAGGCAACCGAAAACCAGAACTGGTGGGACTCGCTTCGCTCGGCCCACCCTACGGTTTTTCCTGCGGTTTGCGCGCGTCGCCCAGCACGCGCACGTACTCCGCGCCCAGAAACAGCACGTTGCAGGCGATGTAGATCCAGAGCATAACGGCGATCAGCGATCCGACCACGCCGTAGGCGGTGTAGGTTTTTCCGACAATGACGAAGGTGAGCATTTGTCGCGCGGCCTCCCAGAACAAGGCGGCCAGCAACCCGCCCCGCGCCGCGTTCGACCAACGGACGCGGACTTTCGGCAGCGCCTTGTAGATGATGAAAAAAAACAGACCGTAGAGGAATACGCTCAGAGCGATTTCGGACAGTTTCCAGGCCAGGTCTCCGCCGGGTAGCCCCGGCACGGCCGCGCGGATTGCCGAAGCGGCTATTCCGGCCGCAAACGCCGCCAGCACGAGAGACCCCGCCCCCAAGAGGATCAGAAACGCACGCAGGCGGTAATAGAGCGCGCCGAGGATCGCCGACGCCACTCCCCGCGATCCCGATCCCGGCCGCTTCCATATCCGGTCGAAGGCGCGTTCGACCTGGGCGAAGACTCCGATGGCGGTCAGCAGCAACGCGGCCAAGGCGACCGGACCGCCGATCGTCGCCCGCTCGCTGATCTGACCGAGCACGTCTTGCACGTGATCGGCCATCGCGGGCGAGGTGTTCCGCGCGATAAAGTCGAGCAATTCGAGCCGCGCGTTCTGAGCGCCGCTGGAAAACCGCAGGGCGAATCCCAACGCCGAGATCAACAACAGCAGCAACGGCAACAGCGAGAAGGCGGCGTAATACGCCACGGCCGCCGCCAACGTCGAGCAATCGTCACGTTGCCAGTTTTGGGCCGCCTCGCGCAATCGCGGCCAAAACGCCTTCAACAGCCACTTGTGCATGGAAATAACGGTTCTTAGCGACGGGGCCTATTCGTCCTTAATCTGGAATTCTTCTCCACTGAGGTCGAATCCCTTTGGTTGCCCGGAGGGCGCCCCGTTCTTATCTAGCGGCGCGGCCCTGGTCAGGTTCGGCGATCCCTCGTCACCTTGGGGCGGTTGAGGGATGCTGGGGCGCTTCATAATGCCCGTCCAAGTCATTATCCCTTTAATGTCCTTGTGGTAGAGCACGTCGATAAGCTCCCAGCCTTGTTGCCCCAGGTCGTTGAGCGATTTAAGCAGGGCGGTCTCGGTTTTCCGGCTCTCAAAATAGTATTCCCACTTCTGTTGGGCCTTGATCGTGACAATTTTCGTCATGGGAGGAACCTCCGGGGAAAAGGGGACGCTTGATTTTCCCCCAACGACGGCCGATAGTCAACCATGACGGGCAGCACTTTCCGCAACGGAAAACGTCGGGTATACTGGGGTAATTGCGTATCGGGGCCGTAGCTCAGTTGGGAGAGCGCCTGGTTTGCATCCAGGAGGTTGAGGGTTCGATCCCCTTCGGCTCCACTCAGAAAGCCTTGCGTGACAAAGAGTTACGTCGGGCTTTTCTTATGGCCTGTTGGTGGGGTAAGGCTTGGTGCTACGCCGGTGCTACGGCCGCAAGATTTTCCGACGGCTGCCGGAAACCGGCAGGGGATCGGCGGGTCGAAGTCGATGGCGTGGTCGGCGGCGGGTTTTACAACTTCCGGCAAGTCTGCCGTTTTTTGTAAAACTTCATTCACCGTCTTCTGCGTCAGTCCCATTCGTGTAGAGGTAGAGCAGATTGTCGAGCAAGCAGATTTCCGAGTTGCCGAAGTGGCTTGACCCAGCCGTCTTCTCCTGCTGCTTCCAGATGTTGTAAATCGGCGGGTCGAAGTCGGTCAGGTGGTCGGCGGCGGGTTTTAGCGAATCCGGCAACCCTGCCATTTTCGCTAAAACATCGTCAACTGTCTTTTGCGGTGCAGATACTTCCGCTGCTATCTCGGCCTGCGTCCAGCACGCTAACCAGAGGTCGAATATCCGCTTGTCGCGCGCCGCCTTACTGTCTTTGTCGATGCCAAGAGAGGCAAGTGTGGGGATTATCGGCGGTTCCAAAACAGTACCACCGATATTGCCCTTAGTTTTCCCTGCCATCCGCGTACCTGGATTTTTCGGCCCCTCGGCCAGCATCTCCCCCAGCCGCCGGTTGGTTCCGGCGGCGCGGGCGCGGGTGGTGGTTGTCTTTGCAGCTTCTTTATCCGTGGGGGATATTTGTTTCCCCGACGGTTTCACCCGGCCTTTGCTGTCGCGGTCAAGTTGCTTCCGGCCCCGTGCTTCCGCCTTCATTTTCACAACTATGGCGCCATACTCGGCGTCCAGCTTTGCCCGCTTGGCCTCGGCCACCGCCCGCTGGCTGGTGTTCAGGTGGCGGGAGAGAACCGCGCCCGGCAGAACCGGCAGTACACGCCGGTGGAAGTCGAGTGTGGCGGCCGTGGAAGGGAACAGCCGTAGCAACGTGACGGCCTGGCCGTGGCGATGAAGACGACCGTCCGCTCGGCAAGACGGGATCGACAACCGGGGCAAAGTCGCCATCGGCCTTTGCCTTCGACCTGGCGGCAGATGATGCACGTCGAAACGGTCGGAATGGTGTATTCCATCGGTTATGCCCTCATTCTCTGAAAACTGGCCGCCCAGGCGTCGATCCTGTGCGTTCCTTGGGGCCTGGTGGTGTTCCTATACCCTCGGAAACTGCGGCCCTAGAATCGCGTTGTAGGCGTTCGCGCCTCACGAAAAAAACCCGGCCTGGCCGCCGAGGCGTACCGGGCCGGGCTTGGTAGACCGCGACTACAAGTCGCATGGACCACAACGCAACGCTAGTCGATTATGCCGTGCCTTCCGCCGGGGCGTGGTGGAACTCGGCCGCAAGAACGGTCGTCGCGTCATGCGTTACCGGCTCGCTGCTCGGTTTCGTCTGGATCGCAATCACGCCGTCGATAACGCCGTTCGCTACGGCCGTGATGATGACGGGCCGAACGTACCGCTTCAACGGGCAGTTGACTTCCAGGATCGTCGCCTTACCATCATCGGCGGCCGTGTACGCAATCGCCGATCCCAACAGGTCGGAAAAGGCGTCGGCCACGCCGTCATCGGTGCTTTGTTGTGCCTTCAGTGTGACGGTCCCGGTTGGATCAATCGCGCCGATGAGCGCAATGAACGTGACAGAGTCAAACCCCTTCATATCGACGCTATCGCCGTTGTTCGTCGCCTGGCCGGCCGCAACGCCGATCATGACCCGAGTCACTTTTCCGTGTTTGGAAAAATTCATTTTTGTCCCTTTCGTTTATGCCGTGATTCCGGTTAAGAGCGTGAACCAACTCGGCCGCATGATTGCCACGTCGGCCCGCAGGTGGCAAACGAGAAATTCTTTTAACTGGCTGACGGCATTATGAGTTTCCGAGTCCTCGTCGATAACCGTGCCGGCCGGAACCCGGCGGAACACAACGCCGCTGGTTCTCATGCCGATAAGCATTTGCGAGAAGTCGCCGACGATTCCATAGGATTCGTTGCCGCCGCCGCCCTCGTCGGTCGCAACGCTGGTCGTGTACAACCGCTGCAATGCCGCAACCCACGGCGTCGGTTGCAACGGCTGGCCGTCAAGAAGGCCCAGCAGTTGATCGAATGACGCGCCGTCGCGGGGATGCTGAATCCAAGCCAGGTCGGCGAGTTCGCCCTGATAATTGGCGGTTAGGATTTTGCTGATTGCTTCCGACACTTTTTCGTACCCGGTCGGCGCGCCGCCTACGGCAACGGCGCCTACGCCGGTCGTGTTGCGGACGCCCAACGGCTCGGACTCCGCCCCCTTGCCGCACAGCGCGGCCTGGTCCAACCTCAGCGCCAGTTGCGCGCCGATCGCCGATTCGATCATGCTCGCGGCGTTTGCGGCATCTTCGAGCAATTCCAAAGTTACGGGCACGATCGCGGCCAAGGTTTTGGCTCGCAAGGTGATCCGGCCGAACGTGGCGCGGCTCGCCTTTACGGCCGTGCCCTCGGGCCGCCAATAGCCGGTGGGATCGCTGTCAACCCGGACTAAATGTAGCTCACTCCCGCCCATCGGGATCGTTTGCGCGCCCGCCCGCAAACAAGCGCTGGCGGACCGCGCGAGATCGACGACCATGCTGCTCATTGTCGGCTCGAACAAGTAGCCGCCGGCGAGGTCGCTTCCGCCAAGCTGACCACCCGACGCCATCGGCTTCGGCGCGAAGTCGCCCATGCGGCCGGTTAGCCAACCGTGCAACGAACGGCCGACCGCGAACGGCTCGCCATCACTCACGGGTTGCTGGCAAAACGCCTCGCTCGATTTCAACGAACGGATCATCGCGCCGGTTTCCGCGTTTCGGAAACACAAGTCGCCGGGCTTGAACGCGGTCGGTGCCGTCGCGGCGCCGCGATTGGCATTGGCGGCGTGCAAAGCATCGTTTCCTGGCTCGCCCGGCCACGGACCCTGATCTTGCATCGGGATAAACGGCGGCTGCTTGGCAATCGCGTCTTCGAGGAATCGTGTGGTGGTCCGAAGCTCGACTTCGTAATCGTCGAACTGCTTTTGTTCCAAAGGACTCAGGTCGCGGCCCTCGTTCTCCGCCACGTTCAACAGCTTTTCCGAGAGGTCAAGAAGCCTGTGCTTTCGCTGTATCGCTTTTGCCAAACTAAAACTCATCGGTATGTTCCTTTTTCTGGTTTTCGTCCAGGGCTTCGGCCTCGCGGTGGATCGCCTGGAGAATTTCGCACATTTTTTTCCAACTCGGCTCGGGGCTGCGCGGGTAGCCGTCGGCTTCCCACTGTTTCAAGATCGCCTCATCCCAGCGCGCCAACCCGTTGGTAAGCTTAGGCATCGGCATCGAACCGTTGCTGATTCGTGTGCGGATATGGGCTTCATCGGTCCACCAATAAGCCGCAACTTTTTGTATGTTTATTAGGTTTTTCATTTGTTCTCTTCGCCGTGACGTAAGGGATCATTTTTTCAAGATACCGCGCTTTCGTTTGGCGTCCATAGAGGTTGGTACCACGCTGGTAAAACTTTTCCGCATTGGAGGCCCAGCCATAATAATCTCGGAGTCGAGGCGTCCGCATACGCCGCATTTTAAATATCTTCGTGCCCAGGGCGTCCCTGGAACCCGTCGGTTCCTGTAGATGACGAGGCGGCCGTGGCCGCATGACGAACAGGGGAATATGGATTTCAGTTCACTCATTTTGGTCATTCTCCTTAGGGCGCGCATGGGGAATGGGTTTGTCCTACCCCTATTGGACAGCCGGTTTTCCTTCTCATACCCTACCCCTTCGTGATAGGTATATTTCGGCGTTTACGTTAAGGGAACGCTTTTACCCCGTTATCGTAACTCTATACCCATCAATAGTTTACGGCTGCCGCCAAAAAACGTGCGGGAGGGCGAGGTTCCCCGTCGGGGGGCCACCTATGGTTTTGACCCCCCTCCCCCAGCAGCCGTGCCAGTCGGCCGTCACGCGAATCGTCGCGGGCCACGGCCGGCGGCTCGGGGAATAGCTCGCGTTGCCGTTGGCCGGTGCTGGGGC
Organism: Planctomycetota bacterium; assembly: GCA_018897395.1. Taxonomy (GTDB): domain Bacteria; phylum Planctomycetota; class Planctomycetia; order Pirellulales; family Thermoguttaceae; genus JAHIKV01. The sequence goes on along the minus strand of JAHIKV010000014.1, from coordinate 7,373 downwards.
GGCTCAGCCTTTCCAACTCTTCGAGGTCCGGTAAGGCTGCCCACTCGGGCGGCCAGGGGGCGAGGGCTGGTCTCAGGGGCAACCGGCGTTGTGCAATACGTTGTTTCATGGCCTATGACCGTTCTCCCAACACGCCAATAGATAGTCATACGCAACGTCATAACACACGCTGTTGCGAAGGGCGTATCGCCTTGCCCCAAACCCCGCCAACGGTAGGAAGGTCCGCTTGATCTTCCCCCAGTCTCGAACATCCAGACCGTCGCCGTAGTCGAATACATCGGGCAGGCCGGGCCGTGGGTGCCTTGGGTGGAGGTCCAGGGCCATCCGCTCGACATCGGCCAGCGCCGGCTCGAGCGCGACCAACTCGCCCCAGGCCGGCACACGGGCCGGCTCGGGGCTTTGCGGCGGGAAGGTCATCGCGGCAAGTTCGGCGCTTGAGATAGAATGAAACGCGGTTTGTGTGTTCATTGTTTGCCTATCTTTCCTGGTTTGCGTTGTGTTACGGAAGGAACGGAAGGATCGGAACCATTTTCCGTATAAGCGCTATACGAGAAGAATCTAAGCTGCTTATAGGGAAAAACGCTCTAATCCTTCCGTTCCTTCCGTTATCCTTCCGTGGTCAGTCCGATACCGCGATACCAAACCCCATTGTTTGTGTAGCGTTCTACCCCCCGTTCGTTTAACATGCGGCCGAACCGCTTGGCCGTCATGTATTTATCCCCGGACCATTCCTTGTATGCCGCCAATAGGTTGCTCGCCCTCACCAGCACGTCGCCTTGCGTGCAACATTCACCGATGAAGTTCAGCAGCACGTCCTCGGCGGACTGGTACTCGGCGGTGGCGTTTATGACGGCGGCTGGCTCCCCGAGTCCGATTCTTTGCCAGTCAAGACACCCCCGAACACACCACGCGAGTATGCCTGGAAGCTCATCGCGCAGCTTGGCGGGCAGTTGCTTATCCCGCTCGTCGGGCGGGATCACCACGCCGAACGGCACCAGCTTTATCCGCCGCCATATTGCAATATCCGTCCCCCTTACGATCGGCCGATGGTTGCAGGCCAACACTACCTTGTGCGTCGGGTCGAATTGCCAGTAATCCTCTCGCATCCTGCGCGCCCGGATAGGGTCGCCGCCGACCAGTTCCTTGACCAGCGTTTCGGCCAGCTTGTGGCCCTCGGCGGTTTCGATAGCGGCAATGAATCGGCGGCCGGCGAGGTCGGTCAAAGCGGTCGGATGGGATTCGTTGCGCTTCGTCATCAAGAGGTCGCCGCCGGCCTTCATCGAGTAGTCGGCTCCCATCATCTCCATGAGCGAGTTGAGGATGGTACTTTTTCCGTTCGCGCCGACGCCGTACCAGATGCAGAGCGATTGCTCGGATACGTCGCCGGTCAGAAAGTAACCGGCAAAGCGTTGTACGAAGTCGATCAATTCGTAGTCTTGACTAAAGCATCGGTCCAGGGTTTTCAGCCACGTCGGGCAAAGTGCGGCCGGGTCGTATTCCGTCGGACACAATTTTGTGAGATAATTTTCCCGCCGGTGCTGCCGTAGCTCACCCGTTTGCAAGTCGATTGTTCCGTTGGGACAATTTAGAATCCACGGGTCGCGGTCCAGCACGTCGGGCTTGATTGGTATTCCGGTTTCGGATTGTGCGAGACGGAGCATCGCAGAGCGCCGAAGCGCAGATTCACTCTGCCGCGCGAATTTTACGAGTGCCTTTCGCGCATCATCATCACCTTCGTCGGCGGCCTCGCGGAGAATAGAGCGGACGGTCTCTTTGGCGAATTGTTCAACTTGTGCAGCGGAGTCCCGATCCCATCGGCGGCCGTCGAAGACGAGATACGACTTCCACGGGTAGCAGTAGCGGACGTTTTCTTTGTGCTTTGCGGCGAAGCGTTCAGCCAGGCCGGTATCAGTCAAAGGAAAGTCGGCGCCGATAACAACCGGCTCCGCCGTCGGCGCCCACTCCGGCGTCGCGTCCACCAACTTCGTCAACTCGTCGGTGGTGCGGCCGGCGTCCAGCCAGTCGCTTACGTCACCCTTGTCGGCGATTCCCGGCAATTTGACAACCTTGACCGAGGCGGCCGTGCCGTGCAGCGCGGCGGCTACCTGTTGGGCGTGCTTTCGGCCGGGCGCGTCGGCATCGGGTAGGACCACCACGGGGCGGCCGGCGAAATGGACGTTGTACTCCGCGCGCCATTTTCCAGCGCCGCCGCAGCACGTCGTAGCGACCAGTCCCAGCGCGGCGAGTCGGTCGCAATCCTTTTCCCCCTCCACAACGAAAACCGTCGCGGCCGGATCGGCGGCCAGCAATTCCGGCAACCGAAACAAGACGCGCTTTGTGTCCCCCAACTTCCATTCCCACCCGCCGCCTTCCTTCGGTCGCCGTTGTCGAAAATCCTTTGGGTCGAAGCGGACAACCTGAAATAGCAGGTCGCCTTGCTCATCGCGATAATCGTATACGGCAACCTCCCGCTTGGCGGTCGGCGCGCGGCCGTCGCCGTTGCTGGAAAACAAGTCGCGCTTCGTCAAGCCGACTTTGCCGAGAATCGCGTCCAGCGCGCAGCCAGCGTGGCAATGCAACAACGTCCGCCCATCGTCGCCGGCGCTGATGCTCAAACTCGCGCGATCGTCCGCATGGCCCGGGCACCTCGCCGACCAGCCACCGGCAACTTGGCGCACGGACTGGAAGCGCGACAATAATTCGGTCGTGGTCATCTACGCGCCTCCCGCAATGAGCATAAAAAAGCTACCTCAGCCTCGTGTCTAGCCTTGTAATATGCTGGAGTAAGCCTGACTTTGCCCTCCTCGACCTGACGAGCTATGTCCGGGTAGAAATCCCACAGCCAGAGCGCCATGAAAATCATAGAGCGACTCGCGCCGCTGACCTCGGCTCGCTTAGCGACGGAGATATGTCCGGCCCATCGTCCCCGTGGTGGACCGCCTCGGAGTCGGTCGCGGTATCGTCTCTGCCTCTCTGCGTTCGTCAATGGTCCGTTACGCTGATAGTCTATTTGTAGACTCTCGCCGTTACGTTTCGTGGTGTTCATCGTCCGGCCCCCTTATTCTTGGGCGTCGCCGCCGACGGTGCGGGATTCGATGAATTGCTCTAAATCTTCGACGCGGTATCGGACTGCTCGCCCAATCTTTGTGTAGGGCAAGCAATACCGGCGGGTGCATCGCCAAACGCTTAACGTGCCTGGCGCGAGTCCAAGAATCTCCGACGCGACTTTTTCGTCAACAAGCGGAGCGGGGTGGGGAGCAAGTGCAGTAACCATTAAAAAACCTCCTAAAAAAACGGTTGTTACCAAACAACCGCAATCTTAGAAGGTTTAGTAAACTGCCGTCAAAGCCAAGACTGTACAGTATTGGCCCACTACTTTTTCATTTTCTTGCGGGGCCTTTTCATGCCGGCGGTCGCGTTCCGAACAGTGTTGAATGATATGCCGAGTTGACTGGCGACGTATCGACGCGCGGAGGTGGGTGAGTCTTTACGGTTGTCGTCCATGCGTGCCTTGACGGCGGCCGCTATTTCTTTCCGACGGTCTGCCGTCGCTCGGGCCTTCTTGTCGCGGCCTTTGCCGAGGGCCTTTTCAACTTTTCTCGCGTGAATTACGTTTTTGTTGAATCCACAAATCCGAAACCGCAACCGTTCGGCCAGCTTGCCTATGCCGATAGCGTCCAAACACGCGCCGCCGATGTCGCCGCCCTCCAAACTTTCGCGGAGATCTGCCACCACGCGAATCATCGAATCGGCATCGGCTCGGTCGCCCGGTTCGGCCTCGACGTTCCCGATCACTCGCTGGGCCAGCGTTTCGCAAAAATCCGCCAGCCGTTGAACGTAGCCGAGGTAATCTCCGTTCCGGCAAAGTCTCGCGCCCTTGCCAAATTGTGCCGATAAGACGACATAGACTCCCGCAACCTCGACAACCCGCTCGGGAAAGGCGTCGCCGTCGTCAATAAGTCGAACGGGAAAATCGTGTTTAACCTTCATCGTCCCCTCCCTTCTCTTCCGGGGCCGTCAACAGCTTCATCCGCCCGCCGGCGGCCAACATCGCCGTCGTGGCCTTTTCCGCCGCTTGTCGCACGGGGTCAATGCTCAACCTCGCGTAAATCTGCGTGGTGCTGGCCTGGGTGTGCCCCAACATTTTCCCCACCACGGGTAAGCCGGCTCCCGTTATCGCCATCCAACTGCCGAGACTTCGCCTCAGGTCGTGCGGGCGAACATCCACAAGCCCGGCCCGTTCGATAATCCGCTTCCAGGCGGCCTTGGGTTCGACGATATGGCCATGCTTGCCGCGCGAGGGGAATACCCAAGGGCTAGTGCCGTTGGCCTCCTGGCGGGCGTGCAGCACGTCCAGGGCGGCGGTCGTGAGCGGTATGACGATAGGAATACCGGCCTTGGCATCTTCGCCGGCGATTCTCCACAACGCCGTATTAAAGTCGATCTCGTCCCACCGCATAGCCTGTATGTTTCCCCTGCGCGCCCCTGTAAGCAAACAGAGCAAGAAGAAGTGTTGTAGCATCGCGTTTGGCTCCGCCTGTAGCGAAACAAAAAACGCCCTCAATTCGTCGGCGTGAAGAAACCGATCCCGTTTCTCTTCGGAAAACCGCTTGATACCCAGTGCGGGATTGTCACCCTCATACCCGAGGCTGTCTTTTGCCCGGTTGTACATCGCACGGAGCAATTCATGGACGCGATTCGCCATGTACTTGCCGGAGTCCTTGGCAAGCCGCAAGTGCATGGCCTGTACGTCGGCCCGGCGGACGCTGGATAACTTGCGGTTGGCCCACGGTTGGAAGTGCTTGTCACACATGCGGACATCCTCGGCCCAACTCCGCTTATGGGCCTTGGCGTATTCTTTCCAGTGGGTGAGCAAGTCGTCCATCGTCGGCTCCTGGCGTTTCTGCCGACGCTGTTCTTGGGGATCGCGGCCGGCTGCCACTTCGCCCGTAACGGAGGCGGCGGCGGTGCGGGCCTGCTCGACGGATAGTTGCTCGACGGTTCCCAGCCTGACGCGGGTGGGCCTGCCGCCGATCCGCTTGACGAAGTAGTACGTCCTGGCGTCGGCGGCCGTGACGCATAACTGCAAACCACGGAAGCGGGTGTCTTTGTGGTACTCCCTGCCACTGGCGGGCAAGGGGATGGCCTTGACTTTGGCCTCGGTGAACGGGAAGGATTTCGGCATTTTTCAGTCCCCCTGGACTGTAACCAGAAGGTCAAAGGCTGATTCCGGTGCTACGACCGTGCTACGCTTTGCGATAAACTGGGTTAAGTTTAGGCGTAGCACGATAAAGATAGAATATCCGCAAGTCTTGGAATAGTCAAGGCTTGTTAATGGTGAATAACCAGGGAAAAAGGGGCTGGGGAGTGGTTTGCATCCAGGAGGTTGAGGGTTCGATCCCCTTCGGCTCCACTAAACGTAAACTTAGCCGAAATCGAGAGTTAGATTACCTGCCGACGGTCGGCAGCGCGGCCTGAAAGTCAACGGGAAAGGGGTAGTCACTACCCCCGTGACTGAAAGGAACGTGCTGCTATGTCTTCTACGACTGTTTCTGTTCCGAAGTATCGGCACCACAAGGGCAGCGGCCAAGCCTTTGTACAGGTCAAAGGCCGACGCCACTATCTCGGCAAGTGGGACTCGCCCAAGAGTAAAGAATCCTATTCCCGTTTCGTCGCGGAACTGGCCGTTTCGCCAATGGTCGCGCGATCAACGGCTCCAACCCCTTCCACATTACAGTTGACGATGGTGGAGCTGATGGGCGCCTACTGGCAATTTGCCGTGGGGTATTATCAAAAAGATGGCAAACCGACCCGCTACATGGACGACATCAAATTAGCCCTTCGGCCGGTCCGGTCCCTCTATAGCACCACGCTGGTTACAGCCTTCGGGCCGTTGGCCTTGCAGGCAATCCAGGGTCAGTTGGCCGACCGCCACCTCGCCCGGAAAACGATCAACTCTACAACCAGCACGATCAAGCGGATGTTCAAGTGGGCCGTCTCGCGAGAACTGATTCCTCCGCACGTCTATCAGGCATTGGCCACCGTGGAAGGATTGAAAATGGGCCGCACCCAGGCCCGCGAGACGCAGCCCGTCAAGCCTGTCGCCGACGACCTTGTGGACGCCACGCTGCCCTGCCTGCCCGTCGTATTGGCCGATATGGTACGGTTTCAACGGTTGACCGGCGCACGACCCGGCGAGCTTTTCCAGTTACGGCCATGCGACGTGGACCGATCCGGAGAGGTTTGGGAATACCGGCCCGCCGATCATAAAACCGCCTATCGTGGTCGGGAGCGAGTAATCTACATCGGTCCGAAAGCCCAGGCGGTATTATTGCCGTATCTTCTTCGAGACGCCCAGGCCAACTGTTTTTCTCCGGTCGAGAGTGAACAGAAGCGACACGAGGAGCAACGAAAACGCCGACTCACGCGCGTACAGCCATCGTAGCGGAACCGGCGAAAGGCCAAGCCGAAGAAGGCTCCCAGGACCGCGTATACTAAAGACAGCTACCAGCGGGCGATTGCCAGGGCCGTGGTGAAGGCCAACCGGGAGCGGACGGAATCCGCCGCCGACATGGGCGTCGAGCCGATCTTGCTGCCCCATTGGCACGCTAACCAATTGCGCCATAGCAAGGCCACGGAGATTCGACGGCAGTTTGGTCTGGAGGCCGCCCGGGTCAGTCTCGGCCATGCCAAGGCCGATGTAACGCAAATTTATGCCGAGCGTGACGCCCGGCTGGCCGTCGAAGTTGCACGGAAAATCGGATAAAATGGGAGAGCACCATTTCCGGTGCAAAGCAGTGCTCGACAAGGCCGACGGGCTGGCCGATTACCTCGGGCGGGGACTGGTGAAACGAAAGGCGAAGTGAAGGATGGAACCAGAAGGCACTGCCGAACTCCAAAATTAGACACTGATTCAATAAACGAATTATGGGCACGTCTACAAGAAGACCGCAACCAAGCCTCATCGAGATCGGATGAGTTGAACATCTTCAAACAACGGGCAAGCGGCTGATCCCCGCTGTACGGCTCGGCTGGCTGTTGTGGAACCACCTACGCCACGACAGCCGACCCGCCGGCCCGAACAAAAGGTAGGTGGTTATGCAATTGGAACGTTATTTCATCATCGGCGATTTTTATAGCTTCACAAACGACAAAGGACAACCGTGGGAGAACGAGATCCTTGCACTGATAGATGACTTGACGCCAGAGGAAGCCGAGTTGGTTGCAAAGGCGAGGATGTCCCTTTGACAGTTGAAAAGAGGAAGGCGATTCCTCGAACGATTATCACGCGATCTTCCGGTTTTCGTCAAGTCCTTTTTCAAGAACGATGCGGTCCAACGCTTTGAGCAACTGCGACATATGCCGGTAGCCTT
>JAHIKV010000013.1 GCA_018897395.1 Planctomycetota bacterium | reverse complement strand
GAGGGACGTGGGGCGTGGGGCGAGGGATGGCCGGTTCACCGGCCATTGATCTTCCCGTTGGTGCGGCAGTTGAACATCCCGTTGGTGCGGCAGTTGAACATCCCGTTGGTGCGGCAGTTGAACTGCCGCACCATCTCGATCTCGATTCTCAAATCTCGAATCCCCCTTTCCCTTTACTAACCACTACCCACTATCCACTACCCGCTGACTTTGTAGGCAGTTGGGCGTTCGCCTGCATGGTCGCAACGGTAATCGTGGGCGCGATGATTCTGGGGGCCTGGGCCATAAAAGTCACCCACCACCAACATATCGCCGAAGCGCCGTCGAAGTCGATGCCGTCGGACGCCAGGCCGGAGTTTGTCTTCGTCGGCCGCATCACCGGGCTGCTCGACGTGAAATGGTCGGATGATCCGCGATTCCTGCCGCCGTATGGCTTCGCCTACGTCCCGCTGGGCCACAAGTACAAACTCGACTCCGGTCTGATGGAAATCACCTACGACACCGGCGCGAAGGTCATCCTCCAAGGCCCCTGCACCTACGAAGTGGAATCCAGCAGCGGCGGCTACCTCGCGCTGGGAAAACTAACGGCGCGGGTGGGGGCGGTTGAAGGAAAAGGTTCAAGTTCCAAGGTTCAAGGTTCAAGGTCTACTTCACTAACCACTAGCCACCAACCACTAGCCACTAATTCTAATCCCCAATCCCTAATCCCTAATCCCTTGTTTTCCGTCCGTACTCCCACCGCCCTTGTAACCGACCTGGGCACCGAGTTCGGCGTGGAAGTGGGTGAGGAGGGAACCACCACGTCGCACGTCTTCCGCGGCTCGGTGAAGGTGCTGGTGCTGGATGCCGATGGAAATCTCCCCTCTCCCTCCGGGAGAGGGGCAGGGGGTGAGGGCGACGGCCGCGAGGTGATTTTGGGCGAGAACGAGTCGGTGCGGGTGCAACACGGCAAGGACGCCGAGGCCCGACTGGTCATAGTCCGCGGCCCGGTGCCCGGGAAAGTCGATGGTTTCGTCCGCAGCCTCCAGCCCGACACCACCCGGATCGTCGAGAAGTTCGACGGCGCCAAGCTTGGCGCCGCTTTCGAGCAGAACCCGCCGGGACGATACGTAAACGAGCTTGGGGCGGCCGTGTACCAGCAGCCGCCGGCCACCGACGGCCGGCAGTCGCGCGGCTACATCCGCACCGTGGCGACCGACTTCTGCGACCGCGATTTCGTGTTCGAGGCCACGTTCCAGTTTCACCTGGACGCCCCGGACAGGCAACTCCTCCGTCACCGCATCTTCTTTGGCATTGGCGACGGTGTTCCCAACAGCAATTTCTACGACGAGGTAACCTGCGGGCTGGTGCTGGCATTGGTCCTTGACGAAGGCCGCGCGTTCGTGGAATTGTGCCACCCCGATTCGGTTGCCGGCCGAGATGACGTCAAAATCGTGGCCGAAATGGCGCCGTTAACCAGCCTGCGCTCGGGAAAGCACCGGTTTCGGTTGTGGAAGAAGGGCAAGTGGGTCACCTTCGCGGTGGACGCGGACTTCAAGGGGCAATTCCTTGGCGCCTTCGCCGGCCGCCCCATCGACTTGTCGGTCGCCGCGCCGTTGTTGGATGCGGCCAACAGCCGTTTGCTGGTCGGCACCGGCAACTGCGACGTTATGACGGTCCGATTCGAGGAGTTGTCGGCTACGTACACGGAGACCAAGAACGAGCAACGAGAGATTTCGCCTACAGGCACAACAAAATCGCCGGAAAGGGGGAAATAAAAGCCGCACAAGCGGCTGGGGCGGCGGGTCGCACGCGGACGCCGGACCGCCCAACTGCCAGAAAGACTTGTTGGGGCGACAATTGTACTGTCGCCCCAGGGGTGGCAGTACAACTGCCACCCCAACGAGGCAGCGAAGGACGATTCAGACTTCGGAACGTCGCCCACGGAAGGGCAATAACGGGATCGCTCGGAATGGGAGCCACGCCCGTTGTCGGAGGTTTTAGTTCGATCAAGTTTTACAAATCTTTTACTTTGGAGAGAAACGATGTCTACGTTCAACAAGAGTGCGCTTGGATTCGTGTGCGCGGTGGCGTTGGTCTGCTTGACCGCTTCTGCTCAAGCAACGTTGATCAACGTGGACTGGCAGGGTATCTCTGGCACGTCGGGGCAAACCACTTACGACCCAGGTCAGACCGGCGTAGCGGTTCTTCCTGGCAACGCCAGCGACCACTGGAACGTGTGGCAACTGGCCGCCAGCTATAACCCTGTGATGGATTCCACCGGCACTAGCACAGGGATGACCGTAACCCAGACGGCGCCTAATAACGGCGCCTATAAGAACTCGCTTGGTACCGCGATGGACGCCGGCACCACGTACCTGATGGGGGACTACCAAGCCCTGTACGGATTGCCGAGTGTTTCTGCGGTAACCTATACATTTTCGGGTTTGGTGCCGACCACGGCTTTCCAGATCGTTTGCTTCGGTGCCGACGACGACTCCACCCATGGCGGCACGGTGTTCACCCTCGCTACGGCCAACGGGGGCGCAACGGCCAGTACTTCAGGCGTGGATCGGAAGATCTCCAGCGGTGCTGGTGTCGCCTACGTTAGCCTCAACGGAACAGCCGACGCCAATGGATATCTGACTCTAACCGCCAACGTCAACAAGAGCACCGCCACGTGGGCGGGAATCAACGGGTTCCAACTGCAAGCAACAGTAGTTCCCGAGCCGGGAACCCTGGCCCTGCTGGCCACGGGGCTGGTCGGGCTGCTCTGCTACGCCTGGCGGAAGCGGCGGTAGATTTATGATTTAGGATGTATGATTTCTGATTTGACCGGCGAGATCCGGCGTCGTCACGAAGGCCTTTCGTGACGACGCTCGGATCGCCGGCCATTCTCGGAAGCACAAGAACTCACGCAAAGGCGCTGAGGCGCAAAGAGAACGGACTCTTTGTTGTCTTTGCGCCTTGGCGTGGGATTTTCGGGGTTCGTTTGAGCGACTTTTCCACTGAACCATGAGGCGAATGATGGACCGAAGCAATCATCAATCAGAAATCAGAAATCAGAAATCCACCGCCCTCACCCTAACCCTCTCCCGGAGGGGGAGGGGATTTACTCTGGTGGAACTTTTGGTGGTGATCACGATCATCGGCATTTTGATCGCGCTGCTCTTGCCGGCGGTGCAGGCGGCGCGCGAGGCGGCCCGGCAAGTGCAGTGCAAGAACAACCTCAAACAGATCGCGCTGGGCTGCTTGCAGCACGAAGAGACGCACAAGTTCCTGCCCGCCGGCGGCTGGGGCTGGGGCTGGGCCGGCGACGCGGACCGCGGCTTCGACAAGCGGCAGCCCGGCGGATGGCTCTTCAACATCCTCCCCTACATCGAACAGCAGACCTTGCACGACCTGGGCCTGAACAACGACATCACCGGCCGCACGCTGACGGCCCAAACGCCGCTGGCCATCCTTCACTGTCCCACGCGCCGCAAGGCCCTCTTGTATCCCTACGTTCACTACATCACTACTGGGATGGATTACGTCAACCTAATCCAACGGCTCCCGTTAATCGGGCGGGCCGATTACGCCGGCTGCGCCGGCGAAAGCAAGGACACAGACGGCAACTGGGAAACGTTAAACATATGTGGCTACGGCCCTTACTCGTTGCAGCAGGGAGATAGTTGGACATTCCAGCAATGGGAGGCAAACGTGCCGAGCTGCGTCACCACTGGCGTATTCGGCATCCGCAGCACGTGCAAGATGGCCGACATTAGCGACGGCGTCAGCAACACCTACCTCATCGGCGAGCGCTATCTGGACCCCGACCGTTACGAAGACGGCCTGGAGTATGCCAATGACCAGGGCTGGGACCTGGGTTACGACTATGACGTGAACCGCTGGACCATATATAACCCGGCCTACGATCCGGCCGCGAACTTTGAGTACAAGCCTCTGCAGGACCAGCCCGGCTTGCCGCACGGCCGGGCGTTCGGCAGCGCGCACGCCAACGGCTTCCACATGGCCCTCTGCGACGGTTCGGTGCAGATGATCAACTACTCGATCGACCCGGAAACGCACCGCCGGCTGGGCAACCGCAAGGACGGCCAGGCGATCGACGGGAAGGCGTTCTAGCCCGCATTTCTCAGTGTGCCGTGAAAAGGCTTGTTGATTCTAGTGGGTGCGAATCCCAACCGGCATCTGGTCGCTCCAGCCGGTAGCACTTGGAGCGGTTCAAGGAGGTAACGAATTGGACTGAAGCACTTCAAGAAAAGGGTCGCTTGGCGACTCAGCGAACACACAGGCCGTAACGTGAGTGAACGCCGAGCAGGCCTCGAAAAGGGTAACGTGGGAGCCGACCTGCCTGAGTAACATGGAAGGCCGCCGCAGTCTGGCGGGATGAGCGACGGCACCCGACCGGTCCCACCGGGGCGGGCACCGACGCGCAGCGTTGGTCGGCGACGGCATGTGTGGAAGAAGAAACGACAAGCAACACGGGAAAACCCCAGCGGTGGAGGCGTGTGACCTCCAACCGGACGCCCGCCAGCGACAGGCCGGGCCGTGCGGGGTGGCGGTTGACGGTCACGCGCCGCCACCGTTGGGTCTTCCCGTGTTGCGTTGGTCTCCGTGCAAACATGCCGTCGCCACTACCCCGGCGGGACCGCAAAGCGTGTCGCCTCATGCCTCCCCCTCCTCGGTCGGGAAGCTTGCACTTTGCGGCGGCGGCCTTCCCCGTTACTCAGGCGGGTCGGCTCCCGCATCACCTTTTTCGAGGCCTGCTCGGCGTGGGGCTGTACGAATTTTTGTGTCACGATTGGGCAGCGGGCCGGCAAACTCCGATAATCCCGCTGCCGTGACACAGAAATCCTTACAGTCCCAGAAATCCGGGCTAGGGTCACCCGCCCGATGCTCGGATAGAAGAATGGGCAACGCACGGTTCTTCCACGGACCCAAATCCTCGGCTTTACAAGCAACGGGCCTTCATGGAAGCAACACGCCACGCGCAGACAGCCAAAGCCGAGGCCGCCAGGCTCAGCAGGATCATCAACGAGCCGGGCTCGGGGATGGCTTCGATCTGTCCCGTGCCGCTCGACGTGAATCCCGTCAGCAGCTCGCCAGTGAAGACCTTGCCGGAAAGCGAGTCGCCCATCAGGAAGATCGTGATTTCGTCGCCCGGATTGATGATCAGGCCGTCGGGAAGATTCTGCGCGATAATGCCGGTTGCGATTCCACTGACCGCGACCGATTCGTAGCTGCCGGTCGTGTAAAACACGCCCATCGCGCCGATCGACAGTCTCAGCAGCGTACTGTTGGAGGAAGACAACAGATCGACATACAACCCGCCGGAAGTCGCCACCGGCTCGTTCGCCGGAAGGCCCGGCACCCCTTGGACGAGAATATCGGCGTACACGTCGTCGTCCAGAGAGGTGACATAGTCGTAGTTCTTATAGAAGGTAATCGATCCCAGCGCCGTGGCGTCGGCGGTCGAGCCGTTCCCGCCGACGAGATGGTCGGCATCGTAGATATCGCCGTCGGCGAACTTCAGGTTCAGGCCCATGAAGTCGATGGTAATCACGTCCGCGGCCGTCGGGGGCGCGGCTGCCAACGCAACCAACGCGCCGGTCAGCAACAGAGTCCAGTTTCTACAGGTATGTCTCATGATTGTTCTCCCTAGTCCCCTAGTCTTAGGATACCTCGATCATCGGTTAGTTTCAAGCACGTGCCGAACGCTGCCTCCGCCGACGTTTTCTCCAAGCCCCGATCTCCAGGCCGATCACGCCGATGCCCAGCAGGACCGCGAAGCAGGCGGGCTCGGGGACCAGCACGCCTTTGATCTGTCCCGTGCCGCTCGACGTGAATCCCGTCAGCAACTCGCCAGTGAAGACCTTGCCGGAAAGCGTGTCGCCCATCAGCAGGACCATTTCGCACTCGCCCTGATCGATGATCAGCCCGCCGGGCAGATTTTGCGTGATGGCGCCGGTTGCGATTCCGCTTATCGTCACATAGTTCGTGGGCGATACCGTGTACGATACGATCATTGGGCCGATATCCAGTCCCAGCAGCCAGCCGCTCGGTGATAACAGGTCGACGAAGGATCCGCCGGAAGTCACCACATAGCCGTTTGGCGGGATGCCCGGCACCCCTTGAATGAGAATGTCCGCGTACACGTCGCCCGACAGGGACAGAACCGGCACATAGTTTATCGAGAAGTTGATCGATCCCAGCTTCGTGGCGTCGGCGATCAAGCCGTTCCCGCCGGCCAGATGGTCGGCGTCATAGATTTTGCCGCCGGCGAACTCTAGGTTCAGGCCCGTGAAGTCGATGGTAATCACGACCGAGGCCGTCGCCGGCGTGATTGCCGGCGCGGCCGACAAGACGGCGAACAACATCGCCCAATATCCGCTTTGGCGTCTCATGGGTCTTCTCCACAACGCCTCGCGCAGCGCTTTCGTCTGCGTTTTCGCCATGCCCGAATCTCCAGGCCGATTACGCCGATGCCCAGCAGGGCCGCGAAGCAGGCGGGCTCGGGAACCAGCACGCCGGAGACGTTCGCGGTTCCGCTCCTGGCCCAAAACCCGGTCAGATAGCCGCCTTGCTCGACCCTGTTGGTGATGTTCACGCTGGAAACGCGGACCGTGATCGGTTGCCCTTCGTCGATCTCCAACTCAAAGGGCAAGTCCTGCGACACCACGCCGGCCGACGGCCCTCCGGCGATGAAGCTGAATTGAACGAACGAGCCGATCTGGTTGCGGATGTAGGTCACGCTGACTGCGTCGAGTTCCAACGCGAGAAAGCGCCCCAGGGCGGGGTCGGAACTCAACAGGTCGAAGCCGAAGCTGGGGCCGGTGGAGGTCGTGTTGACAACTCCCCCGCCCACGGGAATGTCGTGAATCCCTTGGATCAGAAAATCGGCATACAGCCCTTCGCCGTACAGGAGCGAGCCGTGGAGCGAGCCTCCCAGAAAGAAATCGATGCGCGAGACCTGCGTGGCCTCGCCGATGGTTCCGTGACCGCCGGCGATCGACGTGGCGTCGAACAGGCTGCCGTCCTGGCTCTCGTCGTACTTGAAGCTCAGACCGGTGATCTGGATTCGCAGTTCGACCGAGGCCGGCGCGGTCGACGCCGGCGCCAGCACGGCTGCTGCCGCCAGACCCAGGATGACCAAAAATCGGCGATGCTGCTTCATCGTTTCCATTTCGCTTAAGGGTACGCAAACCGCCCCAGCCCGTACTCCTACTCATTAACCTATAGACCGCCGAGGCCCGATTCCTGACACTGGGTCGAAAAGAATCGGGAAAAACAGTCCGCTGGAGGGGGACAAACAAACAAAAGGCCACTCGTCCGGGTGGCCTTTGAACGGCGGTCCAGTGGTTACGGCTGATGGGGCAGACATGCCTGTCTGCCCGAGTTAGGCAACTTAGAGGCTGTCCAAAAAGCTCCCCTCTCCCTCTGGGAGAGGGGCAGGGGGTGAGGGTAATAGTGAAGCTGGGCGAGCGGGAGACCCCATTTTGCCGCACAACGCCCTCACCCTAACCCTCTCCCAGAGGGAGAGGGGACCGATTTCTCACCGTTCTCGGATAGCCTCTTAGAGGCTGTCCGAAAAGTAACCACTGTGATAACAAGGACTTATGACAGCGGCTCCGCAGTGTTTGTGTGCCCATGCTCCCAAAAACACGGCAAAATCGGCCCTTGGCAAAATACGCAGGATTGTCGCAAGTCCTTTCCCAGTAAGCAGATCGTTTTCGGATTGCCTCTTAGCTATTCTACCCTTCGTGATTAGAGAATCAACCGCCCCCCCGCAATGGTCGTGCGGATATGCCATCCATCGTCCTCAGGATGTTACGTGTGCCTACCTGGAAGCTGTACGACAATTCTTCTTCTGTAGTTTTTGGATGTAACACAACAGGCATGGCATCTGCGCCAAGCCCCCACAACCGGGACAACGCACCGGTATCCCCATCGGCGGGATAAAGTCGTCGTCCTCCCGTCGTCGGCGCGCGGAGTAGTCGGGACGCTTCCCTCGAGCGACGGCGTTGACCGTTCCGCGGCTAACGCTCAATCGCACGGCAATTTTTCTTTGCGAAAGGCGGCCTTCGCGCAACATCCGACGGATTTCGTCAACCACCATTGTCGCAATCATCGTCCAACTCCCCCCAAAAGTCACCTGGTTCGGGTTCAGGGTCCACGATTTCGTCGTCCAGCTCGAAGGCGTCCCACGGGTCGTCGGCGGGTTTTTCAGGCAATTTCGACACGTTACCCCCCCGTTTGAAAAAGTCTCGGAAGTGACTCAACGAGAGGCAGACTAGCACAAAAGGTACATATTTACAATCATTTTTTTGGACATAATATACCTCTTCTCGGCAGGGTATGCTGGTGAGAATTCCGGGTAATTCTCAATGAATCCGATAGACAACCCGCCCTGTTTCGCATATAATAATGGACATGACACTGCGGACTTACGATCCATCCAAGCTCGATGAATTCTCTCTCCGCCTGCTCGATTTGGCGTCTATTGTGCGTCAAATGGCCAACCTGAGCCGGGAACAGGGTATCGAGGACCTGCCGTTGCACGACAAGAAAGCCCTCGAATGGTGCGTCAAGTTGGAGCAATGGGCGCACAAGACCCGGGCGGACTTAGAGGTGAAAATCCTCCAGGACAAGGCGGAAAGGCGGGGGCGCTCGGCGGCGGAATAACACCCGAAAAAAGACCGCTCACACGGACTCTATCGGTTGCCGAAGCGGGACCGTTTATGACCGCCGCAAAGGCCACGGCCAACCGACTTCAGCCGCCGCGGTCGGCCGGACGATGGAAATACCGCTCCCCGGCGCATTGCGAGGCACTTATGTCCATAGAACTCCTACCCACGCTGATCGGATTGGCGTTCCTGGCGGTTTGCACCGCAGCGGCGGGCGTACTCGTGTTCGTGCGACGAGAGGGGCACTAGCCGGCTATTCGGTTTCCGCTCACGCCGCCTCGCCGGCGGCCTGCATGTCGGACCAATTCTGTTTGTACTGCAAGGTGTCGAGCAATTCCGCGATGCTGAGCGTCCGATTGTCAAATTCCAGTGGGATTTCCGTACCCGGATCGCATACCAGATCGACCGTGCCGTCTTCGCCGATCAACTGGTCGAAATCACGCAGCAATCCGTCTTGAACGGCCTGCCGTACCAAGTGGCCTCGGGTCGCCGAGACCTCGGGAGACCGGTCGCCGAGACTATCGGCGGCGCGCTTGGCCAACGCCGGCAAGTACTCGCTGGGGATTTCGATCAGCTTTGGGACGTATACCTTGATCTGCATGTTGCCTGACTCCTGGAAAGAAGGCGCGTCGATCACCCCACGCACCCCACCCAAGCGTGGGTCGGCCGAGGGCGCGCTACTACTTACATGTATCACGTATCGGCAGAGTGATGGTAGGGATTGCACCGTTTTTGCCGGATTCGGGCTACACAATCAGCATTGCGTCGCCGTAGCTGAAGAAACGGTACTGCTCGTGGATCGCCTCTTCGTAGGCCCGACGAATCAACTCGTCGCCGCCGAACGTGTGGACCAGCACCAACAACGTCGTGCGTGGGAGGTGGAAATTGGTCAACAGGGCATCGATCGTGCGGAACCTGTACGGCGGGCGGATGAACAAGTCGGTGTGGCCGGAAAACGGCATTAGCTCGCCGCCGGCCGAGGCGGTCTCCAGCAGCCGGACCGAAGTGGTCCCCACGACTACCACTCGCCCCCCGCGACGGCGACATTCGGCGATCAGATCGACGGTCTGCTGTCCGACGCATCCCCACTCGGAGTGCATTTGGTGTCCGGCCAGCGTTTCGGAGGTGATAGGCCGAAAGGTTCCGGGCCCGACGTGGAGGGTCAAGGCGCAGATTTCCACGCCCTGCCGGGCCAGCCGGTCGAGCAGAGCCGCGGTGAAGTGCAGTCCCGCCGTCGGCGCCGCCACCGCGCCGGGTACTTGGGCGTACACCGTCTGATAGTGTTCCCGATCGCTTTCGATCATCCGCCCCTTGCGTATGTACGGAGGCAACGGTACTCGGCCCACGCGGTCCAACAGCGTCAGGGCGTCTTCCTCCGCCATGGGCCGAGCGATCCAGGTCCCGTCGCTCTGCCGCGCCGCCAATTGGAGCTGCACGTCATCGTTCCCGACGGCGCTGAGCAGCGTGACTGAATCGCCCGGCTTCAGCTTGCCGCGGGTTTTGCACATAACTCGCCACAATCCGTCGGGCCTGGCCTCCAGAAAAAGCCCCTCCCAATGACCGCCGGTGTTAGGGCGGTGTCCCACCAGTCGGGCGGGTACGACCCGCGTGTCGTTTATCACCAGGCAGTCACCGTCGTGGAGATACTCGGGCAGATCGCGGATGTACCTGTGTTCCAACAAGTTGCGGCCTCGATCGACCACCAGCAGCCGGGCGTCGGTCCGGCATGCCGCCGGCGACTGGGCAATCAAACCCTTCGGCAAATCGTAGTCGTAATTGTCTATGTCCAGTTCCGACATTGTGAGCTTTACCCTCCCAAGGGAAACGAGTATAAGCCCCTTACGCGATTAATTGCAGGGGGACGGCGGTTCAGAATCATGTCGCGGATCAAGATCGCCCTATGCATCACCGAACTTGACGCCGGCGGGGCCGAACGGTGCCTGACCGAACTGGCCGTTCGGATCGACCGACGCCGTTTCGACCCGGTTGTATACTGCCTCTCTCCGCGGCCGGCGAAGGAAGAAGCCTCCTGTCTGCCGAAACTGCGGGCGGCCGGCGTCGAGGTCCATTTCCTAGACGGGCGAAGCGTGTGGCAATTTCCCGTCGTCGTTCGTCGATTGCGTCGGCTCTTGGCTGCCCATAAGCCCCAGGTTGCCCAAACATTCCTGTTTCATGCAAACATCGTCGGCCGAATTGCCGCCAGACGCGCCGGCGTAGGGACCGTGGTTGCCGGCATCCGGGTGGCGGAACACGGAGTACGCTGGCACCTTTGGCTCGATCGGATGACGCAAAGCCTAGTGGACCGGTATGTCTGCGTCGGCCGATCGGTTGCCGATTTTTCGGCCGATAGGGCCGGTCTGCCGCCCGAGAAACTTGTAGTCATCCCGAATGGTATCGACCTGGAAAAATACCCGGCCCGGCAACCGGCCGATCTGCGAGAGTTTGGCATCGCGGCCGGCCGCCGCGCAGTCGTATTCGTCGGTCGATTGGAGACGCAAAAGGGGGTTAAGTGGCTGATCGAGACGGCCCCGTCGTGGCTGGACCGCCTGCCCGATTGCGAGCTGCTGTTGGTCGGCGACGGACCGCTGCGGACGGTGCTGGAGACCTCTGCCAAGACTGCTGGAATAGCCGACCGGGTCCATTTCGCGGGCTGGCGACCCGACGTGCCGGCGATTCTTGCCGCCGCCGAGCTGCTGGTTCTCCCCTCGGCGTGGGAGGGGATGCCCAATGTCGTGCTGGAGGCAATGGCCAGCCGCAAACCGGTGGTCGCCACGGATGTCGAGGGCGTCGGCGAGTTGCTAGACTCCGGCGCAGAGGAGCAGACGGTCCGCTACGGCGATTCGCAAGTCCTTGCCGAGAAGATATTTAGGCTGATGAACGACCCGCAACGCGCGACCGAAGTGGGGTTGGAAAACCATCGGCGCGTCGAGGAGAATTTTGGGATTTCTCGCATGGTGAGAACTTACGAAAGGCTTTGGGAATCGTTGGTAAACACGTACAGGCTGTAGGCTGGAGGCCGGAGGCTGGAGGCCGGAGGCTGGAGGCTGGAGGGGTTTTCTCCAGCCTCCAGCCTCCAGCCTAAAGCCTAGCCGAAAAAAAAAAGAAAATTTCACTTGCGTCGCGGTGCGTCGTTGGAAGTTGTTTCCGCGTTGGGAGCTATGGAAATTGGGACCATCGGAGTCATGAATTCCGGCGAAAAACCTGCCTTGTGTCCGCCCCGGCGAATCGGTATCTTTGGGGCTTCGTGGGGCCAAGTGGGGATTTGTGGTGACTCATGCTCCTGACCGGTGTATTCAGCCGCTCGATCGACCAGAAACTTCGGGTGGCGCTCCCCCGCCGGCTCCGAGAAACCCTGGAATCCGACGGCCGGCAGGCGTTGTACATCGCGCCGGGGACCGATCAATCGTTGGCCCTTTACACGGAGGATGCGTTTGCCCGGCTGGCCGAGCGGTTGGCCCAATCTTCGCCGACCCGGCAGGACGTGCGGACCTTCAATCGGCTGTTTTACGCCCGGGCGCAGCGGGTGGAGTGGGACTCGCAAGGACGCGTGCGCGTTCCGCCGGAGTTGGCCGAACTGGCGCGGTTGGAAAAGGAAGTGGTGTTGTTGGGAGTGCAGGACCATGTGGAACTTTGGGCCGCCGAGCATTGGGAGTCGTACCTGGCCGAGCGGCAGAGCCGGTACGACGAGATCGCCGAGGCCGCCTTCCGTTGAGCGGCAGCAGCGACAAATTGTGAGTTTAGCGGCCGACGGTACGTCGGCCACGGAGACCGTTGATTCGCCATGCGTGAGAACCGCGGCGCCGGTCCGAGGCCACCTGGTCGGCGTTGGGATTTCACCTTCAGCCGGGGTGAAGTTGGTTCTCGCGGACGGGGAGCCAAGGAGGACTTTCCGTTGCGATTGGGCGAGAGACTTGACCATCGAAAACGAGTCGATCGCCGGCACTCGACCTCGCATGGGCGCAAGGACGCGCCCGAGGTGGGGTGTTTTTATTGAATGTATTGAATGAATACTTGTCGGCGGCGTCCCGTGCCGCGAAAAATGACCGAGCCATCATCGGTTCACGTACCCGTGCTGTTGGATCAGGTGGTCCGGTGGCTGCGTCCCCGGCCGGGCGCGGTGTTGGTCGACGGCACCCTCGGCGGCGGAGGCCACGCTCGGGCGCTGGCCGAAGCCGTGGGAGGCGGCGGACTGGTGATCGGCATCGACCGCGACCCGGCTGCCGTGGACGCCGCCGTGCAGCGGCTTTCCGGGCTGCCGGTAAAGTTGGTGCAAGCGAACTATTGCGACCTGCCGGAGGTGCTGGAGCAATTGGATATCGAACCGGTCGACGGAGTGGTGCTGGACCTGGGATTGTCGAGCGATCAGTTGGCCGACGCCGGCCGAGGATTCAGCTTTTCGGCCGGCGGACCCTTGGACCTGAGGTACGACACCCTTTCCGGCGAGCCGGCGCGGAGATTGATCGGCCGGCTAAGCGAGGAGCACTTGACCCAACTTATTTCGAACTACGGAGAGGAACGATACAGCCGGCGGATAGCGCGGGCAATTGTCAGCCGACGGCGCGAGCGGCCGATCGAGACGGCGGAAGAACTGGCCGAAGTGATCCGCCGCAGCGTGCCGAGCAACCCGCGCGGCGAGAGGATCGACCCGGCCACGCGGACCTTTCAGGCCCTGCGGATCGCGGTCAACGACGAACTGAAATCGCTGGAAATCGCCCTGCAGAGGATACCCGATTGCCTGAAAACCGGAGCGCGGATAGCCGTTATCAGTTTTCATTCATTGGAGGACCGGCGAGTGAAGAAGGCGTTTCGGGCGGACGAGCGGCTGAAGGTGCTGACGCCCAGGCCCCTGCGCCCCGACGAGGAGGAATTGGCCGCCAACCCACGATCGCGCAGCGCGAAGCTGCGGGTCGCGGAACGGATAGCATAACACCTCGTTCCCACGCTCTGCGTGGGAACGAGAGCGGAACGCGGACATGTACGTTTAGCCCCGGCACTTGTGCCGGGCGGTTTTTAGCACGGAGGCTTAACCATGAACGATAAAGAAAAAACGGGTGAATCAGTGCGCCTGGGCAAGGAAGCCAAGGTCGGCGTGACCGTGATTCTGGCGCTATTGCTGGTTTTTGCCGCCGTGGTGGCCGTGCGGCTCACCGGATCAAGCTCGGACGGCGGGCTTGCCGCCGCCGCCGACCAAAATCCAGGCAAGGCCAAACGACCGGACGAGGACCGGGACGAAAAGCATTTCTCCAAGGCCGCCAAGCCTAAATCCCACGGCGGCAACCCGCCGACGGTCGTGCTGGCCAAGTCCGACACGGGCCGGCCGCCTAAGCCGATCGACAACGATTTAGACAAGTGGAAGCCGGCCTCGGACAAAGGCAAGGCAAAGCCGGTCGAGGGGAACGGGCCGGTGCTGATTTCGCCCCCGCCGTTGCCGCCCAAACCGCAGTCGGGCAACAGGTATGAGCGGAATCCGTCCGATCCCACGTCGGGCTGGGAGTTCAACGACTCGCCGCGTGGCCACGGGCCTGCCGACGCGAGCCGGACCATGCCCGACGAGAATACGCGGCGTCGGCCTGGTCGCGGGGAGATTCCTCCAGATCGCGCGGAGACGAGCGGCTATACTTCGGTCGGCGCCCCGCCCCCGCCGGAGTCGTCGCACCCGGACCGCTCGTACGCGGACGCGACTGACCAGCCCACGCAGGCCGCACCGATCTCGCGGAATGGGGCCTCGGAATATCCCCGTCTCTCGCCGCGATCGATGTACGACAACAATGGCCCGCGCCGCGGCGGCGCTCCGCCGCCTCTGCGCGCCGACGGCAAGTACGAGGTCCAGCCGTTGGACAGCTTTTGGACGATTTCCGAGAGGCTGTACGGGACGGGTGCGTACTTCAAGGCCCTGGCGGAACACAATCGCGACAAGGTGGACGACGAAGAGCGGCTCCAACCCGGCGATCTGGTCTTGACGCCGACCGTCGAGCAACTCGAAAAGTCATACCCCGACCTGTGCCCCAAGCCGAGCCGGCGAGAAACCTTGCGGGAGCGTGCGTCGACCGTCGGCACGCACCGCCAGTACCGCTCGGGCCGGACCTACACCGTCGCCGAAGGCGACACGCTGTTCGACATCGCCCGCTACGAGTTGGGCAAGGCCTCCCGGTGGGTCGAAGTTTACGAACTGAACCGCGACGTGCTGGGCAAGGATTTCAATTACATCACGCCCGGCACGAAATTGGTGTTGCCCGACAGCGGACGCCCCGACGTGCTTGCCGAGCCGCCAAGCAGCGGGTATCGGAGGTAAGCGGAGAACTTGGGTGCAAGTCGCAGGACACAAGGCGAACTCGGGTTATGCGGTTTTCCATCGGCGGGTTGCCAAGATGTTCGCTGGTCGATTTCAATACGTCGTTTCGCCACATCTTGCAGCGAATTGCCCGAATTGACCGGAACACCATATTGGGTGGGTATCGCGTCGATTCGGTTGCATGGCCGGCGTTCGCAAGCATGTCCCGGATTCAACGGAAAAAGAACGATTGAAAGGGGGGGGTAGTAAGTAAGTATTTGTCTGAAAAATACTTATGGAATTGGTTGCCGGCGGCCAGTCAAAATATCCCTCTCCACCGCGGGGGGGGTATTGCTCCGCTTGCCTCGTCGGCGGATTACCGGCACCGGGTTTGCAGTATGGGCTATTCTAGCTTAGCGGGAAGTAGTTTCTGGTTGGCAAAGCGCCCTCCAGTCGGGTAGAATAGCTGTAGTCGAGTTTTTCGCTTAATTGAAATGGGAAATCTCTGCGTGTCCGGGAGGTGTTTCGGAACACAGCCTCCTCGTGGGCCCGCGTTACATTCGATTTGCCGGAGCAGTCAAACCATGTCCAAAAAAATTCTCGTTAGATTGGTCGTCTTACCGCTGGCGATGGCGGCCTTTTTCGTGCCGGCCGATAAACCCGCGACCGCGGCGCCTAACTCAATCGCCGTCGGGGTGGAAACTTTCTCGGTGCCCGACGGCGGCGACTACTTCGCGCTTAGTATGAAGCCCGAGGGAGTGGCGCCGGCGGCAGGCCCGCGCGACATCGTCGTCTTGTTCAATACTTCCGCCAGCCAAACGGGAGAATTCCGCGCTAAGGCGTTGGAGGCGTTGAAGGGATTCTTGGCGGGACTCGGCGCCGGCGACCGCGTCCGCCTGATGGCCGTCGATCTGAACGCCGTCCCGCTGACCGAGACATTCGTTGCGCCCGGCGGCCGAGAGATGGCCGACGCCCTCTCCGCGCTCGACGCACGAGTTCCGTTGGGGGCCACCGATATGCAGAAGGCCGTCGACGCGGCCGTGGACAGCTTTGCCGGCGATTCCAAAAATGCGCGGGCGGCGGTTTACATCGGCGACGGCCGCAGCGCCGCCAACCTGTTGGGAGCGGACGAGTTTGCGAAGCTGGCCGCGAGGTTGGCCGATGCCCGTATACCATTTAATAGTTTTGCCGTCGGTTTGCGTCCCGACCCTCAATTGCTCGGCGCGCTGGCGGTCCAAAGCGGCGGCGCTCTGATCCCCGACGCCGAATCGTTGAAGGGTCAAGAGGCGGGAGGGCGGTTGGCCGCGGCGGCCGACGCGGCCGTGCTGTGGCCGACTTCCGTCACCTGGCCGGCCGGCATGGGCGAAGTATTCCCCAAGCGATTGCCGCCGTTGCGGAGCGACCGGGAGACGGTCGTGATCGGGACGCTCGGGGGCAAGGAGCCGCTAAAGGTTGAAGTGGCGGCCGACGGCGCGGCGGGTCGGGAAAAGTTTGCCTTCGACGTGCCGCACGTCCCATCCGACGACAACAACCATTATTTAGTCACATTGGTCGAAATGGCGAGGATCGACGGCGGCGTATCTTTGCCGCTGGTCGGTTCGGCGAGTCTAGCCGAGGCCCGTCAGGCGGTCGGCGCGGGAGTGCGAGGATTGACGCGTTTGGCCCGCGAGGCGCTGGCGGCGGACAACCTCGACGGCGCCGAGCGGCTGGTTTCCGAGGCCCTTCGGCGCGATCCGAACGACGCCGACGCGCTGGCGATCCGCGGCGCGTTGGCCAAGCGACGCCAGGGCGGCGCCGCGGAGGCCGTTCCCGCGCCGACGGCGCCCAAGGCAGCGCCGGCCGGAGGCCCGGACGACCTGAACTTGGTCGGCCCCGAGCCGCAGGAGCCGCCCGCGGGCGTGTTGGCCGAAACATTCCAGCACGATCGCCGGGTAATCGCCCAGGTGATCAATACCGAAGTGCGGAACACGCTGAATCAGGCCCGCTCGATAATGGGCGCCGACCCCGAGGCGGCCATCCAGCAATTGAAACTCCGCTTGCAGGAGGTCCGGCAAACCGCGGCGTTGGACCCCGACGCCCGCGACCAATTTGTCGACGTGCTTCAAGCGGCGTTGCGCGAAGCGGCGCGGCGCAAGATCGACGTCGAATACTCGCGGCAACAACGTCAGGAGAACGTCGCCGCCGCCAGGGAGCGGTTGTTGGTTAGCGAAAATTTGATGCGCGACCAGGAGAAGGTCCGCCAGTTGATGGAGCGGTTCAATTCGCTGATGGAAGAAGGCCGTTATCGCTACGCGGAAGAGGTGGCGGCGGTCGAGGCAAAAAAACTTGCGCCCAACTCGCCGGCCCCGGTCTTGGCGTCGCTGCAAGCTCAAATGGTGGGTTATTACAATGACTTCATGGAGTTGCGTCTTGCCCGGCAAAAGGCCGTCGTGGACGTGCTCTATCAGGTTGAGAAATCCGCCGTTCCGTTCCCCGACGAGCCGCCGATCGTCTACCCGGACGCCGAGGTGTGGCAGCAGCTTACTGCCCGCCGCAAGGACAGGTACAGCGCGGTGGACCTGGCGAAGCGGGGGACCGCCGAAAAGAAAATCGACGACGCCCTGAAATCGACGACGCAACTCGAGTTCATCGAAACGCCGTTGCAGGACGTGATCGACTACTTGAAGGACATGCACAAGATCGAAATCCAGATCGACACCAGGGCCTTGGGAGACGTGGGCATCGGTACCGATACCCCGGTCACCAAAAATCTTAAGGGTGTCAGTCTACGTTCGGCCCTGCGGCTGATGCTGCGCGAGTTAGGTTTGACCTACATGATCCAAGACGAAGTGTTGCTGATCACCACGCCCGAGGAGGCCGAGACCCGTCTCTCCACCAAGGTCTACCCCGTGGCCGACCTCGTGCTGCCGATCCCCCCGCCAATGATGGGCGGCATGGGCGGCATGGGTGGGATGATGGGCGGCATGGGTGGTGGCATGGGCGGAATGATGGGTGGCATGGGGGGTGGCATGGGCGGAATGGGCGGCATGGGGGGTGGCATGGGCGGAATGGGCGGAATGGGGGGGGGTATGGGTATGTTCAATCTGCCGCGCGACCTACTGCCGAAGATACCCGAGGGAGGCTTCAGAGCCTTCTCCGTCGAGGACGATCTGAACGCCCTCGACAACGCCGCCAAGGACAACCGCGCCTCGGATAGAGCCGCCACCGGTGGTCGCGCCCATGACAAACGTTGGGATGGCAGTTCAACTGCCACCCCAACTGCCGCGACCGTCGGCAACCGGCCCGCAAAGATCGAAATCGAGATCGAAAAAGGCGCCAAGCCGGAGGTCGTCTGGGAAGAGTATTTTTCCCGGAACGAGCCGCAGCCGAAGGCCGTCCGCAACGCCGTCCGTCGGTTGATGAACGAGCAACAGTTCGACCACGTCTCCGCTCTGATCGGCGCCGCCCTGCGGCATCGTCAACGGCAACCGTGGATGTACGAGGCCCTGGCCTTGGCGATGGAAGCGGCGGGGCGGCCTAAGGCCGAGATCGAACGGGCCGTGATGTCGGCGGTCGACTTTGCCGACAGCACGGAAGACCTGCTGCTGGTCGGCGTGTTTTTGGAGCGGAGGGGGCTTAACCAACGGGCTTTGCAAGTTTATCGCCAGGCATCCGAGTTGGAACCGCTCCGCCCCGAGCCTTACATGCTCGGTCTGAAGGCCGCGGGCGCCGCTAGAGATATTGAAGGATTGAAATGGGCCAGCCTCGGCATCCTCAGCCAAGCCTGGCCGAAAGAGCAAGCCAATGTTTGGCGGGCAGGTCTGGGAGTCTCGAAGGAAGTCCTCGACCGGCTCCGGGCCGAAAAGCGGACCAAGGAAGCCGATGCCTTTCTGGCGGAGTTGGACGGAGCCGTTCGACGCGATTGCGTGATCGTCGTCACCTGGACCGGGGAAGCGGACGTCGACGTCTTGGTCGAGGAGCCGAGCGGCACGGTCTGCTCGCTGCGCAACCCCCGGACCACTTCCGGCGGCGTCCTGCTCGGCGACGGCATCTCGCAGATCGGACGCGACAGCTTCGGCGGCCATAGCGAAGCCTACGTCTGCCCCAAGGGATTCGACGGCACGTATCGGATGATGCTCCGCCGCGTGTGGGGGAAAGTTACCACGGGCAAGGTGAACGTGGAAGTCATCACCAACTTGGGCACGTCCTACGCCGTTGACGTCCGCAAAAAGGTCTCGCTGGACAAGGACGAGGCCCTGGTCGTGTTTGAATTGAGAAACGGGCGCCGCAAGGAGCCGCTTCGTGAGCAGCAAGTGGCCAACGACATCCGAGGCCAACTCGCCTTGAACCGGCAGATTCTCGCCCAACAACTCGCCGCCGCGGCCGATCCCCGGTCGCTGCTGGGGATGGCTTTGTCGCGGGCGGGAAGCAGCGGAAACGAAGGCGTGGGCGGCGGCGGCGATGAGCTAGGAAGGCTGCTCGGAGCCAACTTCGGCGGCGCGGTCGGCTACCAGCCGGTCATCACGGTTCTGCCCGAGGGAACCATGATGATGGTTACGGCCGTGATCTCGGCCGATCGAAGGTACGTCCGCATCACGGCGTCGCCGCAATTCACCGGCGTGGCGGAAGTGAACGTGTTCAACACCGCCTCCGGCGAGAACACGACCGGCCAAGGCGGCACCGGCGGACAAGGCTACAGCGGCCTGTTCGGCGGCGGTGGAGGCGGTGGCATGGGAGGCATGGGCGGCGGCATGGGCGGCATGGGCGGCATGGGCGGCGGAGGGATATTCTAGCCAGTAGGGTGCGTCCGCGACGCACCGATATTCTTGTTTGTGGTGCGTCGCGGCTGTTTGTGGTGCGTCGCGGACGCACCCTACTTCTAGCCCGCGTTCCTAACCACGCCGGGGAAAACGTCGAGGTCAAGGCCCTCGACCAGCCCCGCTCGCAACCGCTCGACGGCGATCGCGCCCATGACTGCGTTGTCGGTGCAGAGCCGCGTTGGGGCGACGTGCAACTCGACTTGCCGGCGCTCGGCTTCGGCCTGAAGTCGTTCCCTTAGCCGGCGATTGGCGGCCACTCCGCCCCCGACGCACAAAATTCGCATGTCGGTCCGCTCCAACGCCACGAACGCCTTGCCGACCAGACAGTCCACCACCGCCTCCTGAAAACTCGCGGCCAGGTCGGCAACAGAACGGGGGACGAGGGGCGAGGGGCGAGGGGCGGGATGCTTCCGATTTCTGATTTCTGGATTCTGATCACTGACCACTGACCACTGACCACTGACCACTAATCCCGTCCCCCGTCCCCCGCCCCCCGCCTCCTTCTCCACGGCGTATCGTACGGCCGTCTTCAGCCCGCTGAAACTGAAATCCAAACGCCCTTCGCGCAACAGCGCTCGCGGAAAGGCGTAAGCGCGAGGATTGCCTCCGGCGGCGGCGCGCTCGATCGACGGCCCGCCGGGATAGTCCAGATGGAGCATGGCCGCGACCTTGTCGAAGGCCTCGCCGGCCGCGTCGTCGATGGTTCCGCCGAGAAACTGGAAATCCAGCGGTCCCCGGCAACGGTACAAGCTGCTGTGGCCGCCGCTGACGATCAACCCAACGCACGGAAATACGTCGCGCCGGGCTGCCATCCGGCAGGCGTAAATGTGCGCCTGAAGGTGGTTGACGGCGACCAACGGAATCCGACGGGCGACGCAAATCGCCTTGGCGGCCACCAGCCCCACCAACAGCGATCCGGCCAGCCCCGGCGTATTCGCCACGGCCACCGCGTCAATGTCCGAAAGGGTCAGGCCCGCCTTGCGCAGCGTCTCGTCGATGACCGGCAGCACCCGCTCGACGTGGGCGCGGGAAGCGATCTCGGGCACCACCCCGCCGAAGCGCCGATGCAGATCGTCCTGCGACGCCACCACGGAAGCCAACACCTCCAGCCGGTCGGTTACGACCGCCGCGGCCGTCTCGTCGCAGGTGGTTTCCAGCGCCAGCAGGTTCATTTACTTTTTGTTCCGCTTGAGCATCTCGGCCAGGTGCGTTTCTACGCAATCGGCCATGACTTCGGGGTTGTAGCCGCCCTCCAGGACGCTAACGAACTTGCCCCCCGCGTAGGCGTCGGCCACGTCGAGCACGAGGTTCGTCAGCGGGATGAAGTCCTCGGTTTCCAGACCGAGATCGCCCACCGGGTCGAGCCGATGGGCGTCGAACCCGGCGCTGAGCAGCACCAACTGGGGCTTGATTTTCGCGGCGAATTGTTCCAGGCTGCCGCTGAAAATGTCGAGGAAATCTTCCCTGTCCGTGCCGTAACGGATGGGCAGGTTGCGGGTAAAACCCAGGCCGCGGCCGGCGCCGGTCTCGCCCGCCTCGCCCGTGCCGGGGTAAAAAGGCCAGCGATGGATCGAATAATAACCGACCCGCGGCTCTTCCCAAAACGTGGCCTGCGTGCCGTTGCCGTGGTGGATGTCCCAATCGACGATCAACACGCGTTCGAGTCCGTGCGCTTCGACGGCCAGCCGCGCGGCGACCGCCACGTTGTTGAACAGGCAGAAGCCCATCGCGTGGTTGGTCATAGCGTGGTGTCCCGGCGGGCGGACCAGGCACAGCCCTTGCGTGTCTTCGTTGCGGAGTAGCCGCTCGACGGCGTCGCACGCACAGCCGGCGGCCATCAACGCCACCTCGTAGCTGCCCGGACCGACGACCGTGTCCGTCTCGATGTATCCGCCGCCCGACTTGTCGAAGGCCCAGACCTCGTCGATGTAGGTGGGCGAGTGGACCAGCGCAAGCCGCTGGCGGGAGGCAGGCTCGAAATCCGCTTGACGGCATTGTCCCATCAACCCCGCCTTCTCCAGCCGGTCCGGTATCAAACGAATCCGGTCGGCCCGCTCCGGGTGGGCGCCGGTCTCGTGATGTAGAAAGCGGGTGGGGCAATAAAGCAAAGTCATGGGGCCAACCTCTCTTTCCCATACTTTATGGAGAAGACCCGCGGATGTACAGGGCCGTATTACTCTCGTTACGATGCTCCGCGTCGTAACGTCACGATCGGGCGCTCCGCGTACCCGTGTGGATGTAACCCGTCATTTCATGGCAGTTTCGGCTCGCATAATCGGCTATTTAGCCCCGGGTGAATACACCCGGGGCACGGGCTGGTGCGTCCAACCACTGCTGCCCGCCGTGTATTCACGGCGGGCTAAATGGAATTAATCCCGGACACCCTCATTCAACATTCATTATACTGCTCAACTTGACAGCCCTCCCCCAACGTTGGTAGCCTATAATACAGTGTGTATTTGTACGGGACCGAGAAGCAAAGATATGGCTTGTCAGATGCTTAGACCCCAAACCAGCAACGGGAGCGGTGTTTTCGTTCGATGCCGGCTCCTGCTCTTGTTCGCGATTATTTTGGGCGTTATCGCGAGCCAATCGGCCGTGGCCCAGCGTCCCCCCCTCCCACGCGGAGTTCCTCCGGGGCCATTGGATGGAATGATCGCTCCAGGGGGACCGACGGCGCCGGAGCCGGAACCCACCGACCCCGACGAGCTGCCGCCCCAGCCGGACAAAAAATACGACGAACTGCCGCTGACCAAAGCGGAAGAGGATAAATACAAGAAGCAACGGCTGGACATACGGCGGATTCTGCTGGCGAAGAACTTCGACGGCAATCAGCCGATGTTCGAAGAGTATTTTACACGCTATTCCCTGGGGCGTTGGACCCATTGGAAGAACATCACCTCTCTTCCAGGTTTCCGCCGGGACTTGGGGAACTACTTTCGGCAAACCAAGAGCGGCACGGTCTACGATCATCTGAACGCCCTGGTCCTGGATTTCATGAACAAGTTGGTTCGGGGCAATTACAATCCGGCCGCGCGGATCAACGCCATGCTGGCCATCGGGGAACTCAACAGTGTCGAACAATCCGGCAGCGATCCGGCCGTGCCGTATCCTGGAGCGCTCAAGGCGCTGGTCGACGCGGTGAACGACGCCGATCTTCCCGATGCGATACGCGCGGCGGCAATGGTTGGAGTGCTGCGCCATGCGGAAGCGGGAATCCGCGACGAGGGCTCCCGCCGCGCGCTGGCCGATGCCATGCTCCGGCTGGCGACCGCCGATCCGCCGACGGGGCCTTCCGCGGCCGGACGCGAGTGGATCATGGCCCAAGCCGTCGATACGCTGGGACTGCTCGGCTCGACCGGCGACGGCAACGGCGTGTTCAAGGCGATGACCGGCATCGTCTCCGACACCAGGCTTTCGGATCGTACCCGGAGCGTTGCCGCGGGAGCGTTGGGGCAACTGAATTACGCGGGCGCCGCCGGGATCGATCCGGTGGCGGAGGCGGCCAAACTTGCCCGCTTCACCGCCGATTGCTGCGCGGAAGAGACTCGGTTGAGCAAGGAGTCCGCGCAGTCCGTCTCGCGCCGCCGAATAAAACAGCGTCTCGAAGCCGCGCTGACGGCGTTGACCGGCGTGGACGAAAGGCATAAGGGAATCATGTCGCTGGCGCGCCGGCCGGACCAACAAGCGCTGCTCGCGGAAATGCACGAAAGCATCAAAGAACTGAGCGACGTGTTCGACGACCGGCGGAGTGAAGGCAATGACTTGGGACCGCCGATCGAGAAGCTGCGCAAGAAGCTCGAAACGTGGATGCAGAAGCAGGGCGGGCAAAAGGGCAAATCTTAGTTCCTCTGTGACCGATGGGATTCTTTGGCTTAATAAACTTGCACGATCTTGGGAGAATCCAGTTCGTTTAGCCCCGGCGTCCACGCCGGGAAGATAATGCCAATTTCCCGTTGCGTTATGCACCCGGCGTGGACGCCGGGGCTAAACGAGTTTTCTCCCAGAATCACGCATGGTTATTCAGATGTCGTAATAACGCGCGATCTCCCAGGGATGCGGAACTTTCTGCATGTCCGCGATGTCTTTCATCTTTGTAGTGACGAACTTCTCCAGCAGATGCTCCGGAAAGACGCCCCGGTGGACCAGGTAGCCGCGGTCGTGCTTCAAGGCATCGAGGGCGACTTCGAGGTTTGGAGGGAAGGACTTGATCTGATCGAGCTTCGATTGAGGCAGGTCGTAGAGGTTGGTCTCATAAGGTCCGAAGCCCTCCTTCACCGGGTCGATCTTGCGCCGCACTCCGTCCAGCCCGGCCATGATCATGGCGGCGTAGGCCAGGTAGGGGTTGCAAGTGGCGTCGATCGTGCGGAACTCGAAACGCCGTTCTTGCGGGTCCTTGACGTAGCCGGGGATGCGGATGGCCGCGGAGCGGTTCCCCTCGGCGAACACGGCCTTGACCGGGGCCTCGAAGCCGGGAATCAGCCGCCGGTAGGAGTTTGTCGTCGGATTCGTCAGCGCCACCAGCGAGCCGGGGTGCGAAAGCAGGCCGCCGATGTAATTCAGAGCCACCGGGCTGAGCTTGTAAAGGCCCGCGTCGTCGTGGAAGACGTTCCGTCCGTCCTTCAATAGGAATTGGTGGATGTGCATCCCGTTGCCCGCCTCGCCGGGGATCAGCTTCGGGATGAAGGTGATGATCTTCCCGTGCTTGCGGGCCACTCGGTGGCAGATGTACTTGGCCAACGTGGTGGCGTCGGCCATGAACTCGACGGACCGGAACTTGAACTCGATCTCGGCCTGCGAGCTGCCGACCTCGTGGTGGTGGTACTTGACCTCCAGCCCGATCCGTTTCAGCGCCTCGCAGATTTCGTTTCGCAGCGCGAAGTGGTGGTCGTTCGGCTCGGAGCGGAAGTAGCCGCGGTTGCTGTAGATTCGGTATAGCTCGGCGCCGCCGGGCGGGCTGGCGAACTCCCGGCTCTCCACGCGGTAGGAGGTCTCGCGCGTGGTCATGGTGCTGTAGAGATCGTCGAGGACGTAGAACTCCAGTTCCAGGCCGATCTGGACCTCGTCGGCCACTCCCTCCTCCCGCAACGCGGCGACCGCCTTGCCGACGATGTGGCGCAGGTCCTGGTTAAAACTCTCCTCGGTGTCGATGTCCAGGATGTCGCAGAGGAAGTAGAGAATCTTGGTCTCCGGTTCGACCGGGTCGAGGAAGGCGAAGTCGAGGTCCGGCTTGATGAGCATGTCCGAGCGGTCCACGGCCGCGAAGCCCAGGTTCGAGGCGTCGATGCCGATCCCCTCGGTGACGGTTTTCTCCGTGAAATTATCGGCTGGGATGGTGACGTTGCGAAACCGCCCGTCGATGTCGGACACGTAAAAGGAGATGAACTCGATACCCTGCTCGGCGGTGAACCGGCGCACCTCGGACACGTCCTTGAAACTCAGCATGGTCTATCTTTCTCGGCTTGGTTTTGGGCTGTTTTCGCTATTCTCGTCTAAACCGACAAAAGAGTCAGCATACGGCCGGATGCGGCGGAATTCAAGCGGGAGTAAGAATCCGAGACAACCCATTCAGTGGTCGAGTGGTTTGCCGGTGTGTAATGCCGAAGAATCTATACTGTTTCCGGCATTCCCCCCGTCGGGTTGGCTGAATATACTTTTTCACGGTCCACGGGGGGACTATCCCTCTTGCGCCGCCTGATTGAAAATTGTTCGATGGCGGATTACAATGACAAAGTCGTGGTCTGTTAGGGCGAGAAGACGATTGGAGTGATGTCGATGACCGTTTCTCAAGCAACTGCCGAAGTTTTTTTGACCGCGTTGCGGGCGCTCCCCGAAGAAGAGCGGCAAGCCGTTCTGACTCGCATTGCCGAAGACGATGAATGGCGGGATGACCTCAAGGATTTGGCCGTTTTTTCGCAACGGCGAAACGAGCCGGCCCGACCATTCCGCGAATTCCTTGAGGAACACGGCTCGTGACGCAGCCTCCAAGATATACGATCCACATCAAGGCATCCGCCGAGCGGGAGATGGCGTCCCTTCCGCAGTCGCGTCAATCCGCCAATCCCACCTTTTTCCATTCAAGGAGAACGCCGTGAGAATCGTCGGCACGTTCATGCTTGCGAGCATCTTTACCCTGACCGGTATGCAATCAACGCTGCCCGCGGCCGAGAAGAAAGACGACGGAAAGACCCCGCCCGAGGCCGTCGCCAAGTGGCGGCAACTGAAGTTCGGCCTGTTCATCCACTGGGGGCCGGTGAGCCTGAAGGGGACCGAGATCGGCTGGTCGCGCGGCAGGGACGACTTGTCGCGCGGCGAGAAGGTCCCGATCGAGGAATACGATAACCTCTACAAGCAGTTCAACCCGGTCAAGTTCAATGCCGACGAGTGGGTCGAAATTGCCAAAGACGCCGGAATGAAATACCTCGTGCTGAACACGAAACACCACGACGGCTTCTGCCTGTTCGACACGAAACAGACCGACTACAACATCATGCACTCCCCCTTCAGCCGGGACGTGGTCAAGGAGTTGGCCGAGGCATGCCGGAAGCAAGGGATCCTATTCGGCGCTTACTATTCGATTTGCGACTGGCATCATCCCCACTACCCGCACGGCAGCCCCGGCGGTCGGACGCTTCATCCCAACGCGGACATGGACCGTTACGTCCAGTTCATGAAAGATCAACTCAAGGAACTGTTGACCAACTACGGGCCCGTCGGCATCCTCTGGTTCGATGGCGAGTGGGAAAAAGCCTGGACCCACCAGCGCGGCAAAGACTTATATGCTTATCTTCACGGCCTGCAGCCGGACCTCATCATCAACGACCGCGTCGGCAAGAATCGTCAGGCAATGGGAATGTCGGGAGTGAGCAAGGGTGACGACATCGTCGGCGACTTCGACACGCCGGAGCAAGAGATCGGCAAGATGCAGACCGATCGGCCGTGGGAAACCTGCATGACCATCTGCCAACAATGGGCCTGGAAGCCGAACGACAAGCTCAAGTCGCTCAAGGAGTGCCTGCACATACTGGTCAATACGGTCGGCGGCGACGGCAACCTGCTGCTGAACGTCGGTCCCATGCCCGACGGACGGATCGAACCGCGCCAGGCCGAACGGCTGCGGGAGATGGGGCAGTGGCTGGCAAAGTACGGCGAGAGCATCTACGGCACCCGCGGCGGCCCCTTCCCACGCGGCAACTGGGGCGCGGCCACTTACAAGGACAATACCATCTACCTGCACGTCCTCGCCCCGAACCTCGCTGTCGTGAAGCTGCCGCCGATCAACAAGAAGATCGTCGGCAGCAGCGTCCTGACCGGCGGCTCGGCCACGGTAAACCAAACCGAGGCGGGCATCGAGGTCTCGGTCCCCAAGTCAGACCGGCAAGAGATCGACACGATCGTCGTGCTAAAGTTGGACGGCCCGGCAGCCGACGCAATGCGCTGAACGTGTGGCAGTCGGATGCTATTGCCCCAGTCCGGGCGGAAAACCCGGCAGCCATTGCCGGAAGAAGTCGGCGGCGGCCGGATCCCGGCAGGCGGCGGAAATTACGTGCGCTCCGATAGCCGATCCACCATAAGCGTAGTAGCCGATAGCCGGCCCGCCGATGGCGGCGAAACCGACCGAGCAGCCGCCGACGGTTACCCCACCGCCACCGGCTCGTCTTCTTCCGGTTGGTGGGAATAATTCTCGTCGTCGGCCGGGTGGTTCTGGACGCGGTGCATGACGGCGTTGAACTCGTCGGCTAACTCTTGCCAGAAATCGGTCTCGCGAAACTCGATCGGCTCGACCTGCTCGCCGCGGGCAAGCTCACGCATCGATCGACGCAGCCGCAACAGCGGGCCGACAAACCGGTTGCTGAACCGGACGATGTCAATAATCACCAGCGGCAACATTATCAGAGAGGCCACCAACGCCGGACCGTATTGGAACCATATCTTGTTCAGGTGGACGTGGAATGGCCGTGGCGGCCCGGAGAGAACCTGCCAGCACAGGAGCATTAACGTAATGCTGATCAGACACACGATCCAATAAAACACCACCCGGGCAATCAGCGGTCCCTGGAGTTTCGGATCGACGAACAGGTGTTTTCGCAGATGTTTCTTGTCCAACATGATTGTGATCTCCCCCGTAATGGATCGGAAGTCGGCGTTTGCCCACTACTGAAGAATAGCTTACGCGGGCATGGCGGGGGGGAGGGCGATTTTGCCCTCGTTCCCATGCTCCGAGTGGGGACCCGGGGCGGGGGGCGCAAGTTGCTTCGCTGTAGTGGGTTGCGTCTGGGTATGGACGCCGAGCGCCCGGCGGGGGCGTTACGACGCGGAGCATCGTAACGAGGAGTGGGGAGCGACTAGTGGTTCATCTCAGCTAAATGAAATTGATGGGTGACACGGGCATCTTGTCCGTGCGCCGGCCGGCACTGGCGAGACGCCGGCGCCACCCCCCGCAACCCAGGCGAGATTGTCTAGTTTTCCGGCTCGGGGGCCTGCTTTTTCTTCAGGGCGGCGATTTCCCGTTCCAGCGTCTGAATCCTGGCCTCTGAGTTCTGCTTGGCCTGTTCGGCCTTTTCAGCCGCGAGTTTTGCGGCGTCGAGGTCCGTCCGAAGTTGTGCTATCTCCTGCTCGACCTGGGATAACTTGTCGGCTTGGATTTTCAAGGCGGCGTTTTCCTGTTCCAACGTCTTGATCTTGGCTTCCACGTCCTTCCGGGCTTGTTCGCAATCCTCGCTCGCGGTTTTCGCTGCGTCAAGTTCCTCGCGGAGTTGCTCCACCTCTTGCACTACCTGGGACAGCTTTTCTGCGGCACCTTTCGCGGCCTCGAGCTCGTTGCGAAGTTGCTTCACCTCTTGCTCGGCCTGGGATAACTTGTCGGCTTGGATTTTCAAGGCGGCGTTTTCCTGTTCCAACGTCCCTACGCAGCCGCTCGCCAGAAGCGTCAAAGAAGCAAGCGCTGCGCACGCGACAATTTGACTTGCTCTCACAAGGGTCATCACTCACCTCCTAAGAGAATACAGCCGTATTCACACACGGCCAGCACCGAAAAAAACATTTTCACCGCTGGTAGAGTCCGCATTCTACCAACGCGGATTCCTGCCGTCAACCCAGGATCACACATCCGAGTGTCCCAGCCGGGATTAGGCTTTGTCGGAAAACCCCACCTGTCATCCTG
Source organism: Planctomycetota bacterium (assembly GCA_018897395.1). Lineage (GTDB taxonomy): Bacteria > Planctomycetota > Planctomycetia > Pirellulales > Thermoguttaceae > JAHIKV01. Next base: position 3,188 of record JAHIKV010000013.1, on the reverse strand, counting down.
AGCGTAGCGAAGGATCTCGCCCAATTTCACGGAGATTCTTCGCTACGCTCAGAATGACAGTACCCCTCTGTGCCAATAATGGGTGAGACAACTGCCGCCTGAGAATGACCTTCAGTCGCCCCGATCTTCCCCCCTCGTTCCCCCTCGTTCCCCCTCGTTCCCCCGCTCTGAGGATGTGAATTTTTCGATTTGGCGTCATCACGACCACAATCCGTAGGGTGCGTGAAACGCACCATGCACTACCGGTTGTGGTGCGTTTCACGCACCCTACAAAAATTCACAACCTCTCTGCGTGGGAACAAGAGATACGCCCCGATCTTGCCTGGCTTTACGCGTGTGAAGCTGGGAAGTCTGTGAGGGTAATGTCGTTGGGGATCAAGCCCCCGTTTATACCGGGCCGATCTATCAACAGTCTCACGCTTCCGCGCGGGTTGGACGGTTCCGCGCAATATGGTCATCCAGCGTGCAGCGACCTCGAGGCAAAGGGCTTGCACCCACTGTTATACGTTGCACTTCAAGCCGCTCACTGTATAAACACCCGCGACAGACATCCCATGACCGATAACTCCGCGCGTCCCGTTCGACATCACGCCCGTCATGCTTGGGCCGTATGGATATTGCTTGGTTGTTGTCTGTCTCCGTCGGCCCATGCCGATGGGTCGGAGTTGCGGAACACGCCGATAGTCAAGGCGATACGGCGGGCGCGCGGCGCGGTGGTCAACATCCGCGGCGAGAAAACCATTGCCTCCCCGGCCGGGCAATCGACGGAGTACGATTCCGCCCGACGCGTCAACGGCATGGGCACCGGCGTGGTGATCGATCCGCGTGGATACGTCATGACGAATTTTCACGTCGTCGACGGCGTCCGCGAAATCCTCGTCACCACGGCCGACGGACAACGCCACATAGCCAAGCTGGTCTCACGAGACATGGAGACCGACCTGGCCATTATTAAAATCGACGTCGGCAAACCGCTTCCCGTGGTCCCGATGGGGACGTCTTCCGACCTGCTGCCCGGCGAAACCGTCATCGCCGTAGGCAACGCCTACGGATACGAGCACACGGTCACTCGCGGCATTATCAGCGCGTTGCACCGGGCGGTGCAGGTAAACGACGCGCAGTTCTACAACGACCTGATCCAAACCGACGCCAGCATAAACCCCGGCAATTCGGGCGGCCCGCTGTTGAACATAGACGGCGAAATGATCGGCATCAACGTGGCGGTCCGCGCAGGAGCGCAGGGAATCGGGTTCGCCATCCCCATCGACAAGGTCATGGAGGTGGCCGTCGGGCTGCTGGCCACTTGCAACGCCGACAAAACGTGGATCGGCGTGGAGTCGTCCACCAACGCCTCGCCCTTGGAGAAAGGCATGGTCGTCGGCGACGTCGAGGCCGATAGCCCCGCCGCCGACGCCGGACTGCTGGCCGGAGACGTGGTTGTCGCCGTCGACGACGCCGAGGTTTGCCGGCCGCTTGACTTTCAGCGGGCAATGCTCGACCGCAAGCCCGGCGAGAGGATCCGATTGGCGGTGCGGCGTTCCGGCAATCCGCTGGAGCTGGACCTTACGCTCGGCGGAGCGTCCAAGCGGGTGAATTTGGCCGACCAGCCCGCCTGGGAGCTTTTGGGCGTGGAACTGAAACCCATCCCGCCCGAGGTATTCCGCAAAAACCACCAGACTAAATATCGCGGCGGACTGACGGTCACGACGGTTCGCCCCAACAGTCCCGCCGCCAAACAAGGGATCGTCCTCGGCGACGTTTTAGTGGGCATGCACATCTGGGAAACCGCCACCCTGGACAACGTCGCCTACATCCTCAAGCGCCCCGATTTCGTCGCCCTGAACCCCGTGAAGTTCTTCATCCTCCGCGGCAACGAGACGCTCTACGGCTACCTGCCGGTGGTCCCCGCCAAGACCGCGCAACGGTAGGTTCACCTTCGGGCCAAGAAAAACGGCAGTGGCGCTTGACGCGGTTCCACGGCACTGATATACTGCGTCGCTGTTGCGCTCTATCGTTAAAATGGTGGGAAGCAATGGAGCCGCCGGGCAGGTTGTTGTTTCTGCTGGGTGTGGCAGTGGCGGCAATTGCCGGCGGAGGAAGATTGGCGGCCTATGGGCAGTCGTTCTCCTTCGCAATCATTGCCGATCCGCACGTCGATGGGACCGCGGATCATCTGAGCAAGTTCCAGAGCGCCGTCAACTACATCATCTCCACCAAAGCCACCCGCAACACCCAGTTGGTGTTTGTGGTAGGCGACATTGCCTGGGGTGGCTCGAATCTCAGTGTGGCGAAGGGCGTGCTCGACCGCCTGAACAAAGCGGGCATCCCCTATGTTCCCCTGATTGGGGACAACGAAGTCCACAGCAGGCATGAACGGCAGTTCGACGCGACCTTTGCGCCGCAGTATAGATACCTCTCCGGCGTTCTCGCCAATTGGCGGAAAGCGCCGACGCCGGTCAATGGCCAGTACCTGCAGAACTTCTCATTCGATCACGGGGGCGTCCATTTCGTGTGCGCGGACTTCGCCTCCAGAAAGTCCGGTGATGAAGGGGGGAATCTTAACGACTTCAAGGGTGGGACGTGGCCGTGGGTCAAGGACGACATCGTGTCCCACGCGAACAAAAATCCGAAGAACGAAAACATCAACATCATGACCCATATTCCGATGTTTCACACCGGATTCGCTGCGGACCAATACCTCTTCGACAGCGCGGAATACTCGTCGATCAAGGACTTCTTGTACCCGTACAGGAGCAACGTCGACTCCAACTACGCCGGCCACATCCATCAGAACTTCGTCTGGTACGTTACGTGGAATTTACAGCCGATTTACACGTCTCGAGTCACGGATGAAACATGGCACGACACGCGATTCCCGGAGTCCAACGACCGAAAAAACACCGTTTTGTTCGTCACGGCAACGAACGGGGCTTCAAGCATCACCTACAGCCGGGACATCGTGGTCATCCCGTAGCCTAGCACGTTCATCCTCTTGAGCATCGGCTTCTTGAGTTTCCGTGCATGGAGGACAAAAGGGGGCTTCTCACGGAACGCGAATTCATCACTTGGCTGCGCGGGCGTTTGCCGCCGCATCCGCTGCTGCGGTTGGGGCCGGGCGACGACGCCGCCGTGCTGAACCTGGCCGATTACTCCCAGTGCGTCGTAACCGTCGATATGCTCACCGACGG
>JAHIKV010000351.1 GCA_018897395.1 Planctomycetota bacterium | reverse complement strand
GGCCTCGGCCCAGACCATCGCCAGGTTGGCCCATGGTTTGGCCGACAATTTACTGGCCACCATCACCCTGGCCTCCTCCGGGCCGATCCTGGTGTGTCCGGCCATGAACAGCGCGATGTTCCAGCATCCGGCCACCCAGGCAAACCTTGCCGCCATCAACTCTTACGGGTATGTGGTTATCGAACCCGATTGCGGGAAAATGGCCTGCAACGAAGAAGGCCCCGGCCGCCTGACAGAGTGGGAAAACGTGCGGCAGGCCATCCTCGCCTCCTTTGCCCCCCAGGATCTTGCCGGGGAACATGTGCTCATCACCGCCGGACCCACCAGGGAGCCCTTTGACCCGGTCCGCTTCCTCAGCAATCCTTCCACCGGCAAGATGGGCTATGCCCTGGCGGCCACGGCCAAGCAACGGGGGGCAACGGTCACCCTGATCAGCGGCCCCGCCTCCCTGACCGCCCCTCCGGGAGTCCGATGCATCCAAGTCACCTCCGCCCTTGAAATGCGGACCCATGTCTTAGAGTACCTCGATGCGGCCACCATTGTCGTCAAGGCCGCGGCGGTGTCCGATTTCCGTCCCGCCGAAACCGCGCCCCACAAGATAAAAAAAGGGCCATCCGAACTCTCCCTGCAGCTTGTCGCCAACCCGGATATCCTCAAGGAGTTGGGAGAACGCAAGGAAAGCTCCACGAAATTCCCTTTACTCGTCGGCTTTGCCGCGGAGAGCCGGGATCATCTCAAGGAGGGGGCGAGAAAACTCAAGGAAAAGAATCTTGACCTGATTGTGATCAATGATATCGGGGGAACGGAAACCGGCTTTGCTGCCGAGACCAACCGGGTCACTCTGCTGGACCGCAATGGCGCGCAGGAAGAAGTGCCGCTACTGAGCAAGGAAGAAACAGCCCACCGGATCTGGGATGCAGTGGCCAGACTGACGCACAACCACTGACGACACCAACGCACACAACTGCCCGGCCAAGAATCCAGGGCCGCCCAGGCGGGAAGCCTCCTGGCAGCTTTATTCTTTCTTGCCGCGCCGTTGCAACTCGTCGTGGAACTCCGGATATAGTTTTTTCGTACAGTCCGGACAGATCCCATGGCTGAACAGGGCATTGGAATGCTTACTGATGTATTCCTCTATCTGGCGCCAATAACCGGTGTCATCCCGAATCTTTTTGCATGAGGCGCAGATGGGCAGAAACCCGCTCAAAACCTTCACCTCCTGCATGGCCTTTTGCAACTGATCAATAAGTTGTACTTTCTCCGCCTCTGTCCGTTTGCGTTCTTCGATTTCACCAAGAAGTTTCCCGTTGGCGGCGTCAAGCTCCCTGGTCCGTTCACTGACCTTCAGTTCCAGATTGCAATAAATATCCAGATACCTAGCGGTCGCCTCCACATACTCTTCCTTGGTCAGACGAAGCTCGTTGCCGAGATGGCGCACCTGTGTTTCAAGTTCCTGAATCCGCTGCCGAAGCTCCAAATCGCTGTTGCTCATGCGCTCAGGTATCCTTTCTGCTCGATTTTCCCCATATCTTCCCGGATCAACTCAACGATAATCCGCAAGGCATACCACTGCAGACCTAGATCCCGGACATATTGCTGGAGAATCTCCCGATCGGGAAGCGGCATGGCAACGTAGCCATATCCCTGTTCAAACATGAGATAATCGGCGATGAAGATTGTTTTGACAAACAGACGGTGCTCTTCACTGGCGCTCTCGGGATCATGATGAAACCCTATGCCTTCCGTGAGCTCCGACGGGAAATTCCAGCTTTCGGCCAGGGCTCTGCCGACCTTGCCGTGATCGTATCCAAAGAGAGAACTCTCGGCAACGGACAGGGCTTGAGGCGCACTCTCCATGGCTTGCATCATCAGCATGAAATCCCGATGCAGGAGCTGGTCTTCGACAATGATCCCGATGTCGTGCATCAATCCAGCGGCGTAGGCATTGTTTCCTTTCTCCCCGAACTCACGCCGGCAAATGGTCTTGGCAAAAAGGGCGACAGCCAGGCTGTGCCGCCACAACTGTAGGCGGGAATAGCCGCTTATGGACGTGCCGTCATGGAAAAGCTCGCTCATTTTCTGGGTGAGGATGATTTCCTTGAGCGTGTCGGAACCTATCCAGATCAGGGCCTGCTGGATATCGCTGATGGTCCTGGAGAGCGCGTAGTATGAGGAGTTGGCAACCCGGAGAATCTTTGCCGTCAGCGGCGGATCAACCTCAATGAG
>JAHIKV010000081.1 GCA_018897395.1 Planctomycetota bacterium | reverse complement strand
GGTTGCGGGGCCGATGATTTGTTCAACCCTGAAAGGGTTGTGGAGCGACGCCGCCATTCCGCAACCCCTTCGGGGTAAAATGTTACGACAAACCCGTTCACCCAGGGTAGCCGCTGCGCGTCAACCCTGGGCTATCCTACACAATCCCTTCGGGATAAAAACTCCCAGAATGCCCACACTTCTAAGAAAACTGGACGGTCTCTAAACGCCGGGCCTAACACCGCCTTCGGCGGAAAGGACCGTAAACGGCCCTAATCAAAGACTCCCGACCCCGTTTCCGGTCCCCGACCCCGTTTTTGCGTTCCGTTCGATACTAGAAAGATAGTTCTCCATGAGATGGTCACGGAACTCGGGAATCTGTTCGGCCAACCATCGGATCGATGTTCCAGTTCCCGTACCTTTAGCCATCGTCAATTTAGGCATTGACTGTTTGGCTTGAAGAATTCTTCTTTCTAGGTCCGCATATTGTTCAGACGAAATCCGCTTTTCACCGTCAAAGAATGAGGCCTTCTCCTCACCAGGGGGAGCTGCGCAAAGGGTCGAATAATCGATGAAGTCATACATTCCATCGAAGAAAAGATATCTCGCTCCTGAGTGAATGTAGGGGGCACGGAACGGCAGTGGAATTGGTGGAGGTAGCCACGGTACAATATCCTTTCCGTTCATAAAACGAACATATATTCCTTTAAGTTCTTTGCCAACTGAATCACCAAGAGGCCTGTCAAAACAACGAGGTTGTCCGAATGTTACTACACCAGTGGGCGAAAGATTGTGTTTAACGATACATTCGTATCCAAATATGACGGCCATTGCCCCGCCAAGACTGTGTCCTGTGATCCAAATGCGTTTTTTGGCCGCGCCATGTGTGCGCATCGTCGAAACTATGTCTTTTTTCACATCGTTCAACGCGGAGAGAAATCCATCATGTATTCGTCCTCCGTGGCAAGGTTTTTGAAAACACCAAGCATCCTTCTTGTAATCTTCCCAGTCATCAGAACCACGGAACGCAACAACAACTATATCGTCATTGCTCAAGACATAGGCACATTGATTGTTATTCTCGATTGACAAGACATTCTTGAAACCCCAACAATTAAAATCCCGCTTGTCACATTCCGCCTGATCGCTGGGCCATTCCTCATACGCTGCGTTAGAGATGCTGGCGAGTGTATAGGCTACCTTCCACGGAAGGTTGTCTTTTGTGGCTATTAACTCGTTTCCCAGAACCGTCAAGTCAACTTGGAGCGGTTCCAGCACACCATCAATTGGTACGACATCCCTATTCCAATAGCTCAAAAGACGCGGCAAGAATAATAGGCCAACCGACACCGATAACAGAAATAGAATCACCCAAACCACACGAACCCTCGCCAATAACAGGAATACAATTATCTTGTACAAACGAACCAAGACCGATAATGGGGATGTCCAGTTTTCTTTCTCCCGGTTCCATTTCATTTCAGTTCTCCAATCGCTCAAATCGTAGCTTGAGACCGGTTGGTGGTGAGCCATCACCACTCATTACTCGGCCACCTTCGCTAATCGTCAGGTCGTTTCGTTCAGGAAGCCGCCCGCGTTGTGATTCGAAGTGTTTCAAGAACGATGCTCGCTTCCCGGGGATGAACTCCAGCATCTCAATCCTGAACCTCCAATCGCCAGTGCGGTAATTGCCATGGCAATCAATCTCGACGACCTCACTACCTTCCTTGGGGCCGTCCCACGTCAATCGCCATTTCCCCGCCAGAAATTCAAAGAAGCCCCGGACATCACCCGCGCCCGGCAGCGTTGTCAATGCCGCGAATCTCACATGCCACTTCCTAAAAGCCCGAGGCAATAGCAACAGGCCAGCGAACACCGCCATTAGCACGACGATGATGACCCAGGAAATCGCGTTTCCCAACACACCCTCGATGATATTCTTCAAATTCAAGTGTTCGAGAAATTCTTTCACTGCAAATCGACTCCTGTGCTCCGGCACACGCTCGCTACGAAAAAACGCCCAGAGACCGAAGTCTCGGGGCGTTTCAAGGTGCTAATCAGTGATGATGTTGTAAGCCGCAGGGGGCGGCAGTGCAACTGCCACCCCAACGGGCAATCGGGATCGGGACGATCAAAAACGCCGTTGCGAAGTCGCAAGCGGCTAAAATTCCCCGCGACCGCAGTCGCGGGGCGTTCTTTTCCAATCCCTAATCCCTAATCCCCAATCCCTAATCTCTCCGACGCGACCAACGGTCGCGGCTTTTTAGTACATATCCTCTTCGCCGCCGGGCATTGCCGGGGTCTTGTCCTTCTTCGGCTTCTCGGCAACCAAAGCGTCGCTGGTCAACAACAACGTGGCGACCGAAGTGGCGTTCTGAATCGCAATGCGAGTGACCTTCGTCGGGTCGATCACGCCGGCCTTCACCAGGTCTTCGTACGTGTCGGTCAGGGCGTTGTAGCCGAACGCGCCCTTGCCCTCGAACACCTTCTCGCAGACGATGCCGCCGTCCTGGCCGGCGTTGGCCGCGATCTGCGTCAACGGGGCGCGGCAGGCGCGGAGAACGATCTTGTAGCCGACCTCCTCGTCCTGGTTCAGCCCCTCGGGCTTGACGGAAGTAGCGGCGCGCAGCAGGGCCACGCCGCCGCCGGGCAAAATCCCCTCCTCGACGGCCGCGCGGGTGGCGTGCAGCGCGTCCTCGACACGCGCCTTCCGCTCCTTCATCTCGCTCTCGGTCGCGGCGCCGACGTTGATCTTCGCCACGCCGCCGGCCAGCTTGGCCAACCGCTCATCGAGCTTCTCGCGGTCGTAGTCGCTGGAGGTGTTCTCGATTTCGTGGCGGATCTGGTCGATGCGGCCCTTGATCTCCGAGCTTTTTCCGGCGCCTTCGATGATCGTCGTGTTGTCCTTGTCGATGACGATCTTCTTGGCCCGGCCAAGCTCGGCCAGGGTAATGTTTTCGAGCTTCTTGCCGAGGCTCTCGAACAGCGGCTGGCCGTTGGTCAGCACGCCGATGTCCTCGAGCATCGCCTTGCGGCGGTCGCCGTAGCCGGGCGCCTTGACGGCGCAAACCTTCAGGGTGCCGCGCAGGCGGTTGATCACCAGCGTGGCCAGCGCCTCGCCGTCGACGTCCTCGGCGACGATCAACAGCGGCTTGCCCGAGTTGACCACCTTCTCCAGCATCGGAACCAGGTCCTTGATGTTGGAGATTTTCTTCTCGTGGATCAGGACGTAGGCGTCCTCGAGCATGCACTCCATCTTCTGCGGGTTGGTGACGAAGTAGGGCGAGAGGTATCCGCGGTCGAACTGCATTCCCTCGACCCACTCGACCTCGGTGTTGAGGCTGTTGCCTTCGTCGACGGTGATCACTCCGTCCTTGCCGACCTTTTCCATCGCGTCGGCCAGCAGCCGACCGATTTCGGCGTCGTTGTTCGATGCGATGCAGCCGACCTGTGCGATCTCTTCCTTCTTATTCTTGACCGAGATCGACATGTTTTTGAGTTTGGCGATGATGTCGGCCACCGCCCGCTCGATGCCTTGCTTCAGATGGATGGGGTTCACTCCGGCGACCACGGCGCGGAGTCCCTCGTTGAAGATGGCCTCGGCCAGGATGGTGGCGGTGGTGGTTCCGTCGCCGGCCACGTCGCTGGTCTTGCTGGCCACTTCACGGACCATCCGGGCGCCCATGTTCTCGTAAACGTCTTCGAGGTCGATCTCCTTGGCCACGGTGACGCCGTCCTTGGTGACGGTCGGCGGGCCGAAGCTCTTTTGCAGGATCACGTTTCGGCCGCGCGGTCCGAGCGTAACGCGGACGGCCCGGGCCAGCTTGGAAACGCCGCGTTTCAGTGCGTCGCGGGCTTCCTGGTCAAATGCAATCATCTTCGCCATGGAACGGGTACTCCTATGTGTATTTGTGCTTAGGGAAAGTGGCTAGTGGCTAGTGGTTAGTGGTTAGTGGTTAGTGGTTAGTGACTGAAGAGGCAATGGTCTGAGGAAAAATGCAAGCGATGTTGCTATTTGCATGTCCTCCGCTTCTAACCACTGGCCACTAGCCACTAGCCACTGTTTATTACTCGATGACGGCGAGAATGTCGCTTTCGCTGAGCAGCAGCAGTTCGCGCGTGCAGAGCTTGAATGTGTCGCCGGCGTAGGAGGTGAACAGGACGTGATCGCCGACCTTCACCTGCAAGGGGCTTCGGCTGCCGTCGTCCAGGAGCCGGCCGTCGCCCACGCTGACCACTTTGCCGCGGGCCGGTTTGTCCTTTGCCGTGTCTGGCAGGACGATGCCGCCGGCGGTAACCGCTTCGGATTCGTCGCGCTCGACGACCACGCGGTCGCCCAACGGTTGGAGCTTGATTTTACTCGAATCACAAGGGGTTTTCTTTTTTGCCATACTAGGTTGTCTCCAAAACTGCTCGATAGTGGGAACTTCAATCTGCCAAAGCGGCGCGCAGCCGATACTAGGGCACCAGCGGAAGCAATCGGCGCGCCAAAGAAACGAACGCAACTTAAGCCCTGGAGGGGCGGAACCACTCGTTCCCACGCTCCGCGTGGGAACGCACGCCCCTGGACGCTCTGCGTCCGCGAAGTGGAACTTTTTTCGCCGCAATGGTTTACGCCGCGAATGGACGCAGAGCGTCCGGCGCCTCTTGTTACGACGCGGAGCGTCGTAACAAGAACCTTAAAGGGGTTGGCGAATGAATCTTTACCCACAATTTTCCCCAAAGTCATCCGCCAAGACGGGCAAAACGGCTCCGCAAACCGCATTTTCGGCTGCCGATCTGGCAGGCGGCGATTGACTTCGCCCCCCAGTATCCTACTGTTGAGGGGTGGCGCAAAAAGCCGCGACCGATGGTCGCGTCCTTTGGACGCCGCGACATACGGCCTAACAGCCCGTTGAAGAAGTCGGATTTCAGGAGTGTGGGTGCCACTGCTGGCTTGTCCAGCAGTGTTTTTCCGGGAATTTCTTCCATGCACTGCTGGGCAAGCCAGCAGTGGCACCCTTTTGCTGAATCCGCTTAAATGAACATGAAAAACGTCACAACCCACGTGTTCGCACTCGCACTGGCCGCATCGTGTTTCTGCTCGCTCGTCGTCGCGGGCGAGAAAATCGCAAAATCCGACCCCGATCCCGTTCAGCCGATACTCGACCGGCTGGCGAAGATGGATTTTGCCGAGCAGCAGGCGTGGCTGCGGCGGCTGGAAGATCGGTCGGCGCGAGCGGCGCGACTGTCGCTGAACCCCGAACAGTCCGACCGGCAGCAAGCCCTCGTCCGCTCGCTGTTGCACCGGAAAATGATCACCTGGCAGGTGTTGCGGGAAGCGATCCACCAGACCGACTCGCTGGAACGGAAAGCCGTCGACCGGCTGGCCGAGCGTTATCGAAACAAGGTTTTGGAAGCATTCCGCGAGTGGCCCGCCGAAGCCGGCCGAAGAGCGAAGGCTTGGGAAACGACGCTTCGAGAATGGAAGAACGCGGGCAAAAACTTCGAGCAGCAAGACCGGCTGATCGATTGGCTGGAGTCGTCGATCGGGCCGATCCCCGAGCGACCGATAGTTGATGGGCAACAACCACCGGCGGAAACGGCGCCGCAAGGGCCTTCCGAAGCGGTCAAACCGCGGCCGCCGAAGCCGACGCCGAAACCAATTCCGAAACCGGCCCCGAAGTTGCCAGAGAAGCCGGTCGAGGAACCATCTAAGCCGGAGCCGCCGCGGCCGGTCGAGCAGCCTTTGCCCCCGGCCGAGGCCGTAGCGCCCGAAAAGCCGGCGCAGCCGCGACGGCCGGAGCGAGTCCCGTTCGCCTTGCCGACGGAAACGCAAGTTCCGCCGCCGTCGCCGGTTAAGCCCGTGGCGCCGGCCGAACCGACCGGCAAATTGCCCGCCGGCTCGGTGCGGGTGAACGCCGACGAGTTGGCAGTGCGGATCGCCGGCTGCAACATGGCGTTTCGCGCGTTGGAGTCCGAACTGGACGAAAAGGGGACTTGGGACGCGGCGCGGCTCGAACCGTTGGTAAATCGGCTGAAGATACTGGTGGTCCGCCGCGGCGACCTCGATCTGTTCCGGGAATTATTGCCCGCCGACAAGCGGTCCACGGTTGCAAAGCTGGAGAAGTCGAAGTCGGCGGTGTCTCAGCTTGGCGCGCGGATATTCGAGGCCCGGCGTACGGCCTCCTCTGAGGAGTTCAAGGGGACCGAGGCGTCGCGTCGCGTCGAGTTGGGGCGTCTGGAGATGCTTTCCCGCCGTCTGGCCGAGACGGCGGCGAAAGGGAAGAAAGCGCAAAGTCCGTAGCCGGGTGGCACTGCCGGCTTGTCCAGCAGTGTTCGCCAGACCTCGGGAAGCATCCTGTCCGTTCGCAACGTATTATCAAGTCAAAGATCAAGCGTTCCTGTTATGTAGAAAGGGGCACTGCTGGACAAGCCAGCAGCGGCACCCGGCGGATTTCGCTCGGCTTCGTCGAAGGGACCGTCGCTCGCCTCAAACGTCTCGGTTGCGACGTGCGGCTGAAGGTCTACGACGACGACGACCACTACCTGCTGTTTTCGCAGCCGGAAGCGGTGCTCGGCGACGTGATCGAGTTGATGACTGGGGATTAGCGAAATCGCCGGGTTATAACCCGGCCTACGGATATTACGGCTGCTGCACAAGCAGTCGCCGGCCTAACCGCCGCCGAAAAGTTGGCGGATCATTTGTGGGCCGTTCTCACAGAATATCACCACCACGGCCATCAAGGAGCCGCCGGCGATGATGCCCGAGGCCACCGGAAACAAAAACTCCTCGGACTGCTTGGGCGTTTTCTTCTCGAATCCGTAGCCGATGATCGCGCCAAGGAAAAACAGCAGGCTGTAGTACCAGTGGAACGTCCAGGCCAGCCCGAAACCGGCGGCCGAAGGGATCCATTTCTGTTGTTTCGGAAACAGTATCGACAACAGCGGCAGAAGAACGCCGACCAACGCGCCGATGGCCAGCGACCAGGCTTTCGCGGGATGAAGCGTGGTGATCCCGCTGCTCAGCACCAATGCCACGGCCCTCCAGGTCTGGGCCGACGGGGCGGGAAACTGTTTCGAGCCGAGCACGGAAGCGTCGGGCACCATGATGCGGAAACATAAAACCGTGACCAGCGTCCCGATAAAGATGCCGGAAAACTGCGCGAGGAACTGTTTCCGGGGGTTAGCGCCGAGCAAATAGCCGCTTTTCAGATCGGTCAGCAAATCGGCCGACGAACCGGCGGCGGCGGCCGTGATGTTCGCGCTCATCAGGGTGAGGGTCGCATGGCCGGGATTGATCGCCCCGAAGATAAGCTGCGTGGTCTGGCCCATGGCGCCGACCGGCGTGGTGTCGGTTTCGCCCGTCACTCGGCAAGCCACCAAGGCCAACAGGAAGGCCAGCGGGACGGCGATAGCGCTTTGCCACAAAGGCATGTCGAACGTGACCTTGGCCAGCCACGCCAGGGCGACCAGCGAAACGAGTTGTCCGGCAAGGAACCAGGACATCGGCGTTTCGATGGAGTCCATTTCGCCGACGGTTTTGCCTTCCTTGCGGGAGAAGCCTTTCAGTAGACCGGCGACCGCCCGAAACATGGTCCGCCACTGCATGGCGAACGAGAACAGACCGGAAGTGACCATGCAGGCGGCGCCGCCCCAAAGGGTCCACTGCACGACGTCTCGGAACCCCGATCCTTGGATGACGCCTTGTTGCTGCATGATGGGCACGTAAATGGCCCAACAGAGCGTTCCACCGAGGATCATACTTGATGAAACGCGCAATCCGGTCAACGCGCCCGCCGCCAGAAACACGGGATCCCACTCGAACTGGACGGTGCGTCCCATCCACTGTTTTCCAAAAACAAACTCATTCATCCTCCCGATCAGTGAACTGATCGAATACGGTTCGAGCGAGAAATCGACGAATTTCAACTTATCGAGGAACCTCGGCCCGTCGGCCCAGAATTGGTTTAGCCCGGCCAGCACGCCGGCGATGCCCAGCGCCTTGGCCGAGCGCATGGCCTTTTCGCCGTGCGAGTGCAGCGCCTGGAGCGTTTCGGCGGCGGCGATGCCGCTGGGGAAGCGGAGTTGCTCGACGTTGATCATCTGCCGCTTCATCGGAATGGCCATCGTCACGCCCATGACCGCCAAGAAAAATATCCAGGCAAGCATGATTGGGATCGGTAGTGGTTCGGGATTGAGCATGATATAAGCGGCGAACGCCGAAATCAGCGTGCCGCCGGTCGAGTAGCCCGCCGAACTGGCCGCCGATTGCATGCAGTTGTTTTCCAGGATGGTCATCCTGGTCTTGGCCAGCCCGAGCTTGAAAAACCCGGTCCAAATCGAGTAGGAGAGGATGCAGGCGGTGATGGCCACGCCGAAGCCCCAGCCGGCCTTCAAGCCGATGTAGAGATTCGTCAGCGACAGCACGCCGCCGAGAACCGACCCCATTATCACCGCCCGCCAGGTCAATTGGGCCATGGAGTCGCCGCGGCCTTTGTAGACCTGCTCGAACCACTGGCGCTCGATCTCCTCGGGCGTGCCCTTGAAACCGGCTGTCGGCAGCTCGAAATCATCCGCGGGCGAAGATGTGTTGGCGTCTACTTCGGGGGGCGTGTCGAGGTCTTCGTCTGGCATGGGCGTCGGGATTTGTGGGGGCAAAAGGAATGGGCGATAGAGGGCAGACCACCGGGGAGACGTTTAGAAACCCAAGGTCGATTTTACCCGCCTCTGCCTCAACCAACAATCCCTGATAGGGGTGCTTTGCAGGCAGATTACCATGCAACTCACGTTTGGATGGAAGGCCCTTGCTGTTGTCATCGTGCTGGTTTTCTCTCCACGAGGTAGACGGCAGCCCCTCGCCTTTTCGCCTGTTCGGTCAAATCAACAACAGACAGGTCGTCCAAGGCAAAATGCTTGAAGTGACGTTCGAGATGATATGGCAACAAATCCGCGTCCTCGATTACAAGTTGGTTTGCCATTGTCAGCAACTGAGCGATGAGAGAACGACCGCTCGGCAGCACGAGGACATCGTTGTCGAATGCACGAAGCGGCATGTAAAGGAGGTCCTCATTGGCAGACACCGTGCCGCCCATGACAACGTGAATTGCCTTGAAGTAGTCCGACGCGGAGAACTGTCGAAACACCCAGCCATTCTTGAAGATGAACCGGCCGATCCCATGCTCTATTCTACCAAGGCTGTTTTGCTCAATCAATTCCGCTGGACGCAGCACCTGGGAATCGAGGGGATCGCACGTTTTGTCTTGGCCGATCAATGCATTTGCCTCGCCATACGACATTTTCTCGATGGAAAAACGACTGAACAGGTTACATGCCCTCAGCAATAACGCAACATCGAAACGCATTTGCGGCTTGCCGGCGTTCTTGTCTACCCAGTCGAACAAGCTCTCCCGGCGAAACACCACGTTGCCAAAGACTCTGGGATTCCGATAGAAGGCGTTGGCGATTGAACGGCTTCCCTGAACCACGTCAACCAATGTCAAGTCGAACGATTTCCGGTGCGCGGCAAATGCTTTTCTGCACAATGTCATTGTTATCTTGGCAGAACCGCACGCCATGTCCAGCAGGTGAAGCCGGGGTGACGTGGAACGAGCGACCAAGGAGGCAAATACACCCTCATATAACGATTGGCTGCGTTCCCGAATCCACGGATCACTTCTTGGTGTGAGGCACGCAAATAACTGCCCAATGAGCGCATGACTCAATGGGCGATTGCAAACATCCGTCGGCGGATAGATGAATAGCTGGATTCCGTCGGTTCGCATCAGCGGAATGCGTCTATAGTGCCAATAAAGAGCGTCTACCCCAGGCAAATTTCCACACGGGCATATCAGTGGCAGATACTTGGGGTTCTCTGGTGCGTCGGGCCTTGCCAGTTTGCTCAGCAGATATACGGGGTGTCTTGCGGTGACGACAGCCGCAGCCGAGCCGCCGCAGTCCCCGGACACGCGAATTGTCTCAAAGCCGACAACCTTCCTCAGTAGAGAGAGCATGTTTTGGCCGCATGCATGGCGATCCAGACATGTGCGGAGCAACAGGAAATATGTGCGAACAAAGTCGTGTCGCAGGTTACTTGAAAAATTTCCAGCAATCAGAGCAGTCCAAGCTGCCTCTAGTTGCGAGATTTCTCTTGCCAAGAAACCGCAATGCCCCCAATACTCATCCCAGGTCACACTGGTAACGTAAATTCGGCGGCCTGCTGTTACGTCGAGAGACGTTATGAGTCGCGCTTCCCTCAATGTATTTCGCAGCAATCGCTGGTTGTGCCTTTGTATGCAATCCACGTTGCGACCTTTCCGCTCGGCTGCTACGGTTGGAATAGTCCCAACTGGCTGCCCTCGCGGGCCGCAGGTGGCCAGCGGCCCGAGATGTGGCAAGAGCCACTGGAGATGTCCGGGTTCTTACAGCCGCAGATGAGGACCTCCAGGCCGTAACGGTGTGCGATGGATTTCAGACGCTCCATGATCTCAAGACGCGCCGAGGCCGGTAGCGCTCGTACCCGGCTATTGCCCGCGTGAATCGCCATAGGCTCGCTGCCAGCGAACGAATTCAACAGTCGGTCGAGCATCGGCTTGTCTCCCACGTGCCGTCGCAGCGATCCGATCACGGCCGGCCGAAGAAAGAGGACGCTGGCGGCAAGGGTGCGCACACCGATGCCCGCCAATGCCGCACAGAGCGGCTCCAGGCAATCCGGGCCGTCGGTCACGCCGGGCAAGATCGGGTCGAGACGCGCGTCGAGTAAGATGCCTGCGCCGATCAGTTCAGCCGTTTGCGCGAGCCGGACCACTGGTGTCGCTGTGCGGGGTTCAAACGCGGAGGCGACTGCCGGATCAAGCGTAATCAGCCCGATCCGCCCCTGGACCAGCGGTGCATGGGCGGCCAACAACTTGCGATGCCGCTCGGGAATCCGCCCCTTGGTGACGAAGGTCACACCAATCTCCGACTCCAGAAGAAACCTGAACACGTCATAAGCCATGTCCAGGACCTCGGGAACCGGCTGGAAGGGATCGCTCGACGGACTAAAATACACGGTGGTGGGCTTCTTGCGTTTCCGTCGCAACTCCTCTCGCAGCTTGGCAAGCGTATTCGTGTAAAACGTAACCTTGCCTTCTCCAGGGTGTGTCAGGTAGCCGCGAGCGTAACAGTAGCGGCACTCGTGGGCACAGCCGGCCGTCAGGTTGACCGTCGGAACGTGTGCCAGGCAGGCCAGGCTGGAGGGCGTGAGCACCGCCGATTTTCGTTCTATGGGGATCACTTGAGTCATGGTGCTCGACCCAACACGATGGGAAAATGATGAGGTAATGACGATGTTGAACCTTCGCCAGCACAGCACGATCGGGGAGGACCGAAACAGCGTCGCGGGTCGCGGCAGGTGGTGTTCGTAACGCTCACAAACCACGAACATCGCGCCGCTTCCATCTCATGGACGCTGCGCACAACCGAGCCATTGTATGAACTAGCGTATACCATATCAGAACAGCCGATATATTCAAGTCAGCTTTTTGGGCCACTGGAGCGCGCAATGACCAGACGTTCTTTTGACGTGTTGTGGGGATTAACCCCTGCAACACATAACAACGTCTTACAACACAGTGTGTCATACTTGTGTCATCATTTTGGCGTAGCGCAACAAAGAAGGGCGTGCGGCACTTGCCACAAACCCTTTTACCGTAATGCTTTAGATCAGTGCGGGAAACAGGACTTGAACCTGCACCCCATTGCTGGGACTAGGCCCTCAACCTAGCGCGTCTGCCAATTCCGCCACTCCCGCGGACCCTTCAGTTTACCCGACTCCCGCCGAGCGTCAAGACATGGTCCGTTTGACCACCAGGATCGAATGATCGCGGGTATTGCCCGGGGCGTGATTTTCGAGGGCGGCCTGAGCGGCGGCGGCCAGTTCTTCGGCCGCCAGTTCGAGCTTGCCCCGCAAGGCATCGGCCAGGCCGGCTTCGCCCAGAATGCGGCCTTCGGCGTCGGCGACGTCCAACGCGCCGTCGGTGCAGAAAACCAGCGCCTCGCCCGGTTGCAACTCGCGGTCGAACGGTTCAAACCGGGTCTCGGGACTCTCGCCCAACATGACGGAACTTCTGCCGAGCGACTGCCAGCCTTCGCCGCTAAGCAAGATGGCGGACGGCCGACCCGCCGACGCGCAACACACCCGGCCGGTGGCCGTCTCTATCAATCCGAACAGCAAGGCGGCGTGTCGATCGCCGGCCGAGCCCGTCCAGAGCGTCAGGTTGACCTGTTGCATGACGGGTTCTACCCGGCGTTGGTATTTTGCATGACTGCGCAGACTCGTTTTCACACCGCCGGCCGTCAGCGCCCCGGCCACGCCCTGCTCGGCGGCGCGGCCGACCGCAACGGCCATCAAGCCGTCGGGTAGAGAGAACCAGTCGTGGAACGCCCCGCCGACGTTGCCCGACTGAATTGTGCGGCCGGCCAGGTCCCAGCCATCCAACATCGGGGCGATCGCCGGCAGTTCGTTCCTTTGCAGCCGCTCGGCGGCGGCGACCTGTTGCTGCAACTTCGCCCCGTCTACTCCGGTGCGAAGCAGCATCTCGCGATCCAGGTCCGCGGCCAGCCGGCCGGCGATCACCTCCAGCAGGTTCGTTTCGCGGTCGTTGAAGTCGCGCGGCTGGTCGGCGAAGACCCACAGCGTTCCCATCAGCGTGGTGGGAGAGGATACCGGGACGCACACGGCGGCGGGAAAATCCTCCGGCATGTTCCACGTCCGCATCACGGCGCTGCCGTCGAGCACCACGGCGTGGCCGAGCAGCGCTTCGAGATCGGCCAAAGCCCCTTCAAGCGGCCGGGCCGGAGCGGTAAGCCGGTCGAAGGGCAACCCCCACGAGCTGCGCATTTTTAATTCGGAGGTGGCTTCGTCGAGCATGTAGAGGGCGGCGGCAGCGCAGCCGACGGCCTCCACGCCTGCCCGCAACACCGCCTCCAACCGCATGGCCAGATGTTTTTCCTCCAGGCGATGCGGCACCAGCGGTACGCCGGCCGCCAACTCGGCCTCGCGCCGGTGAAGCGAGTCACGGGTGTCGAACAACTCGTCGAGCAGGTCGGCAATCGAACCGGCGAGCCGATGGGCGGCGTCGCGGTCGATCGGCGTGGGGGAAAGGGATTTGGGATTTGGAGATTTGGAGATTTGTTTTTTTTGGGTTTTTGGATCACTGGCCGCTAAAGCGGCCAGCCCTTTATGTGAAGCGGCCGGCCCTTCATATTGCATTGACCAGCCGGTGGCCGTTTGGAACGCCCGCAGCAATTCAGGCATACACCCGAGGGATTCGATCTGGGGTCGGATCGGCTTGGGCGGCTGTTCGGTGTAAAGTTTCAGATGTTTTGACTTCGATGCGGAATTGGCCACGATTTTTTCTGGATGATTAAGGTAGGCGTTCAGATAATCCATCCGTGGCCGAATTATTCGTTGCAATCGGCGACTCTAGCCGAATCAGCACAACCCAAATAAGGGGCCGGTCTCTCCCTTGTTGCCATTGCTACGCATACTACGCAGAGTCCTTGACCGACATAGCTTAACATCGGTCGATCCGACCAACGACGTGAGCCGGATTCGTGGGAGAAGAGGCGGTGGGATCGGCGGACGTGCCGGTCCGACCGGTTGCCGGTGCGGACACGTATATCCGCCCGCGTGCCACTGGCTAAGCCAGTGCCACCCTCCCCGTGAGAAAAGCACCGCTTTCAGGCCGGCTACTTGAATTTGGCCTTTACCCGGGCCTTGCGAACGTCGTCGACGAACCGATCAAAGAAGTCTTTCGCTCCTATCCTCAGCATCCGCAATACTTGATCCTGACGAAGCCTCTGTGACGGAATGGAGACGACCTGCTTGCTTTGCGTCCACACGCGGGCAAGTCTGCCGTCGGGGATAGGACACCCCACGTCCGCGGAGATCACCACGGTGAACAGATCGGCGGTCGTGGAAGCTTTAATGTCGATTATCATCACGGGCGGGTCTTTCTCCTCGACCTCGATGCCGAGCTGCTTGACCGCGTCCAACGCCTGGCGTCTGATGGTCAAGTTCAGGGTGCTTTTGGGATCGCGATCCGATGATCGAAACTGCAACGAGAGCTTTTCGATGCCGGCGAGCAACTCGCTGGCGCTGATTGTCTTCGTGGCTGGTGGAATCACCGGCTTCGGTTGCGTTTCATCCGTTTCCGGTTTCGGCGTGGCCGGCTCCACGGGCGTCGTCGGCGGTTCGGGCGCGGGCTCCTCGGCCGGCTGAGACGGCGGCGTCTCGATCGGAGACGGCGATGGTTCGGCGGCCTCCGGCGAGGGCGTATCATCCGGCGGCGGCGACGGAGGCGTTTCGGTTTGCTCCTCGTCGGGCATCCGCCGGGATGGAGCGGGAGACGCGGGAAGCTCGGCGGGTGTGTCCGAGCCATTCCGTTTCACGCTGCCGACGGGGCGCTGTTCGCGGGGCTTATCCGACGACGGAGAACCAAACAACAGGAACAGCAACAACACCGCAAAAACCAACCACACCAACGCCGTCCAAAACCAAGGCGATTTCAATATGACGAGCAGGCCGCCTTGACGCTTGAACCTTGGCGAGGTCGGATATTGGAGCCGGCCTTCATCGGCGGGCAGCATCATCAGCGGATCGGACTGAGACGCCGAGATCGAGTCGCCGGGGAGAAGTTCCGCCAGCACGTCGGCGCGCAGGTTGGCCAGCGACGGCTTGCTGTCGCCGTGGGCCGACTGTTTTAGGCTTGGGGGCTGCTCTTTGGCGGGAGACGGCTTGGTGGTTTCCACTTTTTGGCCGTCGGCGATATTGGGCTTGGCCGGCGGGCGCGGCTCATCCTCGAGCGCCGCCAATTCAAGCACGGAAGCCTCGGCCTCCTTGGGCCTGGCCTTCGCGGAGTCTTGCTCCGAGGGTTGCCTGGACCGCATGGCCGCGGCCATCAGCGCCGAAATCCGCGAGTAATCGCCGCCGCCGGCCGACTCGTTCAACCATGCTTGAATCTTATCGGCCACTTCCCGGGCGGTTTGGAAGCGCCGGACGGGTTCCTTGGCGGTCATCCGCTCGATGATCTCGATCAGTTCGAGCGGAACGTCGGGGCGGAACTTGCCGATCGGCTCGGGCTGCTCGCGCCGGTGCGCCATCAGCAATTCCACCAGCGTGGACTTGGGGAACGGCCGACGGCCGGTCAGCAGGAAGTAGAACGTGTGGCCGAGACCGTATATGTCTGCCCGGCCGTCGACGTTGCGGCTGTCGGCCACTTGTTCCGGGGCGACGTAGTCGGCCGTTCCCACCGCCGACGGCTCGCCCTCGGACGTCTGCCAAGGTTGCTCTCCCTCGAAGGTGACTCGCGCAAGCCCCAGGTCCAGGATTTTCAGGACCCCGTTTTGGTCGACCAGCAGATTCGCCGGCTTGATGTCGCGATGGACAAAACCGGCCTGATGTGCATGGGCGAGTCCATCGGCGGCTTGGCCGATGAAATCGGCGGCCTTGCGGAAGTCCAACGGGCCTTGCTCGTCGACCAGCCGCCGCAGGTCCGGCCCGTCGACGTACTCCATCACCAGGTAATGAATCTCCTTGCCGTATCGAACGTCCTTGTTGAAGTCGTAGGCCCGAACGATATGAGGGTGGTCAAGCGCGGCGATGGCCCGCGCCTCGATGTGGAACCGGGCCAACAGATCGGGGTCCGCTTGGTACTTGCTGGGCAAGACCTTGATCGCGCAGCGACGGCGCATCATCTCGTGCTCGGCCAGGAACACCTTGCTCATTCCCCCCTGGCCCAGGGGCCTGAGAATGCGATGGGGGCCGAGACGAAAGCCGCGATGCTTCCCCTTCAGCAGCATGTCCGCCTGCCAGCGGGTCAAAATTTCCCGCTTCACCAGCTCGTCGGCCAGTTCGCGTGAACCATCGGGCTTGGCGCGTTCGCCGCTATACTCCTCCCGCAACGCCAGCATCTGGTCGTCTGGAACCAGACCACTCTGTCGGAGGAGATCCAGGAACGAATCGGCGGAATTACCTGATGCCATAGAGGTTGCGCGTTGGGCAGCAATCCAACACCACAAGGATACAATATATTATGCTCGATAACCCCCCGGCGGGCAAGGTGGCGGAAACGGCCGGTTGGCCGCATTCCGGTTATGAACCAGGGCATCCTGTCCAATACTCGTTTAGCCCCGGCGTCCACGCCGGGAAAGCAATGCAGCGGAAAATCCGCCATATATTCCCGGCGTGGACGCCGGGGCTAAACGAGCGAGATACTCTTAATATCGTGCAAGACTATCTAAAACTCCGCGTTGCCCGGCGTGCGGGGGAAGGGGATCACGTCGCGGATGTTCGACATCCCGGTAATAAACTGTATCACACGTTCCAGCCCCAGTCCGAAGCCGGAGTGCGGCACGGTGCCGAAACGGCGCAGGTCGAGATACCACCAATAGCTTTCCGGATCGAGGTCTTGCTCCCGCATCCGCTGTTCGAGCAGATCGAGCCGCTCCTCGCGCTGGCTGCCGCCGACGATCTCGCCCACCTTCGGCACCAGCACGTCCATCGCCCGGACCGTCCGCCCGTCGTCGTTCACGCGCATGTAGAACGGCTTGATCTCGCGCGGGTAGTCGTAAAGGATCACCGGCCGGCGGAAGTGCGTCTCGGTCAGAAAGCGTTCGTGTTCTACCTGAAGATCGTTGCCCCAGGCGGTGGGAAACTCGAACCGTTGCCCCGACTTCCGCAGGATGTCGATGGCGTCGGAATATGAAATGCGGAGGAATTCGCTCTCGACGATGTGTTCGAGCGTTTCGATGACGGTCTTGTCGATCCGCCGGTTGAAGAACTGCATGTCCTCGGGACATTCTTGCAACACGTCGCGGAAGATGCGTTTCAACAACCCTTCGGCCAGTTCCATGTCGTCCCAGAGGTCGAAAAAGGCGGCCTCCGGTTCGACCATCCAGAACTCGGCCAGGTGACGGGGCGTGTTGCTGTTCTCGGCGCGGAAGGTCGGGCCGAACGTGTACGTCTTGCCTAGCGCGCAGGCGAACGTCTCGGCCTCGAGTTGTCCGCTGACGGTCAGATACGCCGGCCGGTTGAAGAAATCCTTCGAGAAATCGATTCCCGGCCCCTTCTCGCTTTTTTCACCCTTCTCACTTTTTTCACCCTTCTCGCTCTCAACTGCCTTCTTCGCCTCGGCGGCCAGATCGAGCGCGGTGACCTGGAACATCGCCCCGGCCCCCTCGCAATCGCTGGCGGTGATGATCGGGGTGTGGACGTAGAGGAACCCGCGCTCCTGGAAGAATTGGTGGATCGAGTTGCACGCGCGGTTTCGCACTCGGGCGACGGCCCCGAAGGTGTTGGTCCTCGGCCGCAGGTGGGCGATCGTGCGGAGGAACTCGAAGGAATGCCCTTTCTTCTGCAGGGGATACGATTCCACGTCGGCCAGGCCGTGGACCACGACGGCGGCGGCCTGAATCTCGGTGGCCTGCCCCTTGCCCGGCGACGCCTTCACCAATCCGGTGACGCCGACGCAGCAGCCGGGCGAGAGCCGCTTGATTTCCGACTCGTAGTTGGGCAACGCCGCCTCGGCGATGATCTGGACGTTGCCGAAGCAGGAACCGTCGTTGACCTCGATGAAGCTGAATCCGGCCTTCGAGTCGCGCCGCGTGCGGACCCAACCCTGGACGACGACCTCACGGCCGACCGAATCGGCCCGCCGGGCTTCGGCTACGCTGACGATGTCTGCCACTTGTTCTACCCGTGGGGAATGAAGGAATCGAGTAAAACCGCGATTATATCGGGTTGCGGCGATTAGGGCCATTGGTTATCGGCATCGCCGGATTTCGCTGTTTATTGACTCTCAGAAAACATAATGTCGCAATAGCCGGCTGAGATAAAGCCGTTTCGACGCCGAAAACGCCGCTGCGACTTATAGTCTTGGCCTTTGGCCCATGTTATTATTGATACCGTGGGGGAGGCGGAGGATTGGGACAACCATGGCCAGGCTGCATGTAGACGCGTTTCTTGACCTTGTGCGGCGGAGCGGGTTGGTCGAGAAAGACCGCCTGGTCGCCCTGCTGCGCGAGCTGAAACGCGAGTCCGGCGGCCACTCGATCACCGACACGGACTTCGTCGCCGGGCGGCTCGTCGAGGCCGGACCGCTCACCCGCTGGCAGGTCGATAAACTGCTGGAAGGGCGTCACAAGGGTTTTTTCCTGGGCAAATACAAGCTGCTGGGCCATCTCGGCACGGGCGGAATGAGCAGCGTGTATCTGGCCGAACACGTGTTGATGCAGCGGCGGGTGGCGATCAAGGTCCTGCCGCAAAACCGCGTCGAGGACACTTCGTATCTCGCCCGCTTCCACCGCGAGGCCCAGGCCGCCGCCTCGCTGGACCACCGCAACATCGTCCGGGCGTACGACGTGGACAGCGAGGGGAACATCCATTACCTGGTGATGGAATACGTCGAGGGGCGCGACCTCCAGCAGATTGTCCAGAAGGACGGCCCTTTGGAATACGTCGTCGCCGCCGAGTATACCCGCCAGGCGGCCGAAGGACTCGCCCACGCTCATCTGGCCGGATTGATCCACCGCGACGTGAAACCGGCCAACTTGTTGGTGACCCCAAAGAACGTGGTCAAACTGTTGGACCTCGGCCTGGCGCGATTCACCGACGAGGACAAGGCCTCGCTGACCGTGGCCTACGACGAAAACGTGTTGGGCACCGCCGACTATCTGGCCCCCGAGCAGGCGCTGGACAGCCACGGGGTGGACTCGCGGGCAGACATCTACGGACTCGGTTGCGCGCTCTACTTTCTGCTTACCGGCCATCCGCCGTTTGTCGGCGGCACGCTGCCGCAGCGGCTGATGATGCACCAGAAGCAACCTCCGCCGGACATCCAACTCGATCGTCCCGACGCGCCGCAAGACCTGATCGACATCTGCTTGAAGATGATGGCCAAGAAGCCCGGGGACCGATACCAATCGGCCGCCGAGACGGCCGATGCTTTGGCGAAATGGCTGGTCGCGCACGGTCAGACGATCGAGTCGGGCAGCAGCGGCGGGATTTCATCGGCGAATCTGACGGGGGACGTATCGGGCAAATCGTCGGCGCGGGAACCGATCCCCTCGCAGCGACGCAAGCCGGCCAAGGGCGCCGAGGGGCCGCGGCGTAATTCGGGCGAGGATGCACTTCCACCCCCCCTTCCCACACGGCCCTCGTCTTCGGCGACAAAGGAAGGAGGTTCCCACGCCGGCGACAAGAGGCGCCTGCCCGTGGCCCGGCCGCTCGACGAAGGTTCCGCCTCGGAGTTCGTCCTGGACGCCGAAATGCCGCCGTTGCCTCTTTGGAAGCAGCGTGGAACGCGAAAGGGGGGCGACATCGAGACCTATCTGGCCCGCCGCAAAGGCACCCCCAAGTGGCTCTGGCTGTTGGTGGCCGGCGGGACTCTTCTTGCGATTGGCCTGCTGATCGCCGCATATATGATCGCGCGGTAGAGTGATCCATCGGATGGCGAGACCAGGATTCTTCCCGTTGTCAGTAGAGTTTGCGTTGTCGGTAAGATGCGCGGTCTGCGTAGCGTTGGGGCGATAGTGAGAGTTTTTGCCTTTGTGCCGAGATTGTCAAATTTCGCATTATTTCCGCCGATTCATTACAGATGTATTAGGACGCCTATTTCCTTCAGACAAGGGGGACACGTCATGAAGACGTTCGTACGACATGCAGTGGCGCTGGTTGCGATCACTGTCTTGTGTCAAGCAGGGTTCGCCCTGGCCGACGATTACTATTGGGTTGACGGTGGCAACCGGTCGGCAAAGTTGGTCGGCGACGAGAAAGTCGCGGACCAAGGACAATCGTGCACCACCGGTGATCCGGCAAGCTGTTGCCCCGAGCCGACGTGCGGATCGTGCTGCGGCCCGTTTCTCGGTTGCGACGAGTGCCCGTGCCGAGGCGTGGTGGGATTCTTCGGCTTCGATTCCTTCAAGGGCGTCAGCGATTCATTCCTCGGCAGCAACTTCGGCGCCGTGGCCGGACTGAACTCCGCCATCGGGGCGTTCGGGTTGGCCGACTACGGCATCGGTTGGCAGTTGGGAATGAGCTACGGCGTCTACGACTGGAACGGCAGTGCGGGGGTCCGTCCGACCGACAACCAACAGCAAGTATTCGTCACTACCGGCTTCTTCCGCAAGGCCGCCGGAGACCAGCAGTTGAGCTTCGGCTTGGTCTACGACTGGATGATCAACGACAACTGGGGCATCTGGGGCGTAAACCCCACGATGGGACAATGGCGAGGCCAGGTCGAGTGGGCCGTCAGCGGCAGCAACGCCTTCGGTATCTACGGGTGCCTCCGCGACCTCTTCTCCGTGCAGAACTACACGGGCGGCCAGGTCCCCATCATCGTGCGGAACCAGTCGCTGACCCAAGTGAACCTGTTCTGGCATCACAAGTTCGTCTCCGGCGCCGATAGCTGGCTGTGGGTCGGGGCGCCCGAAAACGTTCGCCTCAACCAACTCGGCAGCTTGGGCGACTTAATCGTAGGCGCCAACATCCAGGTGCCGATCACCGACCGGTTGGCCCTGTACGGCAATGCCCAGTACATGAACCCCAGCGCCACGGCCGGCTTGGTCGCCTCCACCGAGGAAGCCTGGAACATCGGTGCGGGCATCGTGTGGTACTTCGGCGGTCATGCTCGCAGCGATAAGATCAACGGAAAGTGCTGGCTCCCCTATCTACCGGTAGCCAACAACAGCACCTTCCTGGTCGATCAGGGCGTAACCCTACGCAATTTAGACTAACTTGTAGTCAAGGGAACTTCCCTCTTGCCTAACCGCCGTTGGGGCGGCAGTGGTCTTAGCACTGCCGCCCCAACATTTTTTCTTGTGTAAAACCGCTTATGCTCTCGTTCCCATGCTCCGCATGGGAACGTACCGCCCGGACGCTTCTTATGCTCTCGTTCCCATGCTCTGCATGGGAACGCACCGCCCGGACGCTCCGCGTCCGTGATGCAGCCGCGCGTCACGCATTCATATCGTACTTGTTGGGGTGGCAGTTGAACTGCCTCCCCGGAACCACCGATATTCATGGGGTGGCAGTTCAACTGCCACCCCAACGTAAGGCCGCGTTCACCAGCGGTTGCGGCGCACCCGGTCGGGCCGATAACGGTCTTGCGGCGACGGCTGCTCGGCCGGATATCCCACCACAATCAAACTGTGGGCCATGATCCCCTCGGGCAACCCGACCAACCGCCTCAGCCCATCCATCCGCTTCTGACGCGGATATACGCCGGTCCAGACCGCGCCCAGGCCTAAAGCGTGGGCCGCCAACAAGATATTCTCGACCGCCGCCGCGCAATCGACGACCCAATATCCGGCCGATTTTTCCAGCCCGAGATCGCCGCAGACGAGTATCGCCATCGGCGCGTGCCGGGCCATCTTGGCGTTCGGATTGATCTCCCCGATTTCCGTCAGCATGGCCCTGTCGTCGATCACCACGAAGTGCCATTCCTGGGCGTCTCGGGCGCTGGGGGCGCTCATCCCCGCGGCCAGCAGTTTCCGCACCAGTTCTTCCGGCACCGGCTTGTCTTGATACCGCCGAACGCTGCGGCGGCCATGAATGGCTTCCAGTGTGTCCATGAAATTCTCCTTGCGGTTCAGTTGCAATTACTCTCGCTTGCGAATTTTTCCGGCGACCGTAGTGGTGTAGGGTGGGACAAGCAAAGCGCGGCCCCACCACGTCCAGATGTAGTGGGGCGAGTAGGTGTCCCAAAGCATCTGGGGGGCGGCCGTCGCGTCCATGCAGAACGAATCACTCGACCGCGAGTGAGGCGCGACCTAAGGATCTGAAAATGAATAACATGTGCAATTCCGATAGGGGTAGGGAAGGCCGATTGAGTTCGGCCTCCCCTCCCTCCGAACCGGACTGGCGGATTTCCCGCATCCGGCTCTCCGGTTAGTGGTATTACCTCCAAGAGGATTGATGAACCGAGACCGAGAGGGAGACAAGGT
>JAHIKV010000080.1 GCA_018897395.1 Planctomycetota bacterium | reverse complement strand
CGGCCGGGGACTGGTCCATTTTTCGGCGAAAAAACGCATTTTGCCGACGAACCGTTGGCCGAAAACATGGACCTGTCCCCTTCCCGCGGCGCCAGGGGGACAGTCCCATTTTCGCGGCGGTCAAGTCAATTCGCCTGGCAACGTCCCTCACGCCGCGAAAATTGGGACAGTCCCCTGTGAACGGTTACACTCTCCACTAACCACTCTCCACTCTCCATGCCTCTGTTCGACCACCTCAAGACGATCCTCGCCGGCGGACAGTTGAACGTGTCCAAACGGTTCGCGCTGCTGCACGAGGCCATCTCGGGTACGATGTCGAACTTCTACATGGCCCGCGATCTGAACACGGGAACCGTGGTGGGGTTGAAAATACTCGATCCGACGAAGACCGCGGCTTTCGAGTCTCGTTTCAAGGGGCTGGTAAAGCCTTGCGAGGGCGAGATCGCCGCCCAATTGAAACATCCCTGCATCGTCGAGACCCTCGAGTACGGCCTGACGACGGAAGGGGCGCAATACTTGGTGATGGAATATCTCGACGGACCCAATCTGAACATGGCGTTGGCGGCCCGCGATCCCTGCCTGGAAGGCCGCCGCGTGCGTTTCATCCGCCAGGCCGCCGAGGCGCTCGCCGCGGTCCACGAGGCCGGATTCATCCACCGCGACGTTTGCCCGCGAAATTTTCTCCTCTGCAACAAGCGGGAAGACCTGAAACTGATCGACTTCGGCCTCTCGGTGCCCGCCACCCGCTGGTTCATGCAGCCGGGGAATCGGACCGGCACGCCCAACTACATGGCCCCGGAGTTGGTCCGCCGCCGCCCCACCGACCAGCGGCTCGACATATTCGCATTCGGCGTAACGGCCTACGAGTTCTGCACGTTCGAGTTGCCGTGGCCGCGTGGCACGACGGGCATGGCCGCCATGACCCACGACCAGCCGCCGATCGACATCCATCAATACCGCCCCGACATCAATCCGCGCTTGGCCAAGGCGATCCATGCCTGCATCGATCCGGAGGTAAACAAGCGTTGTCCGTCGATGAGGGATTTCCTGCGGATGATTCGGAAGGTGTCGGACGATTAATCGGCCAGGTGGCACGGGCATCTTGCCCGTGATCCGGCTGGGTCGCACTGTGGAAGCGGCACACAACCTCAGCCCCTTTCGTCAGTGGCACACGCCCAAGTGGCACACAATCTCACTCCATCTTGTCAGTGACACCCGCCCGTGGACAATCCCTAAAAGTTAAAAGTCAAGACCTGACCCCGATACCCCGCGACGCGCAGCATATACTCTCCCCGCCAGGAAACGGCAAACTCTCTATTCGGCTGGTACGAGATTAGCCCGCGAACCTACCAACCGCTCAGAAATTCAAGACGGTCGCGCATCGATTCAGCATCGAGCTCGCCGGACAAATGAATCAGACGTCACACCACATCGCGGATGGATCGTTGGCTCGACACAACGATACCGGCGTGGTGGCGGCCCTGTCGCAGCCAAGTCGCGTGGAGTTCAACAAAATGGGCGACGTTGAAGGTGACCAGCACGCGACCTTCGTTCGAGGCCCACTCAAGCTGGGATTCGTCGGATTGCCCGCGGCGGCCGACCTCCGGCGTGGAGCGGATATCGATTTTTACGCGATGCAGCGCAGGAGCGACCGCACCATAGATATCCTCGTCCATGAAAAAACGAATCGCAGTCATCAGGCAGAACCGCCGGAAGCCATTCGATTCCTTGCCGATGCCTCATCATCGGCCGCCAAAGCATCCTCGATCTCGTCCAAGTGCTCGTAGGCATAGGCCAGAGAATCGTGGACGTCCGCCGGCCGCAGACCAGGATACTGCTGAACGATGTCCTCAACGCCCATTCCTTGCCGGTAACATGTCAAGATGGTGGCAACACGAATTCGAGTGCCTGCCACGACAGGTTGACCTCCGCAACGGGCGGCGTCCATTTCGACGTTACGGAAATCCAGCTTGGGCATTTGCACAAAGTCCTCGAATACACAGGTCTTGACAGTGTGATATGTCCATTGTACCACGACATGTGGGCCAGATCACCCTATTCGTCGCGAGATTGGTAGGTTTAATGCGAAACGATGCAAACTGATGTAAACTGTAGGTCACCACTGTGGATACCACGATGGAACCGCGTGCCGTAACGTCCGACCTTCCAAGGCTTTGCGTCAACGGGCCATCACACTGGAAATGTGGTGCCCCGGCAACGGGGTTGCGGGTTCGAGTCCCGTGCCCTCCGCTTCGCTAATCCAATCACCGCTTCGACTAACCACGATGCGCGATCACGCCCCGAAAAACGGGTCGCCCTTCCATATTACTCCATCCATATTACTTCGACTGTATCACTTTGAGGATTGACGTAACCCTTGAAAGAGCCAGAAGTAACAACGAAGCATACAACACATCGCGCACAACCCGCATTTCGAGGAGTTTGCGGACGATCACCGAGTTTCCCGAGAAATCCGTGTGCTAGCATCCTTCCGGCCACTCGCGCGAAGATCGCGGGGTGCCGTCGTGCTAGCATCGACAACATGTTTCGTGGTAAACGCTTAGATCAAGCTCCAAAGTGATACAGTCGAATTACTCAAACAGCCATAATCGGTTCGTGTCCCCGGAAGGTCCTCCGGAAGGTCCTCTCCGGGCGTAATTTTTTGCCCGAGCTTCCCTGAATTTCGGATTTCTTGGGGCAATTTCCTTGATTTCTTCGGCCTGGCGGCTATATTCAGGCTTGTGCCGTTTGGGCTAATAGTCCGACGTGTGCCGGACCTTGAACGGCCACCGGGAAACAATTGGCAGCCGAGGACGGCAGGAGGGGATGATGATGAAGAACAAGAGGCTGAGGTTGCGGCTGAGTCTGGCGCTCTGGCTCTTGGCCGCATTGTCAACACCGCTGGTGACGCAAGCGGATGACGTCGAAGTGGATTGGGGAAATTCGTTTTGGTTGCGGGGATCGGGGGCTTCCCACGAAGACATAATGGTCAGGGTAGGATTCAGTCCGCAGCCCGAACCGGCGGGGCAATAGGCTACTCTCGATTTAAGGGATCCGACGAAGGTCTGGCTCACGGGACCGGTCGAGTTTCCACCCGATCCGTGCCGTATCCTCTTTGGGATCTGCAACGTGGGCCCTTTGACCGTCAACGCCACAGGTGAACCATTCAGGGGACATTATGAGTTTGGGGTCTTGAACTCCGCGGGCGAAAAAGTCTTCGACGTGATCTTCGACATGGGAACGTCTTCCGGCGGCGTCCCGATAGACTGGGTCGGTTTTAATCCGCAGCCCGAACCGCCGGGGATCAACGGCGACGCCTGTGCCATCGGGTTCGACTTCCAGTTCGATAGCTACTCGGAGGCGACGTTGCAGTTCCAGGTGCTCGACGTGGATAGCGACCCGATCAGTTTTACGCTGATTCCCGAGCCGACAACCTGGGTTCTCTTGGCGAGCGGTGGGGCTTGCCTGCTCCTGCTGACTATCAGACGGCGGAGAGACAGAGCGGGCGTGTTCCCATGAACCTTCCCATGAATCGCCGGAGTTTTCTGGCCGCCTCCGGAGTCGAAACGGGGACGCAGCTAGTTTTGGTAAGATAGCGCGTAAAAACTAGCTGCGTCCCCGTTTCAATTCCGGTCCTTTTCTGCCCTCGTCCGCGTTCGGAATCGCGGGATTTTAGAACCGACGAACTTGGGGGAGTCGAAACGGGGAACGGGAGTCGAAACGGGGACGCAGCTAGTTTTGGTAAGATAGCGCGTAAAAACTAGCTGCGTCCCCGTTTCAATTCCCTGCCCTCGTCCGCGTTCGGAATCGCGGGATTTTAGAACCGACGAACTTGTGAAACGCTGTACTAGCCATGCCGGGAATCTACCGATTCCTTCCCAGTCAATATCGGTTCGTGTCCCCGGCTAAACTCAACGTCACGCGGGCGCGGAGGCCCTTGTTCTCCAGCGTCAGGCCGAAATCTCCGCCGACGAAGCTGCTGAGCACCGGCGGTGCGGGAGGGCCTTCCTTCGGCTCGCCCGGATGACCGTAGACGGTGGATTCCATCGTCCGGTATTTTTCGTTCCAGACGTATCGGCCGCCGCCCGGACAAAGCAGTTCCACGCCCCATACTTGCCGGTGGACCTCGACCGGATCGCGGTCCCTGTAGAGCCGCTTCCACTCGTTGAGGATCGGCAGGTTCTTCCAGCACTGCATCCGCATCGTCTCTTCGTATTGGTCGCGGTTAGCGGCGTTGGCGATTTCGAGAATCTTGCTGTCTACCCGCAGGGCGACGTTCGAGCCGAGCCACGGGCGAGCCGCCTGTTGATCGCCGTTCCCCTCGGCTTCGGCTTTCCGCCTGGCCAGCGACCGGTCGATCGAGCCGCGAAGCATCTTTTCGTTCAGCGTGATCGTCAGCGCGTCGTCGATTGCCGTGTAATAGACGACCATATTCTCCATCTCGCGGGGTACCGCCCGCTTCCCCTTCACCGGCGTGACGCGGACGTAGGGCTGCTCCCGATACTTCAACGATTCCCACTGCGTCAAGCCCGGAGCGGTCTGCTCGACGAAGGCCCGAGCGCCTGTAAGAAAAGCGGCCAACTTCAGGGGGTTGGACACGTCGAACCGCACCGCCACGGGAACGCGGCCGATGTTCTTTTCGAGAAACTTCCCAATCTCGTCGGGTTTGACTTTGGCCAACTCCCGCCAAAAGGGATCGTCGTCGGCATAGACGTGTACCCAGCGTCCGATCCAGCCGAGCGAAACCGCCTGGCCCATCATCGAGGAAAAATTATTTCCCTGCTGGAACATTTGCGACTTGTGGTCGATGGCCAGCATGAATTGCGCCAGCGCGTCGTGCCGGTCGCCGTCGGTCGGCTCGAACTTTCCGCCCAGCGCGATGGACATAAAGTCGGCGTATTCGGTGCGGATGATAAGAGGCATCACGCTCATGTCGGCCGTGAGCCGCTGCTCGCCCAACCCGATCTTCAGCGCGATGGGGTCGAAGGCCCAACTCCAATTCCTCTGATAGCCGTCGCGCCAGGCGCGGTAGGCGTCGGCCTCGGCCTTGCTTACCTCGTCCAGCGGAATCTCGGCGATGGGAGTCATGAACTCGAGCGTGCCGTAGGTCGAGGAGGCCACGCCCGAGCGGCCGAGCGTCAGTTCGCCGCCGAGGACGGGAAACTCGGTGTGGATCGGCCCCGGGCGAACGGTTTTCTTCACCAGGGGGTCGAGCTGCGCGGCTTGCAGATCGGCCATGATTGCCCGGGCGCGGGTGCGGCGCGAGTCGGCGATCCGCCATCGCGGCCCGCACCAACGCCGGATCGTCGGGTCGCTGAGGAACACCAACGCGGTCTCGTCCGCCTCTCCCAACGGATAGCGGATGCGGAAGAACGTGTACTCGGGCAAAGTGGCAATCGACTTCGACTCGCCCTTGCGGACGGCCGCCAAGCGACCCAACTGGTAGGTCGAGTTTGTCACCACCACCGCCCCGTCGAGCCGCGCGACGTAGCTCGACAGGCTTCGGTCCGGCGTCAAGAACCCTCGATACTTCAGGCCGTCGATCTCGCCGCTTGTGGGTTTTGCGTCTTTCATGCCGGCAGCCGCCAAGGCGATTTTCCCCAGCAACAGGTTTTCCAACGCGGCCGGCCGCGGCGACTCGAACAGCACCGCCACGTCCGTCCCCAGCGGGTAGTACGGATCGGAACCGGTCAGGGCCACGCTTTTAACAACGTGCGGACCCAACAGCCGGGCAACCTCGCTCATCGAGAGGCCAAGCTGCCGCTGACAGCGCTCGACGACGTGCGCGTTCTCCGACCGCGGCCGGGCCAACCGCAGCACCGGCGTGTCGTGCCGGCCGGTCTCGTCGGCCACCGCCACCGCCGCCTGAAAACTCGGAAAGAACACCACGTGCTGATCGGCCGGAATCATCTCGGCCAGCGGATCGAGCTTACCCCGGGCATCGCCGATCAACGGCTTCCAGTCGATCTCCGCGATTGTAATACCGGAAAGCGAATCGAGCTTCACCGGGGTTTCGTCGGGATCCAAAACGGGCAGGGCGCGGTCGAGTTGAAGGTTCTCGCTCATTGCCCGGCCGCCGGTGAAAAGATCGTAGGTCCGTGCAAGACTGTCGCCCCTGTCGGACCTTGGAGGAACGGTGCTCGGAGGACGCCTGTCGCCGGGCCGGAGATTTTTCTCTCTCCGGGCAGACCTGGCCTGATGCCGAAACCAGGCCCCGCCGGGAATATCGCGGATCCGCAGGATTTCATAGTGGACGTTCTTTGCCCAGAGAAACGGCATCTTCGCCTCCGCCTTCGCGGCCGTGACGGGGACCGTGAACTTCAACACGATCATGCCCGTCATATCGGCGTTGGGCACGTACAACCGGCCGGATACCTCCTTGCCCTCGGGCGCTCGGATGTAGATCCCCGTGCTGGTGCTGGGTGGAACGAACGTAACTTGCGGCGGCGGGGGAGCGGCGCCGGCAGGCGCGGGCCCGGTGTATGTCGAGGGCAATAGCTCAGGAAGATACTGCGAATACCACGTATCGCGCAGCTCGCCTCGCCCAACCACGTAGACCTCGCCCGGGCCGTCCAAAACCGCATACGGATACATTGCCCGGAGCCGTTCTCTGTTGGAGTAGGGGCGCCAGTTGTTGGCGTCCTTACTGACGGGCAATTCCCCCTCGGTAAGTTTCAGTTCGCGGATCGGGACGTCGTAGTAGGCGTCCCCGCCGAAAGCCACCCCGGCAATACCGGCCGCCAGGGCCATAACGATCGTTCGCGTGCAGAATAACATGGCTAATCCTTTCTTTGGATCATTTTGGATCAACAACGAGTAATACGGCCCAGCCGAGGGCGGCAGTGCCACATATTCTACTTGGCTCCGAATCGGCCGCCATATAACACCCCCCGTACCGGGCGTACCCGGATTGAAAACAGTAGCCGGGGGCTAACAGCCCCCGGAGGGCCGCGAGCTCACGCTGAAATATCCCTTGCAGCCCTGTTCGACACACTCCGGGGGCTGTTAGCCCCCGGCTATTCCAAGGACGCATCGTGATCCCGAACTGAGGTTATTAGACACTTGCGGCATTACCCAAACAGCCTTATAATGACGTGTTTCCCGGTTTGAGACAGCCCAAAATACCATCACGCCGTTGCGTTGCAGACTACGAGGAGAGTGATACCCATGACGATGGACAAGAGCTTGAAGTTCCGCGCGGGTCTGGTGCGCTCGCGGAGCGTGTTGAACCGTGCCGAGCGAATTCAGCGGCTAAAGACCGCAGACCGCTGGCAAGAGGGCGACAGTCCTTTCGGGCTGGCCAAGGTGCGGGTCTATAAACTGGCTGTCAAGAAGAAAAAGAAGAAGGAAGAAGAGGGAGGGGCCGATGGCGCCGCTGCTGCCGCCCCAGCCGACGCGGCCAAGAAAGAAGCCCCCAAGAAAGAAGCCCCCAAGAAGCAAGCCGGGAAGAAGCAAACCGGGAAGAAGAAGTAGAAAGAAAAAAGTAGGGTGGGACGAGCGTAGCGCAGTCCCACCATTCTTTTTCCGGCCCTTGGCGGGACCGCGCTACGCTTGTCCCACCCTTCGCGGGATAACCGCCCACCATTCCATCCTTCCACCATTCCTTCACTCCTTCTCCAGCCACCGCGCCGCGTCTTTCGCCCAGTAGGTGAGAATGATGCCGGCTCCCGCGCGGCGGATGGCCGTCAGCGATTCCAAAGCGACCAGTTTCTCGTCGATCCAGCCGCGCTCGGCCGCCGCCTTCACCATGCTGTACTCGCCCGAGACGTTGTACGCGGCCAGCGGCACGCCGGGAAACCGCTCCCAGGCCAGGCGGATAATGTCCAGATAGGGTAGCGCCGGCTTGACCATCACGATGTCGGCCCCTTCGGCCAGGTCCAGTTCGATCTCGCGCATCGCCTGGCCCGCGGCGGCGGCGGGGTCCATCTGATAGCCGCGCCGGTCGCCGAATTGCGGGGCGCTCTCGGCCGCCTCGCGGAACGGCCCGTAAAAAGCACTGGCGTACTTCGCCGCATAGCTGAGGATCGGCAGGTGCAAGAAACCGGCCGCGTCGAGCGCCCGGCGGATGGCCCCGACCATGCCGTCGATCATCCCGCTCGGGGCGACCACGTCGGCGCCGGCCCGGGCGTGGACCAGCGCCTGTCGGGCAAGCAGCTCCAACGTGGGATCGTTCTCCACGTCCATCCGCCCTGTCGAGCGGCCGATCTCGCCGCAGTGGCCGTGATCGGTATACTCGCAGCAGCAGACGTCGGTGACGACCAGCACATCCGGGGCCGCCTGTTTCGCCGCGCGGACGGCCTGGGCGATTATGCCCCCGTCGCTCATCGCGTCGCTCCCCCGGGCGTCCTTTTCGGCGGGGATGCCGAACAGGATCACGCCGCCGATGCCGAGCGCGGCCGCCTCGCGGACCTCGTCTGCCAGCACGTCGGGCGAAATCTGCGCGTGGCCGGGCATCGCCGCGATCGGTTCCCGCACTCCTTCGCCGGGCCGGACGAACAGCGGCAAGATAAAGTTGGCGGCCGAGAGTCTCGTCTCGCGGGCAAGCTCGCGGACCGCCGGATGGTATCGAAGCCGTCGAAGTCTGGTGGTGGGGAACATTGGGTTCGAGGAATCGGGGTTCGGGATTCGGAAAAATGTTTAGCCGCCGCGTCCACGCGGCGCGAATCGTCGTCAAGCGGCTTTATGTGCGAGTCCGCATCCAGTCGCGGAACGATTTGACCAGCGTCGTCTCGCTTGCCGTGCCCAATTTTGCAAGCACCCGTTCGATTTCGGCAGGCGGAAGAGCGGGGAAACTGACGCCGGCTTCACGCTCCTCATACTGCCATTCCGCGGCGCGACCGCCGGTCTCGGATTTGTTTTCGAGCACGAACACCTGCAACCGTCGGCCGTCGAACCACCAGACCTCGGGTACGCGGAATGCGGCATACATGGCCAGCTTGTTCCTTCCGCCGCCGCCCAGGTCGATTTCCACCGCCAGATCGGGCGGTGGGTCGGCCGTCAAGTCGAGTTCCGGATGGTTTCGGACAAACGACTCGTTGGCTACGTAATAGCAGTTGTCCGGCTCCAGTCCGTGTTGCAGGTCTTCCCGCTTAAAAGTCACCGTGCGGCAACTTTGGATGTCGATGTCATGCTCCAATGTCCACACCTGAAGGAGTCGATCCGTGAGTGAGGCGTACTGTTCGTGCGTCTTCGACGGCGACATCATCGCCAGTTCTCCTTCTTGATAAGTCATGCGGACGTGCTCGTTTTCCGGCGAGTTGCGCAGCTCCTGGTAGGTCTGCCAGGAAATGCCGCGCAACAGGAACCGTTGCTCTGCCGAGTTATGTTCGACGGTAGACATAATCGCGCCCTCTCCCTATCATTTTTCGGGAACGTTTATTATACCCGGCAGGGGCGAGAGGAACAATGCGCGGCAAGCAGCAGGCCGGCCGGTCGGTTGAATACCCTGGCCGACAAAGGACGTGCGGCCGCCGCCTCTCCCGGCGAGACGCCCTACCGATAAAACCCGAACTCGTATGCGGCGTCGAACAGGGCGACGATGTTTTCCGCCGGGACGCCGGCCTGGATGTTGTGGACGTTGTTGAACACGTATCCGCCGCCCGGTTTCCAAGCCTCGATACTGCCCCTGACGTGCTCGCGGACCGTCTCGGGCGAGGCCGTGGGCAGGACGTGTTGGGCGTCGATCGCACCGCCCCAAAACGCCATCCGGTCGCCGAAACTGGCCTTCAACGCCGCAGGGTCCATGTCCTTCGCGCCGATCTGCATCGGATTCAGCACGTCGACGCCGTTGTCCAACAGGTCGGGAATGAAGGGAATGCACGAGCCGCAGGTGTGATACCAGATTTTCGCCCGGCTGCGCGAGCGGATGTACTGGACCAACCGTTTCTGCCGCGGCTTGACGAGCGAGCGGTAGATTTCCGGGCGGAAGAGCGGCCCGGTCTGGCCGGCCAGGTCGTCGCCGATCATGATAACGTCGATCAGATCGCCCACCTCGTCGAGGAACAGCCGGAACCAGTCGAGCCAGAACCGCAGCACCCGATCCAACAGCGCCGCGCAAAACTCCGGATCGGTCACCAGATCCATGAGCCATCGCTCCAGGCCGCGCATGTACCAGCAGGTCTCGTAGACGACGCCGGAGATGCCGCCGACCACCGCGTACGGCGTATCGTTGCGGATGGCCGACGCCCGCTCGCGCAGACCGTCGAACCGGCTGGGGTCGTCGCCCTTGGGGAAGGGGTAATCGGCCAGATCGGCAATGGTCTTCTCGGCCAGCGGATGGTGGGAGATGTCCATGTAGTAGGGATGATCGTCGGGCATCGACCAGACCACGCCGAACTCGTCGCGGAGGTCGTGCCACAGCCGTCCGCCGCGACGGTTCCGCTCGATTTCGCCGTGGAAACCGTCCGGCGCCTTGGCGGAGATGTAACGCGTATCGACGTGGAACCGTTCGAGGACCGCCTGGCACGGCCGGGCAAGCTGCTGCACGGAGTCCATGATCTCCACCGGGGCCTCGATGCCCAAGTGGTCGATCAGCGCTCGATAGGCGAACTTGTGGATGCCCGTCTGGTTGCCCCCCAGGTCGATCGGCACGCGGTCGGGAACCTGATGATTGAGCGCCGCGAGCAGGCGCTGACGGGAGGTCATGGTTTCACGCGGATTGCGGCTTTGTGCGTTCATGGCGGTCATTTTCGCCTCTCAAGCCTATTCCTGTCAATAACTTGCACCGGTTCCGATCTCCGGTGATAATGGTGTTGTTCCATCGAGAAAGTAGGGTGGGTCAAGCGAAGCGCAGCCCCACCGGCAGCGGGAAAACGGTGGTGGGGCTGCGCTTCGCTTGACCCACCCTACACAGATCATCAGAGGACACTTCCATGAAACGTATTCTTGCGATCCTGATCGGCGGATTATGTTTTGCCCTGGCGGCGTCGGCGGCCCGGGCGGAGGACCAGTTGTCCGCGTTGGAGCGGCAGTTTCGGCAGTTGCCGATCGAGGCCCGGCGGCTGACCGGCCCGCTGTTCTGGCTGCACGGCGACGAGAGTAAAGAACGGCTGGAGATGTATGTCGGCAAAGTCGCCGAGGGGGGCAACGGCTGCTTCACCGCCGAATCGCGTCCCCACAACGACTGGCTTGGGCCGGGCTGGTACCGCGACCTGGCAATCTGCCTGGAGGCCGCGAAGAAGCGTGATCTGAAGATGTGGATTTTCGACGACGCATGGTGGCCCAGTCAGAGCATGGGCAACAAAGTGCCGCCGCGCTGGGCCGCCAAACGTCTGGCCGCCGAGGCCGTCGATGTCGAAGGACCGCGACGGTTGACAGCCGAGGGTTACGGCGGCGACCGTTACGTGGCCGCCGTGGCCGGTCGCCTGACGCCCGACGGCAAGATCGACGGCGACAGCCTGGTCGATCTCGCGCCGCACGCCAAAGACGGAGTGCTCGACTGGACGGCGCCCGAAGGAAAGTGGCGGATCATGAAGTTCACCCACGTGCAAGCGCCTCCGCTGAAGCAGAACCGGCAATTGAGCGTCGATGGAGCGAGCAAAGACTGCGCGGACTGGTTCATCCAAACCGTCTACCAACCGCACTACGACCGCTTCAAAGACGACTTCGGCAAAACGATCGTCGGCTTCTTCTACGACGAACCGGAGACGGCGGGCGACTGGGGCACGGAACTGAACGCGGTGCTGGCCGAGCGAGGGGTGGATTGGAAGAAGACCTACGTGGCCTACAAGTTCGAGCTTGCCGGCGAACAACAGGTCGCCGCGCGATACCAATACCTCGACGCCTTCGCCGAGACCTGGGGCCGGACAATGTACGGCGGCACGACACGCTGGTGCCACGAGCGCGGCGTGAAGTCGATCGGCCATTTTATGGAGCACAGCCGCCTCTACGTTCACCACGAGTTCTGCGCCGGCGACATGATGCGTTTGCAGAAGTACAGCGACATGGGCGGCATCGACGCCGTCTTCACGCAGTTCGTGATGGGCAAACGAGAGGAGGCCTTCACTCCTCCCATCTGGCAAACGCCCAAGCTGGCAAGTTCGATTTCCCACGTCTTCGGCAAGCCGGACGACCTGGCGATGGTCGAGATTTTCGGCGCACGGGGCCAAGACCTCACCTACCGGGAGATGAAGTGGTGGACCGATCACATGCAGGTGTCGGGCGTGAACTTCATGATTCCGCACTCGTTCAATCCGCGGTCGCCTTATGACGAGGACTGCCCGCCGTATTTCTACAACGGCGGTTTCGAGCCGCGCTGGCCGCTGTATCGCGTCTGGGCCGATTACACCAGCCGGTTGAGCCTGATGCTCAGCGGCGGGCGGCACGTCTGCCCGGTGGCGATCCTGTTTTCCGGCAATCTCCGCCAAGTCGGCAAGATGGTTACGCCCGAGGACATGACCACCGCCCTGCAAGACGCCCAGTTCGATTGCGATTGGCTGCCGATGGAGGTTTTCGAGCGAGACGCCGCGCTGGACGGCAAGGAAATCAAGCTGCACAACGAGCGATACCGTGTGCTGATCGTGCCGCCGACGGAAGTCGTCCCCTACGCTGCGCCGGCGAAGGCCAAGGAGTTCTTCGACAAGGGCGGCGTGGTCGTCGGCTACGGCTTCCTGCCGTCGAAGTCCGCGACCATCGGAAAGACGAGCGCCGACATCGAGGCACTGTGCCGCGCGATTTGGGGCGACGATGCCAAGCCCGGCTTGACCGCGTGCAAGACGAACTCGGTCGGCGGCCGGTCGTATCTGCTGCCAGAGAAGCCGAAAACCAAGGAAATCACGGCGTCGCTGGTGGCCGACGCCAACGTCCATCCGACGCTCGAGGTCCTCGAAGGACAAACCGACAACTGGCTGCACGTGCTGCACCGCCAAAAGTCCGGGCGGGACATTTTTCTCGTGTGCAACCAGAACCACCAAGGCACGACGCGGCGATTCACCTTCCGCGTAAAGGCTCACGGCGAGCCGGAATGTTGGGACGCCATGCGGAACGAGATCACCACTCCGCGCTTCCGCCGGATCGACGATAACACGGTCGAAGTGTCGTTGACTCTGGAGCCGTTGGAGACCGTGCTGCTGGTCTTCCAGCCGGAGAAGATCACTCGGCCGAAGAGGATCGAGCCGGATACGAAACCGGCGCATGAGCCGATCGCGCTGGTCCGCGAGCCAAACCCGCCGGCCGAGCCGCCGACGCCGGAGCGGAAGCGGCGACCGCTGACGCTAAGCCCCGTGAAGGCGGCCGATCCGTTTCGCGGCCGGGCGACGATTCCAGCGGACGTCGATCCGACCCGCTGCCGCGTCTTATTGGAGATGGACGATCTGCCGGGCGAGGCGGCCGCCGTGACGGTCAACGGGGCGAAGGCCGGCGGGATGATCGGCCGGCCATTGAGGCTGGACATCACCCGGCACGTCAAGCCGGGTGAGAACACCGTGCTGATCGAGCCGCTGGCCCCGAAGTCCGCGCGGCTGGTGTTTTATGATCGGTAGCGGTCCCAAATGTTGGGGTGGCAGTTTAACTGCCACCCCAACGATTGTTTAACTGCCACCCCAACGATTCTACCCACTACCCACTATCCACTACCCACTACCCACTACCCACTATCCACTACCCACTATCCACTACCCCTGCGCCACGGACCGGGGAGAATTGATGACCTGCTCGACGGCCAGCAGCAACTGATCGAGCCGGAACGGTTTGTAGAGCACCGTTTGCAATCCGGCCTGCCGGGCCTTGACGATCGAGTGGCCGGGGTCCCAGCCGAAACCGGTCATCAGCACCAGCGGCGGAGAGTCCCTCAATTCCTGGAGCTTCAAGAAAAACTCGTAGCCGGTCATGTCGGGCAAACGGACGTCGGAGATCAACACGTCGTACTCGCTCTCCGCTGGGGCGCGGACCATGTACAGGGCCTCCGCGCCGTCGTGGGCGGTCTCCACCACGCAACCGTATCGCTCCAACAGGTTGTGGGCCGCCACGCGGACGTTCTCGTCGGCATCGACCACCAGGATCCGCCGCCCGCGGAGCGCCGGCCGCTCCTCGACCTGCATCGTCGGCGGCAACGCCTGGGTGGGGGCCATCTTCCGACCCACCTTCTGGATCACCTGTTTGATGTCCCGGGCGTTTCGCAATATGCGATGTATCCGCTCGACCACCTCCGGCTCGTGGCCAATGTAGCGCTCCATCACGTTGACCGCGTCGTTGAGGATAATATCGACCGGCAGTGCCACGGCGCTGTGGATCGCCTCGACGCTCTCGGCGGCGGCGGTGGCCTTCTCGGCCACCAGCAATTCGAGCGTGTTGAGCGCGGCGGCCACGTCGCGACAGAAGATTTCCAAAAATTGCAGGTCGCTCTCGGTAAACGCCCGCGGCTCGAGACTCTCCACGTTGAAGGTCCCGATCACCTCGTCGTGCAACAGCAAGGGGACGGTCAATGAGCTTTTCGCCCCCACGGCGCCGGGCAGATAGAGCGGGTCTTCGGTCGTGTCTTCGCAGAGATAGCTCTTGCCGGTGGCGGCCACGAAACCGGTCACGCCGTTGTCATGCGGTCGGGCATAGAGCGGACGGGTAGCCCCCTCGGCGTCCATGCCGGTGGTCAGCAACGACTCGAGCCGCCCCGTCTTCTGATCCAATAGGCGAATCTCCACCACGTCGAAGTGCAGCAGGTCGCGGGTGAAGTGGAGGATGTTCGATTTCAACAGCTCGATGCGGTCTTGGACCGCCATGTGGGTGAGTTCGGACGGGGCCAGGTCGGCCAATTCCATGCCCGCCTGGTGGATCGCCGCCATCTTCTGCTGCTGGTGGACTTCGCCGGTAACGTCGCGGATGGAGACGATCAGGTGCCGCGGCGCGCCGCCCGCCTCGCGAACCGGAGCGGCATGGACGTGGAAGTAGCGGTTCTCGTCGCTGCGGAGCGTGGAGCCGGTGGCCTGGCCGGTGGCCAACGCCGTGTGGAAGGGGCAGAAGTCGGGGCCGAGTATCTCGGGACTGCCCAAAACCGTGTAAAAATTGGCGCCGACGACAGTCTCGCAGTTGGACCACTCGCAAAGCTGCCGGTTGCACCAGATAATCGTGTTGTCGCTGTCCAGCAACGCGACGCCGTCGGGCATACCCTCGAGAATCTGCTCGTTCTGCAATAGCGTCCCGAGTTGCAGGGCCTCTTGCAAATACTCGGAGGAGACGTAGACGCCGGCGAACCGTTCGCGGGTCAGGTGGGCCAAGGCCCGCAACGGATTGGACGCCACCACTGCCTCGCGGCTTTCGGCGGCGCGAGCCAACAGCCGAGCCGCGTCCTCGCGGGAATCGCAAACCAAGAGGATTCTAGGCTTTGTCGTCAATCAACGCCGCTCCAACACCTGAGATACCCGAGCCGCCCCTGCCTGTGTTCTAACGTTCGACGATCTCCCCCATCTTCCATTATATGAGAGGTCGTCTTATCGAACAACAGTATTATGGGCCATACGCCCCATATCTTTGATCGGTCCGTCGCGGCCGTTTTATTCACCGCCGTTTACGCCGGACACAATACGCATGTTTTCGGAAAATCTCTTGCATTCCGCAATGCCTGCACGAAAGCCCGGTCCGTAACGGACGCCGGCGACGCACAATGCCGCGCACCGTGCCGGATCATGCCGGTCCCCCGCGAGTTTTCCGCGTGCGGGCAATCGTTCATTCCGCACGACCGCTAAGATAGGCGCGTGGAATCGTCGTTGCCGCCGCCGAAGAGGCCGCACGCTGAAGCCGAACCGGATCGAACGTCGATTTGCAGAAATGTAGGAGGCACACTCTATATGCCTGCTACGATGGATGGACTTTTTGGGAGGCCGAAAGCATGTGGCGCGCGTTTTTTTTGGCCATTGGATTCTTCCTGATGATCCTGGGCGTACAATGCCTGGGCGTGGAACGGGTAACCCTGAAAATGCGCGACGATCCGCCTGCGCCGATCTCACCGTTCGACACGGAAGTGAAGACCGGCCCGCAGAAACAGATCGTCCCGCCCCCCTGGGCGCCCTGGAGCCTGCTCTCCTCGGGCGCG
The DNA here is from genome assembly GCA_018897395.1 of Planctomycetota bacterium. Taxonomy (GTDB): domain Bacteria; phylum Planctomycetota; class Planctomycetia; order Pirellulales; family Thermoguttaceae; genus JAHIKV01. The sequence goes on along the minus strand of JAHIKV010000080.1, from coordinate 14,746 downwards.
GTGATGTGCCTCTACTCGTTCACCATCCCCAGAAGAGTGGCGGGGGATTAAGAAAAAAGGAGAGAGGAGGGAAGAGAGAAGAGAGAAGAGGGATAACACTTTTTCGACCCCGGATCACTCTTCTCTCATCGCTCTATCTCTCATCTCTGTCGGAAAAACCGTCATGGCCAAGTACCGCACCGAGCGCGATTCGATGGGCGAAGTGCGTCTGCCGGCCGATGCGTACTTCGGCCCGCAAACGCAGCGCGCCGTGAAAAACTTTCCCATTTCCGGCCGGACGCTGCCGCCGGAGTTGATCCACGCGCTGGGACTGGTGAAATGGGCCGCCGCCGGGGTCAACCGCGACCTGGGACGGTTTGGAGAAGGAGAAAAGGGGACAGCCCCCATTTGCCGGAACGGCCCGCAGGGTGCTGCGCACAAATGGGGACTGTCCCCTTTTCTCCTCGACGCCCTGCTGGCCGCCTGCCGCGAGGTGGCCGACGGTAAACTCGACGACCACTTCCCCGTCGACGTGTTTCAGACCGGCTCGGGCACCTCCAGCAACATGAACGCCAACGAGGTGATCGCCAATCGGGCAATCGAACTATCAGAGGTCAGAGGTCAGAGGTCAGAGGTCAGAAATCAGAAATCAGAAATCAGGCCGATTCATCCGAACGACCACGTCAATCTGGGCCAGAGCAGCAACGACGTCTTTCCAACGGCTATCCATCTGGCCGCTGCCAGGGCGATCCGAGAGCGGTTGATTCCCGCTTTGCAACGTTGCGCCAAGATGCTTTCCCGGAAGGCCGCCGAGTGGCAAGACGTCTTGAAGATCGGGCGGACGCACCTGACCGACGCCACGCCGATCACGCTCGGGCAGGAGATCGGCGGGATGGCGCGGCAGATGGACCGCTCGGCGGGCCGGGCCGCCGCGGCCATCGACGCGCTGCTCGAATTGCCCATCGGCGGAACGGCGGTCGGCACCGGCGTCAACACCCATCCCGAGTTCGGCCGCCGCGTGTGCGAACTGTTGGCCCGCGAGACCGGCATCCCGTTCGTCGAGGCGGCCGACCACTTCGAGGCCAACTCGCAGCGGGACGGGCTGGTCGAGTGCCACGGCCAGTTGCGAACGGTTGCCGTCGCGTTGTTCGCCGTGGCCAACAACATCCGCTGGCTGGCCTCCGGCCCGCAATGCGGCTTTTCCGAGATCAAGCTACCCGAGCGCCAGCCGGGCAGCTCGATCATGCCTGGCAAGGTCAATCCCGTGCTTTGCGAGAGCGCGATGCAGGCCGCCGCCCGCGTGCTGGGCAACGATCAGACCGTCGCCTTCTGCGGCGCCGCCGGAGGACAGTTCCAACTGAACGTGATGATGCCGGTGATGGCCGACGCCGTGTTGGAAAGCGTGCGATTGCTGGCCAACGCCGCAAGCGCCTTCACCGACTTCTGCCTGAGCCGTCTGGAGGCGAACGTCGAGGCATGTGAAGCGGCGGTCGAGAAAAGCCTTTCGATGGCGACCGCACTGACTCCCTTGATCGGCTACGAGCAAGCTGCGGCGCTGGCCAAGGAGGCCTTCGCCTCGGGCAAGACGATCCGCCAACTTTGCCGCGAGAAGAACGTGTTGCCGGAGGAACAACTCGACGAGGCCCTCGATCCCCGCCGAATGACCCGCCCGTGAATGGCTGCGGCCGCTAAAATTACCTGCCGTCGGCCGTCAGTTCAAAGTCGATGGTGTTTTCACCCTCTTTCACTTCGGCCGTCAGGGGTGAGGTTTCGAGAGCGAAGTACTACTCCTTCAATTTGTACAGCGAGGAGAAGATGCGGAAGAAACTGACATACATGCACGAGAGCAGTAGGCCGGGTTGCAACCCGGCAGTCGTATGCAATCGTTGGTCGTTGTTGACCAAAACGTGCCGGGTCACGACCCGGCCTACAGAACTGCGTCATTTGACGAAGCTCATCGCGACACAGGTTGGGAGGTGCATCGTTGGCGTTCCTATCTGTATTCCCACTTCCCCTTGAAAGTGACAGTGAGTAAAAGTGGGGCAAGCCAGTTTCAGACTCTCCCCCGCAATGGATAGTAGACTGGACAATTCTTCCTCAGACCATCGCAGGAACGCACCATCGAAGGTATGGAGTTCAGCGGACATCTTCAAAGCCGCTGCCCCCTTCCGCCTAATCTCAAAGGCAGGCTTCCTCTTGATTTCGCAGACGGTTCCATCAGGAAGGTGGCGTAGTTCCACTCCCACCTTTTCGCCATCGGGGGTGCGATATATCTGCCGGCCTTTTACAACAGCGAGTTTCGTTCCATCAGAGTAAAAGACGGGGATCTCTGTGGTGAAACTCTCCGTTTTTTGCGTAGTTGATTTTTTGATGATCTCCAACATTGCCGTATCTTTGTAGCGGATGGGAATACGACAGAAAAAAGTGTTGGTTCCGATGGTAATGGCCGGCGACTCGATGAAGAGAAGTGAATCATCCATTGCATTGTCCCCGATAGAGTGTAGAGTGTTTACCATTGGCGATGGTAGCAGGATTGGGCTATCTTGCCAAGTATCCAGCCACGCCCGTTCACGGGCCTATTACCGCTCAGGCGGAAACGGCGGTGAACCGCCCTGACACAGCGATAGAACATCTGCTATCGTATGGATTCTGAATAATTTGGGCACTTGCTTTTTCCCACTACAATGTGAGGCGCGAATGACTCAGGACGAAACGTCGGCGGAGAATGCGATCGTGGCGGAAGTGGTCGAGACGGTCGAGACGGCGCGGCCGCGCCCCTGGGGGTTTTGGGCGACGATGGCGTTCTCCCTCGTTGTGATCGGGTTGTTCGTCGCGCTGCAGACGGTCGTCACCATTGGGTTCGTCGTGATAAAATACGCCGCGAACCGGAACTTCAGCGAAGACGACTTTATGCGTCTGGCGTCCAGCGGTCTGCTTCTGTCGGTGGCCGAATGGGTCTCGGCGCCCTTGACTCTGGCGATGGTCGTCCTGCTGGTGAAGCTCCGGCGGCAGTTGTCGGTCCGCCAGTACCTCTCGCTAAATCGGGTCCCGGCGAAAACTTATCTTGTCTGGACGGCGATCGTGCTGGTCTACGTGGTTGTTTCGGACGGAGCGAGTTGGATTCTCGGAAAATCCATCGTGCCCGAGGTGATGATCGAGGCGTACCGCACGGCGGTCGTTCCGCCGCTGCTCTGGGGTGCGATCATCGTCGCCGCGCCGGTCTTCGAGGAGTTGTTTTTTCGCGGGTTCTTTTTCCGCGGCATCCAGCAATCGCGCTTGGGAAACGTCGGTGCGGTGCTGATTACGTCCTTCTTCTGGTCGATCATCCACGTTCAATACAGCCTTCCTCTGATTGTCTGGATTTTCCTGCTCGGCATCCTGCTGGGAATCGCGCGGGCCAGATCGAACTCGACCTATCTTACAATCGCCCTACATGCGTTGTTGAACTTGATCGCCACGATCCAAGTGGAAATGTTTCTCTGGGAATAGGTGGACATTTTCGACGGTCAAGGATTATCGGCCGATCTACGGCCGCTGGATGGACCTGCTCGGCCATTGCCGCTACATCCCAATGATGCGCTGGTTCGGCAAGCAATTGCCGGCGGTGTGCCGGAAAGAGTAAAGTGGCATTCGTTCACCGCCCGGCACGAGTGCCGGGGCTAAACGAAGCAAAAATTTATCGCCCGCGCGATTCGATCCGCTCCTTGCCCATCCACAGCCGGAGCACATCGGGAATGATAATCGAGCCGTCTGCTCGTTGGTGGTTCTCCAACAGCGCGATCAGCGCGCGGCTGACGGCGATGGCCGTGCCGTTGAGCGTATGGAGGAAACGGGTCCCCTTCTCGCTTTTCACCCGATAGCGAATGTTCAATCGCCGGGCCTGATAGTCGGTGCAATTGCTCGTGCTGGTCACTTCGCCGAACTCACCCCGGCCGGGCATCCACGCCTCGATGTCGAACTTTCGATAGGCCGGCCCGCCCAGGTCGCCGGTGGCCGTGTCCACCACGCGATAAGGAATTTCGAGCCCGTCGAACAGCCGGCACTCGATGTCGCGGAGCCGATCGAGCATGGCGTCGCTCTCCTCGGGCAACGTGAAGACGAACATTTCGATCTTGGTGAACTGGTGGACGCGAAACAGTCCGCGGGTCGCCCGGCCGTGTGCGCCGGCCTCGGTGCGGAAGCAATGGCTGATGCCGCAAAGCAACTTGGGCAGCGATTCCACGTCGAGCGTTTGCCCGGCCAGCATACCGCCCAAGGTGATCTCGGCGGTGGCGATCAGGCTCAGGTCGGTGTTCTCGACGCTGTAGATTTGCGTTTCCGGCCCGCGCGGGATGAACCCGATCCCGGCCAACACGTCGTTACGCGCGAGGTCGGGGGTCGTCACGGGCGTGAAACCCTCGCCGATCAACGTCTCGATCGCGTAACGCTGCAAGGCCAATTCGAGCAGCACGGCGTCGTTCTTGAGGAAGTAGAACCCGTGTCCCGCGACGTTCGCCCCGGCCTCGAAATCGACCAAATCGAGCTTCTCGGCCAATTCGACGTGGTCCAGCGGTTGAAAATCGAACTCCGGCAGCGGCGTCTTGCCGCGGAACAGCTCGATGTTCGATTTATCATCTTCGCCGATCGGCGCGTCGGGGTGCGAGAGGTTGGGAATCTGCCGAAGAAGCTCGTCCAATTCGGCGGCGAGCGCGTCTAGTTTGGCCTGCGCGTCTTGGGTCTGCTGCCTAAGCTGCCGCCCCTGCTCCTTCCGCGACTCGCGCTCGGCCTGGTCCTTGGCCTTGCCGATCGACCTCGACACCTCGTTGGCCTTGCGGTTGAGTTCCTCGACCTCGATCAGCCGGGCCTTGCGGCTTTGCTCCAGTTCGACGAAGCGGTCCACGTCGACCTGCGCGCCGCGGTTGGCGCAGTTCCGTTTGACTAATTCGGCGTTTTCAACGATGAATCGGCGGTCTAGCATAAGTTGGCCAACAGAGTTTGCGAAACCGCAAGCGGCTTTCATTCATAATTCATCATTCCACATTCATAATTTACTCAGTTCTTCCCAGAGTTTCGCGCTGGCCTTGATGCCGCGATGGAAGTCGGCCAGCGAGAATTTCTCGTTGGGGCTGTGCGTGTTGTCGTCGTCCTGCCCCCAACCGATCAGCAAGGCGTCGGCGCCGAGCCGCTGGTGGAAGGTGGTGACGATCGGGATCGAGCCGCCCTCGCGGGTGAAGACCGGGCGGCGTCCGAAGGCGTGCTCGATCGCCCGGGCCGCGGCCTCGACGTACGGACTGTCCAGTGGGACCAACACGCCCGGCGCTCCGTGGCAATCGATCAGTTCGGTCTTCACACCCGGCGGACATAGCTCGGCCAGGCAGGTTTTCAATCCGGCGGAGACTTTCGCGGGGTCTTGGTTGGGCACCAGCCGAAAGCTGAACTTGGCGGCGGCCATCGAGGGCAGTACGGTCTTGGCCCCTTCGCCCTGGTATCCGCCCCAGATGCCGCAAACGTCGAAGGTGGGCCGAGCCCAACGCCGCTCCAACGCGGTGTATCCGGCCTCGCCGATCGCCCCGTCCACGCCGATCTGCTCGTAGAATTCCTTTTCGTCGAACGGCAGCGCGGCCATCTCCTTCCGCTCGCGGTCGCTAAGCGGCACAACGTCGTCGTAAAAACCGGGGATCGTCACCCGGCTGTCTTTGTCGATCAATCCGCCCAGGATCATGGCCAGCGCGTTGGCCGGATTGGTCACCGATCCGCCGAACGAGCCGGAGTGCAGGTCGCGGTTCGGACCGATCACGTGAAGCTCGTAGTAGGCGATGCCCCGCAGTCCGTATGTGACGGCCGGCACGCCGGGCGCGAACTGGCTGCCGTCGCTGATCACCACGCAATCGCACGCCAGCCGGTCGGAATGTTCGGCGAGGAACTTTTCCAGCCCGTGGCTGCCGACTTCCTCCTCCCCCTCGATGATGAACTTCAGATTGATCGGCAAACGCCCCTCGACGTTCATCCATGCCTCGAGGCTCTTCAGGTGGGTAAGCAACTGGCCCTTGTCGTCCGTCGCCCCACGGGCGACAATGTTTCCGTCGCGGCGGGTCGGCTCGAACGGCGGCGTGGTCCATTTCTCCAGCGGGTCGGAGGGTTGAACGTCGTAGTGGCCGTAGACCAACGCCGTCGGGGCGCCGGCGACGGTCGGCGTCTCGGCGTATACCATCGGATGACCGGACGTCGGAATTATCTCGGGGGTCAGCTTCAAGCGGCGGAACTGCTCGGCCACCCACTCGGCCGCCCGCTGCATGTCGTCGCGGAGGGCGGCGTCGGCACTGACGCTGGGAATCCTGAGAAACTCGCACAGTTCTTCCTCGAACCGCGCGGCGTTGGCTTCAATGTATTGGTCGATGTTCGGCATGGCTGATTACTTTCGTGCTATGGGATTGGTCATTCAGATTGTCGGTTCTCGAAATAAACGTCGGATTGGGTGACTGGAAACCGTAAAAAAGAATAATATAATGTGTTGATGTCCGTTCGACCATCGGGTCCGCAAACGTCCATTCGGGGAAAACGCCGTGGATACTCATTCCGCAACAGCCGTAGTTAAGCCGGAAGAAGTCGCCGCCCGGCCGCGAGAACTCGTCGAGAATAAGCCCCGGCGGCAGCCGCCGTACCACGTTGTCCTCTGGAACGACGAGGACCACAGTTACGAGTACGTCATCGCCATGCTGATGGAGTTGTTCGCCTACCCACCAGAGAAGGGTTTCCAGATGGCCAAAGAGGTCGATACCCAAGGCCGGGTCATCCTGCTTACGACCACGCTCGAACACGCCGAGTTGAAGCGCGACCAAGTTCACGCCTACGGCAAGGATGGTCTGATTGCCCGATGCAAAGGCGCGATGTGGGCAACGATCGAACCGGCCGCGTGATTGGCAGGGGGGGTGGCTGTCCGATCGTTACGCGATTGCCTATGATTGCTGAAACTGTCGGTTGTTTAGGAGGACTGAAATGGCTGGTTCCGGCAAGCTTCCCAATGGACCCGTGCGAAACAAAGAGAACAGCCCCTTTACGCCCGGCAATCCGGTTCCGGTGGAACTCTTCGTGGGACGGGCCGAGCAAATCGAGGCAATCCGCCGTTATGCGCGGCAAGCCTGTACGGGCAGGATGGAAAACGTTTTCCTGACCGGCGACCGAGGCATCGGCAAGAGTTCGTTGGCGCGTTTTGTTACTGAACTGTGCCGAAAAGATTGCGCCATGCTGGGAGTTCACGCTCACCTCGGCGGAGTAACCACTGTCGAAGAGTTGGTGCGGCGCGTGTTTGAACAGTTGCTGAAGGAAGCTCACACCCAAACGTGGTTCTCGAAGATTAAAGGTTTTTTTGGGAACTATATCAAGGAAGTCGGATTGCTCGGCGTTTCCGTCGGATTCGCGCCGCCCAAGGATCAGCTTGAAGGAGTGGTCAGGGACTTTCCGGCCGCAATAAAGAGTATCCAAAACGCCCTTCAGGAAGACTACAAGGGATTGATTTTCGTATTAGATGATCTTAACGGGCTGGCCGACCAAGCTGAGTTTGCCAACTGGTACAAGAGCTTTGTGGACCACACGGCAACACAAGAATGGCGGCTTCCAGTACTGTTCATTCTGTGCGGGTTGCCCGAAAGACGCGATAGTCTTGCCCGCCTGCAACCGTCCTTGATGCGGATTTTCCGCCCAGTCGAAATAGAACGGCTCAGCGACCAGGAAGTCGAGGATTTTTTTGAGCACACCTTCCAGATTGCCGGAATCATAGGCGATCAGAAAGTCTTTCACCTAATGGCTCGCCATTGTAGCGGTCTTCCAACGCTCATGCACGAGGTCGGCGATGCCGTGTTTTGGGTGGATTCTGATGGTATCGTAGATTGGGATGATGTTTCGCAGGGTTTAAGAAACGCGGCGGAGGAAGTCGGAAAAAAATACCTTGATCCAATGGTTTATCGCGCTACTCGAAGCAAACACTATCTTGAAATCCTTGGCAAAATTGCAAATGCTCCCCGTCAAGAGTTTTGCAAACAAGAAGTCGAAAAGAAGTTAAACGACGAAGAGAAGAAAGTATTCCACAATTTTCTTCGCAAGTTTCGCGACTTGGGAGTGATCGAAAGTGTTCCCGGACATGGTCGTGGCGTATATCGCTTTGTGAACCAATTGTTCTTCATTTACATCAATATGCAAATTAGAAGCAAGAGCAAGATTGTTCATTGAGCGTTCACCTCTCCGATGACACCCCGGACCCTCAAAACCGTCACGCTCGGCTGCCGGGTAAATCAGTACGAGACGGAGTATCTGCGGCAGGGCTTCGAGCGGCTCGGATACCGGGACGCGATTGACGGCGAGCCGGTCGATCTGTGCATCGTCAACGGCTGCGTCGTTACGGCCGAGAGCGAGGCGAAGACCCGCAAGGCGATCCGCCGGCTGGCGAAAAAATATCCCGAGGCCGAGATCATCGTCACCGGCTGCTACGCCGCGCGGGCGGCGGAAGAGGCGGCCGCAATGCCCGGCGTGGTCGAGGTCGTTGCCGACAAACGTCAACTCCCCGGCCTGTTGGCCCGACGCGGCTTGACCGACGTGCCGATGGGCATCGAGCGGTTTCCCTCCCGACGCCGAGCATACATCAAGGTGCAAGACGGCTGCCTCGGGCGGTGCAGCTACTGTATCGTTCCAACCGTCCGCCCGTACATGACCAGCCGGCCGGCCGAGGAAGTCCTCTGCGAAGTTCGCCGGCTAATCGAAAATGGACACCGCGAGATCGTGCTGACCGGTATTCATTTGGGAGCGTATGGGAATGATGAATGTAGAATGATGAATGTAGAATTACTGCCGCGGCCGTCCGACATTCATCATTCATCATTCAACATTCATCATTCTTCCCCCTCCCTAGCCGATCTCGTGCGGCGAATCACGGACATCGACGGCGATTTCCGCGTACGGCTTTCGAGCATCGAAGCGGCCGAAGTCTCGCCGGAATTGATCTCGCTGATGGCCGAGCGCCGCGATCGGATTTGCCCCTTCCTGCACCTGCCGATGCAGAGCGGGTCCGACGCCGTGCTGCAACGGATGAATCGGCCTTCGACGGCGCGGCAGTTCATCCGGCGCTGCCGCGAGATTCAGTCCTCGCTCGACCGGCCGGCCTTATGCACCGACGCGATCGTCGGTTTTCCGGGCGAAACGGAGGCGGATTTCCAGGCCACGTGCCGGGCGGCCGAGGAAGTGGGATTCGCCAAGATTCACGTCTTTCGGTTCAGCCCCCGGCAAGGAACCCCTGCCGCCGACATGCCCGGACAAGTCGCCAATCGAATTGTCCAGCGGAGAGCGGGCAAATTGGGCGGAATAGGAGGGATACTGCGGCGGCGATATTGCCGCCGCCTCGTTGGCCGTAAGTTGCAAGTAATGGTGGAAACAACGGTTCCGGAACGGCCGGGGTGGGTGCTGGGTACTTCCGAATACCACATTCCGGTCGCTTTGCCCGGCGATCGAGGGCTGATCGGCCAATTCGTGTGGGTTACCGCCGATTCGGAAGAGGACGGATCGATTTGGGCATGGAGCGACATCAACAATCCCAAACCTCTCGGCATTCCCGTTTAGTGCATTTTGTGCGATTGTGAAGAAAGTAGGGTGGGTCAAGCGAAGCGCAGCCCCACCACGTTTTTCCCGCTGTTGGTGGGGCTGCGCTTCGCTTGACCCACCCTACACAGGCTCGTTCCCATGCGGAGTCAATCCGCTCTGGCGTCGAGCCGCCTGCTTTGCTAGACTCCCGCCGCTTTTTTCGCCAGATGCAGTAACAGGAGTCGACCGTGAACGGAAAACGGATTTTCCGGCTGTGGATGATCCTCGGCACGTTGGGCGCGGTATGCCCGACGGCGGAGGCCGCGCCGTTTTGGAGCAATTTGATCCCTGCGAAGAGCGTCAGTGCCGACCCGGAGCAGGCGTATCCGATCAGCGAAGAGGACGGGCCGTGGATGGTCATGGCGTGCAGTTTCTCCGGCGAGGGGGCCGAAAAGCAGGCCCGCGAACTGGTCTATGAACTGCGAAAACGCTACAAGTTGCCCGCCTACACTTACCGGGCACGTTTCGATCTCGGCGAGGCGCGGGGGCGGGGCGTCGACAGGTACGGAAATCCGATCAAATGGCAATACAAGAAGTACGCGAACAGTAGCAGGGCGGAAATCGAAGAGGTCGCCGTGTTGGTAGGGAACTATCAGTCGGCCGAAGACTCCGGGGCGCAATCGGCGCTGCAAAAACTCAAGTTCGCCCGGCCGAAATGCCTGGAACTCAAGGAAGGCAAGGCAACGCATCAGACGCTTACCGGATGGCGCATGATCCAGAAACAAGTCTACGAAGCCATCGGCAGCGAGAAGGGGAAAAAGGGGCCGATGGGCCACGCCTTCGTGACCACCAATCCGCTGCTCCCGCCCGATTACTTCGTGCCAAAAGGGATCGACCCGGCCATCGTTGCGCTGAACAAGGACGTTCCCTATGGTCTCTTGGACTGCCCCGGCAAGTACACCGTGCAAGTAGCTACGTTCAAGGGCAAGGTTGTCTTGAAGCAGAGCGAGATTCGAGAAATTGAAAATGGCAAGGCAGAGTTGAAAGGCGAATTGGCCTCCGCCGCCATGAAAGCGGACGAATTGACCAGGGCCTTGCGCATGAAAGGATATGAGGCATACCAGTTCCACGACCGCTACGCGAGCATCGTGACGGTGGGGAGTTTCAACTCGGTGGGCACGCCGCGAGCCGACGGGCGGATCGAAATCGATCCGAGGATACATAGGATCATCGAAATCTTCGGCCCCGACCAAAAGACTAGCCGGGGACTCCAAAACGCCTTGAAGGCACAGGGGCTGGCCGGACAAACCCTCGCCACTCCGGTAAAAAACCTGATCGGCATCCCCTTCGACATTCAGCCGATCCCCGTCGAGGTACCAAAGCGGCCGATCAGCACCGCGCTGAGATGAGTGGGTAGCGGATAGTGGGTAGTGGGTAGTGGGTAGTGGGATAGTGGTTAGTGGGTAGTGGTTAGTGGATAGTGGGTAGTGGATAGTGGGTAGTGGCCAGTGGTCCACCAAGTTGGGTTTGACAGGTTGGGTGCCACTGGCTCTGCCGCTTGCCTCGATGCAACACTGGCAAAGCCAGTGGCACCCAACGAGCCAACCTATCAGTTTCCACTTGGTGGACCACTAGTGACGGAAGAACGACCGCCGACCGCGATCGGCGGGGAGAGGTAGCGAATGCAATATGAAAGTGGTATGATCCGCGGAATCACGGGCTAGCGACCGCCACTACCCACTACCCACTACCCACTACCCACTACCCACTACCCACTAACCACTAACCACTATCCCACTACCCACTACCCACTACCCACCACCCACTACCCATGCTCGTCATCGGCACCGCCAACCACGAAAAGGGCCTGGAGTTGGCGGACCTGCTGCGGCCGGTCGGCGTGGAAACGCGGACGCTGGCCGACTTCCCCGACGACTACCAGGTGGTCGAGGACGGCGATAGCTTCGCGGCCAACGCATGCCTAAAGGCCGCCCTGTACGCACGTCGTCTGCGCCACTGGGTCCTGGCCGACGACAGCGGGCTTGCGGTCGACGCCCTGGCCGGCCAGCCGGGGATTTTCTCGGCCCGCTACGCAGGCCCCGACGCCACCGACGAGTCGAACAACCTCCTGGTGTTGGACCAATTGGGAGACATGCCTTTGCCGCGGCGGACGGCACGGTTCGTCTGCCACGTGGCTTTGGCCGATCCGGCGGGCGAGATCCAGGCCCAAAGCGAGGCGGCCTGTCGAGGACGGATCATCTTCGAGCCGCGTGGCAGCGAGGGTTTCGGCTACGATCCACTCTTCGAGATCGTCGAATACCATCGTACTTTCGCCGAGTTGGGACAGCGGGTGAAGGCCGTCCTCAGTCACCGCTCCCGGGCAATCTGCCACCTTATCCCGCAGTTAATGCTCCTGGCCGATTCCAAAAAAATCCGACCGACACCACCCTGCGGGAGGGTGCGGGGCGGCCGATTACAGGAATTGCGTGGCGAATAGAAACGATTATCGGATGATTTGCTTGTAATAGATATTGACGAATGTTAGGATAAAGCGGGTTGCGTTGGGTTCCTTTTCATTGACTTCTTCTTACTGGAGGCAGCGTTATGGACCAAAATCGAAGCCGATTCGATCGGTTCATGCCGCAATCTACGTTCGGCGTGACGCTTATGACGATCGCGATCATTATCCTCGTCCTAGGATTCTTCGTCCGCGGCGTCCACCTGGTCAGCGTGGACGGCAAGTTGCCGGAAGGCTACGTCCGATTGGCGGACCGCCATCAACAGTCGTTCGACGACCTTCTTCCCTCCGATTCAATCGCATTGTCCGACGAGGTCTTGCCGACGGACTCCAAGGCGGGCACGCGCATCAAGTTGTGGGGACACTACGGCGAGAATCGTGCGAACCCCAATTCCACCGTTGTGCCGGGATACATCGCCTCGCTGGTCCGCACCAGCGATTGCCGCTGGTCGGACGACGCCGACGCGCCGTTGGACGGGGCTCAGTTCCGCGTGGGGCAAACTCTCGACATCGCCGCCGGGTTGGTTGAGATCGCCTTCGCCTGCGGCGCCAAGGCGATTCTTGAAGGGCCGGCCGTCCTCGAACTCCAATCGGAAAAGAGCGGCGCTTTGCGCGTCGGCCGCATGACCGCCGACGTGCCGGACGAGGTGGAAGGTTTCACCGTCACCACGCCCGTCGTGCAGCTTGTCAGCATCAGCAAAGCTGAGCGCGAGAGCGTGGCAAAGCTGACCGAGACCGTCGATTGCCTCTGGGAAGAAGACAGCGCGGCAACCAAAAAAGGGGCGTTCCTGCGCCCCGGCCACAAGCTAAAACTGGCCGGAGGACTGGCCGAAATCTCTTTCGCCTGCGGCGCGAAGATTATCCTTCAAGGACCGGCAAACCTGGAGATCGAGTCGACCAAAACGGCGATCCTGCACTCGGGCAAACTGACCGCCGACGTGCCCGACGATCTGGAAGGCTTCAAGATCCGCACCGCATTGGCGGAAGTCATCAGTCTGCCGGCGGACTCGCAACTGGCCGACGGCAAGACCGCTCCTGAATCGAAGGCGGTCTCCGCCGAAGGTTCGGATGGGGCCTCCGACACCGTAGCGTTGAAACCGGGCGAGCGCAGGCAAATCGAAGCGCCGGCGAAGAAACCGGACGTCCCCGCTCCACCGGCCTCTTCTAAACCGTAGGACGGATTGCCAATCTGTTACACCTCGTTACGACGCTCCGCGTCCATTTCCTCGTTACGACGCTCCGCGTCGTAACATCTTTTCCTCGTTACGACGCTCCGCGTCGTAACATCTTATCGGGCGCTCCGCGTCCATTCCCGATGCAACCCATTGCAGCAAGGACATTTACACCTTGCGGGCGCAGCGTGTCCCAAGCCGTGCGTTCCCACGCGGAGCATGTGAACGAGAGCCGAGGGCGTCTTGGGTGGATGTTCGGCGCGAATTGCCCGTAAGTTCCTAACGCTTATAGACATACGGCGATTATCCAACCGTCGCTGGCCTTTCCTTTTCTGCCCGGCTTCGGCCATATCTTGTTTTTTTTTACTAAGGTTCGCCGGGGCAATCATCATTATATGGTAGGGGAGAATCTCTTCATGGCACACTCCGAACACCGCCGACAGACGCATCTCGTCGAACAATTGTTCGTCAAGCACGTCTCAGCGATTCGCGGATTCATCGAGGCGTTCGTGCCCGACTTCAACCGCGCCGAGGACGTGCTGCAAGAGTGCTTTCTGACCGTGGCGGCCAAGGCAGATGCCTTTCGCGAAGGTTCCAACTTCCTCGCCTGGGCGCTGGCGATCGCCAAGTTCAAGGTGCTGGAGTCGCTTCGTCAGCCGTGGGCGAAGGTCGGCTCGCTTTCGCCCGAGGTGATCGAAACCCTCTCGGCCGATGCCCCGATGGACGCCCCGGCCGACAACTCCCGGACGCTGCTGCAAGAATGCATGGAAGAGCTTTCGCCCCGCGCCAAGGAGGTGATCGAATTGCGTTATGGCGAGGCGTGCAAGCCGGCGGAGATTGCCCGCCGCCTGCAATGGACGCCGCAGTCCGTCTACGTGGCCCTTTCCAGAGCACGCGCGCTGTTGCGAGATTGCATCGAGCGGAAGGCCAAGCAACAGGAACACCGTTAACATGGACCACGTCCGGCTGGAAGACCTGCTGAACCGTCACGTCGACGGCGCCCTAACCGGCGAGGATCGGCGGGAGTTTGAGCGGATGCTGCTCGACTCGCCCGACGCCCGCGGCGTCTTCTGGCGGTTTGCAAGGCTGAACAGTCTTATCCGGGACAATTTCCAGTCGCAGGCCGGGCAGCGCGTGGCCGCCGACGCCGTGCCGCCGATTATCGTGACCTCCGACGTCGGTCCCTCGGGCGGCGCGTGGCAAAGCGCCCTCGGCTGGCTCTCTCAGACCGAACCGCTCTCTTGCATGATCGCCACGGTGATCGTCGGTCTGATGCTGCTGGGGTTCTGGGCCATAAAAATCACCCATTACCAACATATCGCCGAGGCGCCGTCGAAGTCGGTTCCGTCAATCGAGAGGCCGGAGTTTGTCTTCGTCGGCCGCATCACCGGGCTGCTCGACGTGAAATGGTCGGACGACAAGGACTTCTTGCCCCCTCATGGCTACGCCGACGTCCCGCTGGACCACAAGTACAAACTCGACTCCGGCCTGATGGAGATTACCTACGACTCCGGCGCGAAGGTCATCCTCG
>JAHIKV010000079.1 GCA_018897395.1 Planctomycetota bacterium | reverse complement strand
GGGGCGTAAGATTTTTCCGCCCGCCAGGCGAACGCGGAGCGTTCGGACAGTGCGTTCCCACGCGGAGCGTGGGAACGAGGGGGAAATCGGGGATTTTTCTCCCACCGGGGCGTATCTCCCCATAACGACAGCCATCGTTGTCATATTCATGCCATAGTGGACTGCTGGGGCGGTCCGACTACAACACCGGCATTTTCCCGCGTTTTCATGTCTCGCCGTCGGTCCTTCGCCGGATTATTTTGCCGCGTGAATCCATTGGCACGCAAGCTGCATCTCCTCGCGGCGGGGAACGACTGATTTCCCAAAACCCTCGATCGGGAGCGCGTCCATAGATTTTGGGAGGATGCCGCTTGTTTAGCCCCCGGAATCACGCAAAGTTTTTAACGGACGATACGCCCGCGCACTCGATTCAGATAACAATGGAGAACATCATGGTCGGAGAATTCCTGGACCTCTGCAACATCTGCGTGCATGAAAACGGCTGCATGACCCGCGGCACGCCCGAACGGCCGAAGCTCTTCTGCGAACAGTTCGAGTTGGAGATGTTGGAGCCGGCGGCGTGGGAAGACGACGCCTTGTGCGACGGCCCTAACGATGCCGTCGAAGAAGGCAAGTTCCGCGGCTTGTGCTGCAATTGCGAAAACCGTCATACCTGCAAAATCATGAAGCCGGAAGGAGACATCTGGCACTGCGAGGAGTACTGCTGACATGTCGATTTGCGAGGTTACCGGCAAAACCGATTTTTCCGAGGTCGCGTCGCTTCCGAGCGAGCAAGACCAAGACTCCATTTGCCGGGAGATTCCGGCCATTTTGGCGAAGCATCGGGGCGGACGCGCCGAGATAATCGCCGTCTTGGAAGACATACAGGCAAGGTTCGGCTATCTCCCGGAAAAAGCGTTGCGAATGGTTAGCGAGCGGACCGGACGTTCCCTGGTGGACATCTACGGCATGGCCACGTTTTACCGCCTGTTCAGCCTCGAGCCTCGTGGGAAGCACCTGATTTGCGCGTGCATGGGGACGGCGTGCCACGTCCGCGGGGCGGCCGGCGTGGTCGACGAGCTTGAGAAACAACTGGGCATCGCGGCCGGCGAGACGACCTCCGACGGCCAATTCAGCCTGGAAACGGCCAATTGCCTTGGCGCATGCGCCTTGGGACCGATCGTGGTGGTCGACGGCCGCTACTTCTCGAAAGTACGCCGTCGCAAGGTCCGAGCGCTGCTCGATTCGGTCGAACAGGGATTCCTGCCGACCGAAGTGGAACGGGCGCTGTTCCCCGTTCAGGTAAGTTGCCCGCACTGCAACCACAGCCTAATGGACTCGCAGTACGACATCGACAACCGCCCGTCGATCCGCGTCAGTGTGCTGGCCGACGGCCGGCAAGGGCGGCTGCGTCTGTCCTCGCTGTTCGGCAGCTATCAGATCGCCTCCGATTGGGAGATTCCCCGCCAGAGCGTCCCGCGGTTTTTTTGCCCCCATTGCCACGAGGAGTTGGTCAACGGATCGCTCTGTCCGGTGTGCGAGGCGCCGCTGGTCCCGTTGATTGTGCTGGGGGGGGGAACCATCCAGTTTTGTTCGCGCCGCGGATGTGAAAAACACCTGTTGGACTTGATTTGATCCGAGCGGCGGGGGTGGCACGGGCATCTTGCCCGTGTTTCGGTCAGCACTGGCGAGACGCCAGTGCCACCCGTGCCGGCGGCCGCTAAACAGAACAGACAACCTACCCAAGAGTAATGAGATGACGCGTCTGTCTTCCTGTGTCGAGTTAAGGCAATTGGGGAACATGCTCCGGGCCGACGTGGATCCCAGCGCGCTGAGGATCGTGATCTGCGCCGGCACCGCCTGTCGCGCGAGCCGCTCGGCCGACATCATCCAAGCCGCACAGGGATATATCCTCGAAAACGGGCTGGTCGGCAAGGTCGCCCTGAAAACGACCGGATGCCACGGCTTCTGCGAAATGGGGCCGTTCCTGCTGACCGAACCGCAGCAGGCCTTCTACGCGCAGGTGAAGATCGAGCACGTCCCGCAGATCATCCGCGCCGCGTTCGAGGGGCGTTGCGTCGAGGAATTGCTCTATCGAGACTCTCGCACCGGCGAAGTCTGCCGGAACCGGGACGACGTCCCGTTCTTCAAGAACCAGCGGCGCTCGATCCTGGCGATGAACCAGAAGGTCGACCCGACGCGGATCCACGATTACATCACCGAGGGGGGATACCTGGCCCTTGAAAAGGCCCTCTCGTCGCTTGGCCCGACGGGCGTGGTGGAGCAGATCAAGCAGTCGGGGCTTCGCGGACGCGGCGGCGGCGGTTTTCCCACCGGTCTGAAATGGGAAATGCTCGCCAAGCAGCCCGGCCCGCGCGGAAAAGTCCTCGTCTGCAACGCCGACGAAGGCGACCCCGGCGCGTACATGGACCGCTGCATCCTCGAAGGCAATCCGCACAGCATTATCGAGGGCATGATAATCGGCGCCTACGGCACCGGCGCCGACGAAGGCATCGTCTACGTCCGCCACGAATATCCGCTGGCGATCGAGAATCTCAATTTCGCCTTGCATCAGGCCCGCGATTACGGGCTGCTGGGCAATAACATCCTGGGCGAAGGTTTCTCGTTCGACATCCGCGTGGTCCGCGGCGCCGGGGCGTTCGTCTGCGGCGAGGAAACGGCCCTGATCCGGTCGATCGAAGGGAAGCGCGGAGAGCCTTGCCAGCGGCCGCCCTATCCCGTGCAAAAAGGGGTCGACGGCAAGCCCACTATAATCAACAACGTCGAAACCTGGGCCAACATCCCCATCATCATCCGCCAAGGCGCCGAAGAGTTCGCCAAGGTGGGAACGAAAAACAACTCCGGCACCAAAATCTTCAGCCTCGTCGGCAAAATCAAAAACACCGGCCTGGTTGAAGTCCCGATGGGCATCACCATCCGGGAAATCGTCAACGACATCGGCGGCGGGCCGGCCGGCGACTCGCCCATCAAGGCCGTACAGACCGGCGGTCCCTCGGGCGGTTGCATCCCCGCCGAGATGTTCGATCTGACCGTCGATTACGACAGCCTGGCGGTTGCGGGGTCCATCATGGGCTCCGGCGGGATGATCGTCATGGACGAGAACACCTGCATGGTCGACGTGGCAAAGTATTTCATGAACTTCCTCAAGGAGGAATCTTGCGGAAAATGCTTTACCTGCCGCAAGGGAACGCAGCGGATGTACGAGTTGCTCGACGACGTTACCAAGGGCCGCGGCACGCTCGAACACCTCGATCTGCTCGAGGAATTGGCTCAGGTGGTCAAAGACACTACCCTCTGCGGACTCGGCCAGACGGCCGGCAACCCGGTGCTCAGCACGCTCCGTTACTTCCGAAAAGAGTTCGAGCGGCACGTGATCGACAAGCGGTGCGACGCCTTCGTCTGCGGCGATCTGGTCGGCGCGGCCTGCCAGACCGCATGCCCCTTGGACACCGAGGCCTGGCGATACGTGGCCTTGCTGGAAAAGGGGCAATACGAGGAAGCCTACCAGGTCGTACGCGAAGCGAATCCTTTTCCCTCGGTCTGTGCGCGGGTCTGCGACCACAGGTGCGAAAGCCGCTGTCAACTCGGCCAAAGCGGCGGCGAACCAATCGCAATCCGAGCGCTCAAGCGATTCATCACCGATCGGGTCGATCCCGGCGTCTACAAGCCGGCCGCTACGTTGGGGCGGCAGTTGTACTGCCGCCCCGCTGCGGGAAAACAGGGATGGCAGTACAACTGCCATCCCAACATGGCGGGGGCGGATCGGGCCGACGTGCCGTCGGCCGCTAAACGGTCTACTGGAAACGTGGGGACTGGAAGTGAGCCCGTGGCCGTCGTCGGCGGCGGACCGGCCGGAATCTCCGCCGCACATTACCTCTCGCTTCAAGGTTACAAGGTTACGCTGTTCGAGGCTGAAGACGCGCCGGGCGGAATGCTCACCGGCGGAATACCCGCTTACCGCTTGCCCCGCGACCTGATCGAAAAGGAAATCGCCTCGCTGCTGGGAGAAGATGTCACGGTCCGCTGCGGCGTCAGGTTTGGGCAAGACATCGCGCTCGACTCGTTGACGGCCGACGGATTCCACGCGGTCTTTTTGGCCATCGGCGCCCATGAGAGCCGGCCGCTGGGACTGGAAGGGGACAGGTCCGATTTGCCGCGGAGCGGCCCGAAGGGTGCTTCGCACAAATCGGACCTGTCCCCGGACCTCGACGGCGTGTATCCATCGATGCGGTTCCTCAAGGCGTTCAACCTCCGGGGAGAAGAGTTGGCCCGCGGACAAGTGGGAGTGATCGGCGGGGGCAACTCGGCCGTGGACGCGGCGCGGGTGGCCATCCGGCAGAAAGACGTGCAAAGCGTCACGCTATTCTACCGCCGCACGGAGCAGGAGATGCCCGCCTACGAGGAGGAAATCGAGGCCGCCCGCGAGGAAGGCGTGAAAATCGAGGTCCTCGTCTCGCCGCAAAAACTCTTCGCCAAGGACGGACGGCTGGACGGCATGGAATGTATCCGCAACCGGCTGGGGAAGCTGGACGCCGGCGGCCGGCCGAGGCCGGTGCCCGAGCCGGGCACCGAGTTTGCCGTACACATGGACACCTTGATCGTCGCCATCGGCGAGCAACCGGCCGGCGAAATACTCGCCGCCGCCGGTTTGGAACTGAACAAAAACGGCTCGATCAAAATCGATCCCAAGACCTTCCGCACGAGCCGCGACGGGGTCTTCGCCGGCGGCGACGTCGCCACCGGGCCGGCCACCGTGGTCGACGCCATCGCCGCCGGCAAGAAGGCGGCGGAAGTGATCGACCGCTATCTCCGCGGCGAGAGTCTGACGGTCCCCCCCGAGGTCAAACTGCCTCGGGTATTTATCGAGCCGGCGGTGGTCGACGAGGAACAGCAGGAAACCGCCCGCCGGGCGAAGGTCCGCTCGATTCCGCCGGAGGCGCGCCGGAAAAACTTCGCCGCAGTGGAAAAAACCCTCTCGGAGGAAGAAGCCGTCGCCGAGGCGCAACGCTGCCTGCGATGCGACCTGCAGTTTACCTGCGACGAAAACGGCGTGCCGCTCGAATCTGTTGCCACGGAAGAGAAATCCGCATGATTAACCTAACCATCAACGGCCTGAACGTCTCCGTGGAAAAAGGGACTACCCTTTTGGAGGCGGCCCAGTATCTAGGCTTTCCAATCACCACGCTCTGCCACATGGAGGGGCTTTCGCCGTACGGCGCGTGCCGACTGTGCGTGGTGGAAATCGGCACGGGCCCGAAGTCGAAACTGGTCTCCTCCTGCACGTACAGGGCCGAAGAAGGGCTGCAAGTCCGCACCGCCTCCCAGCGCGTGCTGCGGGCGAGGAAGATGATTATCGAACTGCTGCTGGCCTCGTGTCCACAGTCGAAGACGATCCAAGACCTGGCATCGGCGCACGGCGTGCGACGGCAGCGGTTCCGGCAGGAACACGAGGACTGCATCCTCTGCGGCCGCTGTGTGCGGATGTGCGAGGAGCAGATGATGGCCAAGGCCATCGGTTTCACACACCGCGGCTCGAAGCGGGCGATCGGGACCCCCTTCGACGTTAAGTCGGACGTGTGCCGGCAGTGCGGCGGCTGCATCTACGTCTGTCCGGTTTGCGAGTTGCGATGCACGTTCAACGAGCCGGAGAAGGCCGTATGCGGCGGCTGCGCCAACCTGACGCCGCCTTGCGTAGAGAAACAAGATTTCAACGATATGATGTGTTACATGGACCCCTGCGTTGCGTGCGAAATCCGCGACCGCAACCAAGATGCTGGTTCCCATGCTCCGCGTGGGAACCCAAGCGCTCCGACGCTCTGCGTCAATGGCGGCGACGCAGAGCGTCGCAGGCAGTGCGTTCCCACGGAGGACCGTGGGAACGAGGACATTTCAACGACATAAGTGATTTTTCAGGAGCTTAACGAACATGATTTCCACGTATTCCAGGATCAACTCATCGGCGGCGACATTGACGAAGAACCGGACGGAAGACTCGGTAGTGCCCGCCTCGGGCATGTGCGTGACTTGCGTGGACGGCTGCATCGGCATGTGCGAGATCGGCAAATCGGCCTACCGCGGCCACGAAGTGATCTATCCGCAGCCGTTCGGAGTCATCACCACCGCGGCCGAAAAGAGCTATCCGGTCGATTATTCACACTTCAACATCATGGGCACGGCGGTGGGCGCCCACGGCATCGAGGCCGACAGCGACAAGGCGATCTTTCCGGCAGTCAATCTCGAGGTCCGCTTCGGCCACGACCAGGGGCTGAAGTTCCGCCGCCCGTGGATCATACCCGGCATCGGCTCGACCAACATCGCCAAGAACAACTGGGAAGGGCTGGCGATCGGCTCGGCCCTGGCCGGCACCGGCCTGACGATCGGCGAGAACGTCGCCGGCATGGACCCCGAGTCGGTCATCCGCGAAGGCCGGGTGGTCGATACCGTCGATCTGAAGCGCCGCGTGAAACTCTTCCAGGACCATCAGCGCGACGGCTACGGGGCGATCATCGTGCAGGCGAACATCGAGGACACCCGGCTCGGCGTGCAGGAATACGCCATCGAGAAGCTGGGCGTCGAGTGCGTCGAGTTGAAATGGGGGCAAGGGGCCAAGAACATCGGCGGCGAGGTGAAGGTCCGCGACCTGGCCAAGGCCCAGATGCTGCACAAGCGCGGCTACCTGGTATTGCCCGACCCGACCGCGCCCGAGATCATCGAGGCCTTCAATCGCGGTATGTTCAAGGAGTTCGAGCGGCACTCGCGAGTCGGAATGGTCAGCGAGGAATCGTTCGCCCGGCGCGTCGAGGAGCTTCGCAAGGCGGGCGCGAAATACGTGTTTCTCAAGACCGGCGCATTTCGGCCGGCGGACCTTGCCCGAGCGGTCCTTTTTTCTTCCCGCTACAAGATCGACCTGCTGACGGTCGACGGGGCCGGCGGCGGGACCGGCATGAGTCCCTGGCGGATGATGAACGAATGGGGCGTCCCGCCGGTACATCTCCACTCGCTCTTGTACCGCTACGCCAAACAGTTTGCCGACCGGGGCGAGCACGTGCCCGCGATTGCCGTCGCCGGTGGATTCACCTTCGAGGACCAAATTTTCAAGGGGCTTGCGCTCGGCGCGCCGTTCGTCAAGTTGGTAGGCATGGCCCGGGCGCCGATCGCCGCCGCAATGGTCGGCAAGACGATCGGCAAAACGATCGACGAGCAGCAGGTGCCGGTCTACGTCGAGCGGTTCGGGGTGTCGAAGGACGAGATTTTCGTCACCGCCGGCTCGTTGCGGAAGGAGCTTGGCGACGCGGCCTTCGAGCGGCTCCCCACCGGCGCGTTGGGGCTATACACTTACTACGAACGCCTCGACCAGGGCTTGCGTCAGTTGATGGCCGGCAGCCGAAAATTCTCGCTGGAACATTTGTCGCGCGACGATCTGGCCAGCTTGACCCGCGAGGCCGCGGAAATCAGCGGCATCCCCTACATCATGGACGTGGACCGCGAGGAGGTCGAGCGGATTCTGGCCGGGTGAGAACCGTAGGGTGCGTCCCCGACGCACCGTTACTCTTGGTTGTGAGGCGAAGCAGTGGTGCGTCGTGGACGCACCCTACCCCACTCTTGATTGTTGGGCGAAGTGGTGCGTCATGGACGCACCCTACCCCACTTCACCGATCATCTATTGGGGATTGAAACGGGAAGGGATTGAAACGTGAAACGGGGACGCAGCTAGTTTTTCGGCAGTCAGGTCGCCCTAAATTGCCAATTCTAGCTCCGTTCCCGCTTTAACTCCTTTTCTCTTTCCCAATCATAAACGCCGGTAGACCTCCGAGCGGTGCTGGATTCGATAAACCTTCATCGTTTCCAATTGATGTTGAATCCAGTATACGATCCGATAGTCGCCGACTCGATACCGACACAAACCGGCAAGGTCCTCGGGCATGTTTGCCAATTGATGATGGACGACCTGGGCAGCGTTGTCTCCGAGCCAGGACAGCCGGCGCAGAACACGCCGGCGGATTTCGGCGTCCAGCTTCTCCAGGTCCGCTTCGGCTGAAGGGAGCACTACGACTCGATAGGCCACCGTTTTAGGACCTCCGCCAAATCCTTGCCCGAACCGGCAAGGTCATCCTCCTTGCGGATGCGACGGACCTCGCCGAGGAATTCGGGATTGTTCGCCGCCAACCAGTCTTCCAGATCGTCCAGACTTTGGGCGCTGACCAGTACGCTTTGCGGAATCTCAACCGTGCGTTCGGCTTGCATGGTTACTTAACCCCTTCTCGATCGGTGCAATCTAAATGAACTTGCGTGATTCCGGGAGAAAACTCGTTTAGCCCCGGCGTCCAGAGACCGTCCAGTTTTTAGAATGTTATTTGGCAAAGGGTTACGACGTTTTCCGAATAGCCCGAAGGGCTTTCACAAGGTAGCCCAGGGTTGCCGCGCAGCGGCTACCCTGGGTTGCGGGGCCGATGATTTGTTCAACCCTGAAAGGGTTGTGGAGCGACGCCGCCATTCCGCAACCCCTTCGGGGTAAGATGTTACGACAAACCCGTTCACCCAGGGTAGCCGCTGCGCGTCAACCCTGGGCTATCCTACACAATCCCTTCGGGATAAAAACTCCCAAAATGCCCACACTTCCAAAAAAACTGGACTGTCTCTCCACGCCGGGTGCGCAACGCAGCGGGAAATAGGCCTTATGTTCCCGGCGTGGACGCCGGGGCTAAACGAGCGGAATCCTCCCAATATCGTGCAAGTCTATTTAGCGCTAACCGCTGAATAGACATCACCCACAGGAAGTATACCGCACCGGGAAGGATTCAACAAGCAAGTTCTATTTCCCATACGCCCGGCCGCTGGCGCCGTCCAGACGCGCCCAGAATGGATGTTGACGGTCGCCCCGGGTGCGAACGTCTTCCAACAACACGTGCAGGTCGGGACGGATTATCTGGTCCGTGCCGTTGAAGCGGCGGCCGTTTACCGTGACGATCGACCGCCGGTCGAAATCGACCATCTCGGGCGAGAGCCACACGGTCACCTGGGTTGCGCCCGCGCGGACGTTGATCCCGTTGGTTTTGTTGAGCGTGGCCTTTATCTGGACCGGCTGCGCTCCGGCCGGCGGGGGCCAGTCGACCGGATCGACCTCCGAGCGCGGCGGCAGTCCCCGAATCTCGACCCACCAGAAAAAATTGTCCCAGGAGCGCATCGACTGGCAGGCGAACTGGCTGGGAAAGAAATCGCGGCGGAAGCGGCCCATCCAATCGAATATCCGCAGTATTTCGTCGGAAAAATCCTCGTGCCCCCGGCCGCGAAACTCGACCACCGTGGCGTCGAATCCGCGGCGGAGGTATCGGTCGAGGTCTCGGGCGTTGTCGATCAGCTTCCTGCCGTCCAGTTCGCCGGCCACCACGTAGAACGGGACGTATCGGGCGTTCTCCCAATACAAATTGCAGTATTTGGCGGACTGTGCCACGACGGGGACCACGCCCGCCCAAAGGTCCGGGTGGGCCAGACCGATGTCCCAGGCCGCGTCGCCGCCCATCGAGTGGCCGGACAGATATACCCGGTCGGTGTCGATCGAGAACCGCCGGCAGGCGTCGCGGAGCGGGTTGAGCACGGCGGCGTGCTCGCGGGCCGAGTATCCATATTTCTTCTGGTGTTCGACGGTCCACGCCGGCGCGATGACGATGTATCCGTAGCGGCCGGCCTGACCGGTGCGCATGCCCCCCTTACCCCAATCGCCGGCCCACCAGTCGATCTGCTGCTCGGCGGTCGTGCCGGCGCCGTCGAGAGTGACGATCGTCGGATAGTGCCGATATGGATCGTATTCCGGCGGCAGTTGCACGTAGTACGTCACCGGCTGCTCGTTGGTCATCCCCGGCGCTTCCAGTTCGTAGTAGCCCGGCTTGTCGGCGGTCGGCTCGGGCATGGGGGCGGGCGGCTTCATGTGCGACAGCAGCCTGGCCACCGTGGCCGGAGTGCCGGCCGGCTCCTGCTTGATGTAGCCGAACGTCCGCTCGCGCTCGGGCGCGGATGTTTCGTTCAGATAGTCGCGGACCAGGTTGCGGACCTTGTAGGCGGAGATCGCCTCGGGCAGCTTTTCCGTGGCCGAGTCGGTCCCCAACAGCCACCCGCTGATGGCCAGCGAAATCTTCTCGGTGTCGGGCATTTTCGGGTCGTCGGCGTTCTGCATGAAGGCCGCCATCCGGTCCAGCGTGTCCGCGCTAAGCTCGGCGGCGATCTCGTCGAGGATCGGCCTGAGGTTCTCCTTGGCGATGGTGTCCTTCAATCGCGCCGTAAGGGCCTTGAGTTGCTTGATGATCTCATCGTATCGCGTCAGGCGGGTCTCGTAGTCCTGAATCATCTCGCGGATGGATTGCAGGATTTCGCCGCCCACGCCCTCGGACGGGAACCGCTGGAGCAATGCCCAAACGAAGCGGTGCTGGCCGGCGTCGCGTCGCAGGCGGAGTTCCCGCGCCAGCCGCGCGGCCGAAAGCTGCACGATCGCCCGCATCGATGGGGCCAACTGCTCCTTCAGGTCTTTCCGGTCGGGGAACGCCGCCAACAAGTCGTCCAGCGCCTGCTTGGCCTCCTCGTACCGTTCGCTCTGAAGATAGAACCGGGCGATCTTCTTGTAGTGTTCGGCTTTTTTCGGGTCGATCTGCTTCAGCAGAATTTTGTGCAGCGTGTCGCGGGGTATGCTGGTGGTGGCGATCCGCATGTCCCAGACGTGCGAGATGCCCTCGACCTTCGTCCAACGGGGCGTCAACACGGTGATGCCCTGGATAATATCCACCGGGCCTCGGCGGGTGTTCATCGTGAAGATCCGCCGGCCGTACTCGTCGAAGGGCTGAATCCGCATTGGCGAGCCGAGGGTGCGGATGGCCTGGCCGCCGCGGAGCACCCGCTGACGGACGTTGAACATCTCCTCGACCTGCCGGTTCTCTTCCTGAACGACCTCGCGGACCAGCCGGTCGGAAACGAAAGTCCGCCGCAGGTCGTCGTCCAAGAGGATGATGTTTTGGATCGGGGCGCCGCTGTCCGGCTGGATTGGTTTCGGCAATTCGGCCAGGCCGGCGACGCGGCCCAGTTTACCCCGCAGCGCGCGGCCGTCCTTCAGTATTATCTCGGCGGCACGCCCCGCGCCGACCGGGCCGGCGGTCCAGGCCCCGGCCAACACGATTCCGACCCAGACCAACGGGAGCTTCCGGCCGACGGCTTGCATGAGCGTTATCTCCCCCTGTTCGAGACTCGGCAATCATATCACATTGTCGTCGATTGCGGGGGGAAGTCAAGTTTCCGTCGGCTTTTTGGAGTGCGGCAGGGTGGCACCAAACGCCGCTAACCGCTGAACCGCCGGGCCAACAGCGAGATGTTCTGACCCCCGAAGCCGAAACTGTTGCTCAACGCCACGTCGCAACGATGCTCCCGAGCGACGTTGGGAACGTAATCCAGATCGCACTCGGGATCGGGATTCTCGTAGTTTGTCGTGGGCGGAACCACGTTGTCGCGGATCGCCAACAGACATACGATCAGTTCGGTGGCCCCGGCCGCGGCGATCAGGTGGCCCATCATGCTCTTTGTGCTGGAGACGGGAATCTTGTACGCCCTTTCGCCGAAGACCCGTTTGATGGCCAGCGTTTCCACCTTGTCGTTGACCGTTGTGCTGGTGCCGTGCGCGTTGATGTAGTCCACGTCGTCCGGTTTCAGGCCGGCGTCGTCGACGGCCATTTTCATGCAAGCGATGGCGCCGCGGCCCTCGGGATGGGTATCGGTGATGCGGAAGGCGTCGGCGGTGGAGCCGTAGCCGACGATCTCGCCGTAGATTTTCGCGCCCCGGGCCTGCGCCCCATCCAAGCTTTCGAGGATCAACATGCTGGCCCCTTCGCCGAGCACGAAGCCGTCGCGGTCGCGGTCGAAGGGTCGCGAGGCGCGGGTCGGCTCGTCGTTGCGGGTGCTGATGGCCGTCAACAGGTTGAACCCGGTGACGCCGAAGGGATGGATCATCGTATGCGCGCCGCCGGAGAGCATCACGTCGGCCTCGCCGCGGCGGATGATCTCCACCGCCTCGCCGATCGCCTGACTGCTGGCCGCACAGGCAGTCAGACAATTTACGTTCGGACCCTGGGCGTTGAAAAGGGCGGCCAGATGTCCGGCGGGCATGTGCGGCTCCTGTTCCAACTCGGCGATCGGGTGCAGCGTCTCCAGACCCTTGTGGATGAACTTGGTCAGGTCGAGCTTATCTTTGTGTCCGTCCAGGGCCGCGACCATCATCTCGGTGAACCGGTTGAAGTCCTGCTGGCCTTCGCCGCAGCCGGTGTAGACGCCCAGTCGGGTCGGGGCGAGCCGCTGGAGATCGAGGCCCGAGTCGGCCATTGCCTGTTTGGCCGCGCCGACGGCGAAGCGGGTGTGGCGCCCCTGGTATTTCCAGTCTTCGGGGTTTTCGCCCGCCTGCGAGATGTCCCAGCCGCGGACTTCGGCCGCGATTTTGGTTGGGAACCCGCTGGCGTCGAAGATACTTATATATCCCACGCCCGACTCCCCGGCCAACAGCCTTCGCCACATAGTCTCGACGTCCGCCCCCATCGGCGTAACGCACCCGATTCCGGTAACAACAACTCGTCGTCTCATGCAGTCAATCCTTCCAATGCCTCTTATGCGATGTCTCTCAAACCGTGGCCGCCAGCGAATCGGCTTTTTGTTCCACCGACCGGATCAGGTCTTGAATCGCGTCCACTTCGTTTTCCTCAAAATATACCTCGCCGCATTGCTGACATACCCATGCGGGAACGCGGTCCAGCAAAACGTGGCATCCCTTGCGGTCGACGTGAAAGGGAGTCGTGCCCTTCTTCATTTCACCTTGACAATGGATGCATTTCATTGCTTTACCCTCACACTGTAGTTTGCCGTCCATTTGTCCGGCCCAGGGATATACGCCGTGACAATCGCCAAGTAGTCATCCTTAGGAGAACAGACCAAATGAATAGGACGATTATTCGACCCAAAACCAAACATCAGACAACTGTGTCCCCTTGAATCTTCCGGGTAGTCTTCGATAACTTCTCCACGTTCAATCACCGCACGAATCTCAGCCGCGCTTATCATTCGGTCCGGTCTCGCCATCTGCCGAAGCGCATGCGGCAGGTAAAGCCTACGTTTGTTGGAAGCCGCTCGTACTTTAGTCAGAATATCCGGCGTGGATTCCATGGGATATTTTATGTCCTAATGCCGGGTATCGCCGCTCCGAGTTCGACGGTCGACTTGTGCCCGACGCGAAAAGCGAACGGAAAGCGGTCGGGATGGGCCGCGCGAGCGGCTTGGATCGCCTCGCTGAGCGTCTTGCCCAAAAAGAAATCGCCCGATTCCGGCTCGATCGCCACGAAATCGTCCGGGTTGGTGGTTTCCAGGCGGCTTCTTAGCTTCTGTTCGTAGATCGCGCTTGCCCGACACCTTAGCTCAACCAACTGTTCAGAGGCCATGTCGGTCTCCCTTTTCAACGCGTTCTATGGCGAACGACGGGTTTCCCAAAACAGACGTTCGGGTCGATGGAAATTCGCTTGAGCAGGCCGTTTTTTTGCATGGCCTTTTCCCTCAAACCTGTATTTTACACTCCGTCGAGCATTTCGACCAGGAGTTTCAGCTAATCCCGCGGAGCACGGTTTTCCGGCGCAAAAGGGCAATAAAAACACCGTGGTTCGGGGGCGTTTGTCACTCACCCCTCGCCCCTTACTACGTCTGCTCTTCCTTGTCGAAGGCGGCGTCGAAGGCCAATTTGCTCGGCTCGAAATCGAGCCGGCGAACGAACTCCAGGGCTTCCTTTGCTCCTTGCTCGCGGTCCATGCCGCTGTCTTCCCATTCGACCGACAACGGACCGGTATAGCCGACCACGTTCAGGGCGCGGATGATCTCCTCGAAGTTCACCCCGCCGCGGCCCAGCGAACGGAAGTCCCAGCCGCGGTGCGGATCGCCGAAGTTCAAGTGGCTCGAAAGTATCCCGCTTCGCCCGTTGAGCGTCACGATCGCGTCCTTCATGTGGACGTGGTGGATGCGGTCGGGAAAAGCGCGGATGAACTCCACCGGATCGACCCCCTGCCAGATCAAGTGGCTGGGGTCGAAGTTGAAGCCGAACTCATCGCGGTAGTTCAACGCCCCCAACGCCCGTTCGGCGGTGTACAGATCGAACGCGATTTCCGTCGGATGCACTTCCAAGGCAAACTTCACGCCGCATTCGCCGAACACGTCGAGGATCGGGTTGAAACGCTCGGCCAACAGCTCGAAGCCGTCGTCGATCATCTCGGGCGAGACCGGTGGGAACGAGTAGAGCAGGTGCCAGATGCTCGATCCGGTGAAGCCGTTGACCACGTCGACGCCGAGTTTTTGCGCGGCGCGGGCCGTGTTCATCAATTCATCGGCCGCCCGGGCGTTGACCTCCGCCGGGTTGCCGTCGCCCCAGACGTAGGGCGGCAGGATGGCCTGGTGCCGGGCGTCGATGTTGTCCAACACCGCCTGGCCGACCAGATGCGCGCTGATGGCGAACACCTGCAAGTTGTTTTTCTCCAGAAGTTCGCGTTTCTTTGCGCAGTAGTCGTCCTGGGTCAGGGCCTTTTCGACCTCGAAGTGGTCGCCCCAGCAGGCCAATTCCAGCCCGTCGAATCCGAATCCGCCGCATTTACGGGCCAACTCGGCCACGGGCAGGTCCGCCCATTGGCCGGTGCAAAGGGTAATAGGTCGAGTCATGTTGCACTCCTTGTTGTTAATAATAGGAAGTCGGTATTTTCCCGAAACCCGCGGCACTTCGCAAGTGGTCCGGCAGAAAGCCGCTTGGCGGCGGTCGCGCCAGGGGCAAAACCGCAAGCGGGTGGTTGCGGCACACCCAAAAAACCGGCGGCGCCCACTTGACGCTGGAAGACGGGCAAGTTAGGTTAGGTGGCATAATGATTTGCATCGGGATACGGGGAGGTGGCACGGTGGGAACGAGGTTGCTGCTGAGTCTGGTCCTGGCGGGGACGGCCGCGGCAGGCTGCGTCTTGCCCGATGTAAATGCCGCGGTCCAAGAGGATAACCGCTGGGCGGTGCTCGTCCAGTACGCCGGCGGGTTGAAGGACCCCTTGGTGAAACAATACGGCTGGCTTGAGGACCACATCTACGTTCTCGATCCGGATAAGGAGAGGATCGAAAAGGTTCTCCAGGAGTTGGGGGAAAAGTTGACCGGAAAAGACATTCTCCTGCTTTCAAGTTGCGGGCACGCCAAGCTGGGCTGCTTCATAGGGACGGACGTTCGATACCCGGAGATCGAGCGACATCTCAAGAAGATCAATGCCTTCAAGTTTGTGTTCCAGAGCACGTGCCATTCGGGCGCGGCCATCCGCGGTCTCCCTTCGGCCGACATCGTCTATGCCGCCTGCAAGGAAGACGAGGAGGAAGGGGGCATATTCTTCGGGCTGTTCGCCGAGGCGATCTCGAAGCCGGAGCTTTCCGACAAGGACGGGGACGAGAGGGTCTCCCTGGGAGAGGCGTTCGACTGGGCTTCCCGGAACGAACCGATCCAGAAGGGATATGTCGAGCTTGCGAAGGGGAACCCGGGGTTCTGGCCATTTCCGACCGGTCCCCTGCCGGTGAGGAAAGAGCGGACGACGGAGTACAACGTATGGTTTGGGAACGACTGGCTGATCGATAAAAAGCCGGTCGAGAGATAAGGGTCCAACATCTGCAACTCTCTTCCCCTCTTAAAAGTCGAAGATGTGCAGGGCGTCGGGGATGGTCCCTTCCTCGGTGACCAGGCGCGGCTTTTTGTCGGGGCCTTCAGAGAGCAGGTGTTGCTTCTTCGCCTGAATGGGCAGTTGGAGCGTGTAGGGCTTGCACTGGGGGATGACGGCGACGGCCCGCTTGGCCCCCTCGTAGAGCGCCTGGCGGGTCTCGGCGAAGGGATAGAGCACGGCTGCCTCGCGGGCCAGGCCTTTCTTCACGGCCACCGTGACGCAGGAGTCGCCGAAGAACTTTCGCGCCTCGCGGCAGGTCGCCTCGTCGCCGGTGACCATGATGGGGGGCACGCCGTAGTGGCCGGCATAGGCCGCGCCCTGCGCCAGTTCACCCGACTCCACCCCGTTGTACCAGTAGCGGCTCCTCCGGACGGAGTCTCGCGTGTGGTTCAGCACGCCGTCGGGCGTGCCCATCATCGCGTGTAAGCCGACGAATACCAGACCCGCGTAGCTTTCGTCCAGGCCCCACATGAAGTAGCTATCGGGCGGGTCGGAGGGGTGCTTCGCGCCCCGCTCGCTGGTGACGTACTTCGCGCCCGGCTCCATCAGGTGGGGGACGAGCGTCCGGACGCCGTGCCCGTCGTACACGATGATCTCGCCGGCGCCGGCGTCGCGCAGGCCGCGGACCACGGCGGCGATGTCGCCCATGAGGTACTCCAGCGCCTTCTGGCCCAAGGGGGAATCTTTCCCGTAGCTCTGGGCGAACTTGTAGACGCCGCTGGCCCCCTCCAAGTCGGTGACGATGTAGATTTTCGGCGGCGCCGCGGCCGCGCGCCCCGCAATGCCAACCATCAGCCAACCCGCCAGCCACAACGCCATGAGAGAGAGTCGGAACCACATGGATGCACCTCCCAAATTGCCGGATTTCCCCGCGTTAGGGCCTGTAAGAAAATAAGTCGTTGAATTTGGGTGGCACGTCATTGCAATCTACAACATCTTCCCGTCGATCGTCAGGCCGTCCCTGCGGTTGCCCAGGCGGCGGTGGGTTTCCTGGTCGATCGAGTAGTTCATCTTATGCACCGAACCGTCGCAGAAGGCCATCTGAAAGCCGCTGGAATGCGCGCTGCCGAACGCGTGGGGGTACTGCGTATCCGGGGTGTCCTGCCTTGGCCGCTCGCCCTCGGTGATATTGGTCCAGCGGCACGTGTTCCAACTGTAACCGACGATCCATCCCTGGTCGTCGCCCTCGTCGCGGCCGGTTTCGTAGTCGTCGGAACACACGTTCTTCTCACCGCAGAGGTAGGTGTTGCTGGCGCCATCGGTAATGCCGGCCAACCAGCACACGCCGCGGCGGAAGAACACGCCGCTGACCCCGTTGCTCCCGCCGTCGACGCCGCCGAGGGCCGCCCAATCGGCTGCGGTCATCGCATCTCCCGCCGCCAACGTGCTGGGACCGGCTACGGGGAGCGAAATGGTGCCGTCGCCGGAGTTGCCCGCGTAATCGCTCCGACCGATGACCTGGGGTTTATTGTAGTTGAAGTAGTCGGCATTAAAGACATAGGGAAAGGCGGCGACCCTGCGGCGCGTGGGGCAAATGAAGGCGGCCACGGGCGTTACGGCCGCCTGCGTGCGGCCGGCTTGGTTGTTGTTCAGCCCCAAGTCGTGCAGGGTCTGTTGTTCGATGAACGGAAGAATGTTGTACTGCCAGCCGCCGGGTTGCCGCTTGTCGACGCCGCGGTCCGTGTCGCCGGCCCAGCCATAGCTCCAACCGCCGGCCGGCAGGAACTTGTGTGCCTGTTCGTGATTGAGGCAGGCCAGCGCGAGTTGCTTGAGGTTGTTCTTGCACTGCAATTGCCGGGCAGCCTCGCGGGCCGCTTGCACCGCCGGAATCAACAGCGCGATCAAAATGCCGATGATCGTGATGACCACCAAAAGTTCCACCAGCGTGAACGCGGAAGACCGAGAATGCGAGGAAGACTGAGAATGGGTCATGAGTCGCTCCTTTTCGTTTCAACTAAAGGTGAGACGTCAAAACACGGCGCCTTCACAGGCCGACGCATCCCTAGACGGGAAGGGCGGCCGACAGCTTGTTGAATCAGGGCGGGATCGGTGCGGCGGGAAGCTTTCTGCTCGGGTGCGGCAACAAGCCCGAACCACATTATAATACCCATGCCGGAAGCCTTGTCAACGGTCTTCCAGCCAAAAATCGGCCGCAAGCGGCCCCGCTAAACGGCCTTCCGCCCTCCGCCTGCCGCCTTTATAATAGCGGCTTTCATCGTGACAGCATCCAATCCAGAGGAGCACTTTCCATGCCCATCGGTTTCGGAATTATCGGTTGCGGAATGATCGCACGGTTTCACGCTCGGGCAATCGGGGACGTTCGCGGGGCCAAGCTCGCGGCCTGCCACGACACAGTTCCCGCGGCCGCCGACAAATTGGCCGAGGAGACCGGTTGCACGGCCTATCACGACCTGGAAGCGATGCTGGCCGATCCGGCGGTCGATGTGGTGACGATCGGCACGCCCAACGGGGCGCATCTCGAGCCGGCCGTGGCCGCCGCGCGGGCGGGAAAGCACGTCATCGTCGAGAAACCCCTGGAAATCACCCTCCGCCGCTGCGACCGGATCATCGAGGAGTGCCGCAAGGCGGGCGTGGTGCTCTCAACCATCTTCCCCTCGCGGTTCCACGATTCGAGCGTCGAGCTGCGCCGGGCAATGGACCAGGGACGCTTCGGACGGCTTACGGTTGGAGATGCGATCGTCAAGTGGTATCGGCCGCAGAGCTACTACGACAGCGGCGCATGGCGCGGCACATGGGAACTCGACGGCGGCGGGGCACTGATGAACCAGGCCATCCACAGCGTCGATCTGCTGCTCTGGCTGATGGGACCGGCGGTCGAGGTCCGCTCGCGGATCGGGCTTCTGGCACATAAGCGAATCGCCGTAGAAGACGTCGCCCAGGCCACCGTCGCCTTTGAGAACGGGGCGATCGGAATGATCGAGGCCAGCACCGCGATCTATCCAGGATATCTAAAGCATATCGAAATTCACGGCAGCGAAGGATCGGCGATCACCGAGGAAGAGGACATCATCAAGTGGGACTTCGCGAAGAAGAAGAAACGCGACGCCGCGATCCACGCCGCCATGGCCGGGCAAAAAAGCGGAGGAGGAGGGGCCGCGGACCCGAAGGCCATCGGTCGCCACGGCCACACGCGCCAATTCCAGGACGTGCTCAGCGCCATCAAAAAAGGGACGAAGCCGCTGGTCGACGGCCCCGAAGGACGCCGCTCGGTGGAACTGATCCTGGCCGTTTACAAGGCCGCCGAGACCGGCAAGGCCGTGAAACTACCGCTGAAAGCGGACCCGGTGCTAAAGGCCAGAAAAGTCGGCGTGGGAGGTTTAGATCCCGGGGTAAAATAAGTTGTCGAATTTGGGTGGCACGCCCTGAGCGCAGCGAAGGGCGTGGTACACGACCAAACCACGCCCTTCGCTGCGATCAGGGACGTGCCACCCTCCCGCTCGTTCCCACGCGGAGAGCTTGTGAACGAATTGCCCCGAACGATCCTTGAACCTTTCCACGGTCAGGGGTTTTTTGAGTTTCTGGTTTGGTCATTCCAGATAGCCGAAACGTCAGGGGGGCATGGTCAAGGCTCCGTGGAATC
>JAHIKV010000078.1 GCA_018897395.1 Planctomycetota bacterium | reverse complement strand
GGCCATCGTTTGGCAAGCTCAACCGATTCGGAATTTCCACTACATCGACTTTCCGCCGCCGACCGTCCGAAACCATTGAACTTACGTCGCTTTTTCAAGAAAACCGACCCCAAATCTTACACAGCACCGTAACTTGGGCTAACAAAGTGCGGAATGTACCCGCAAAGCTATTGCCCCCAATTCCCCCATTGCGGAATACAGGTGACGGCCATAGACTACAGCGAGGACTCAATAGGATCGACCATGACGGACGAAAGCCCTATCGTGCTGGAAGTGCGCGAGCGCGCGATGCGGATCGAGCAGCGCTTCGGCAACGACCTGCACAAGTATTGCGAACACCTCCGCGAAGAAGAGAAAAAACACGCCGACCGCGTGGTGGATCAGATCGCCGTGGTGCCTTCCGAGGCTTCTTGCAAGTCCACTGGGTAGCGATGTATCCGCTGGCAACTCCAATCAAAGGGAGGCGGTCCATGAATCGGCACATCAATCTCGACGGCCAGGCGTCGCGCGGCGGATACACCTGGAAGGAAGTGTTGACGGTGGTGATCGTGATCGGCCTGCTGCTTTCCCTGGTTTTGTCTCATCTGGGCGGCGGTGCCCACTTCGGCATGGCCGACGGCGTGGAAGTATCGCCCGACGAATAAATGGTTTCCATAACGCCGCGTGGACGCGGCGGCTAAACGGCTGCCCCCCCGCGCGATGGGTTTGCCGGGCTGGATCAGACCCGAATTGCAATTGTCCCACATTCGGGATATGCCTATACTACCCACCCGACATTGCGGGAACAGTCTATATTGTGGCAATTTCAGCAAGGAGGCTGAGATGTTGCGGCTTTTCTTGACGGTGGGAATCATCGTTTGTGTTGCCGGTTCCGCGTTCGCCCAAGACTCGACGACGGACGGCGGGCTATCCGGTTGGCGGTCTGCCGGAGAATCGCAGCCGCGAACGGCCGATCCGCCTACCAACCCGAGCGACGATTCCACTTTGCCCGGCTTGTCGGATAGCGCCGTTCGCCCCGCTTCGGCGGCCGAGTCGGTTCGAGATTCGACGGTCAGCCTCCCCCGTGGAAACAAGGTCTTGCCGAACGACGCCGGCCAGGTGTGGCGGGAGTACGACATCAGCACCTACACCGCGCGGGTCACAAGCACCAATCGGCCCGAGCAAGCGATCGTCGATTGGATACTGCGCGAGACGGGCTACGAGAAGTGGCACACCGAGCCGCTGGGAATCCTCAGCGCCGGCAGCCGCGCGCTCCGCGTCTACCACACGCCTGAAACGCAGAAACTCATCGCCGACGTAGTCGATCGTTTCACGAGCAGCGAGGCGGCCGCGTATTCGTTTTCGATGCGCGTGGCGACACTCGACAGTCCCGGCTGGCGGACGATTGCCCAGCGGCTGATGCAGCCCATTCCGGTGCGGACCCCGGGCATCAACGCCTGGGTGCTGGCCAAGGAGGACGCCGCCATCCTGTTGGGCGAGCTGCGCCGCCGCCGCGACTACCGCGAACATAGCTCGCCGTATCTGATAGTGGGCAACGGTCAATCGACGCTGGTTTCGGCGATGCGCGGGCGGCCGTACGTGCGCGGCGTCGTCGCCCGCGCGGACGTGGCCGCCGGTTTCGAGCCTACGCCCGGCCAGATAGACGAGGGCTTCGCCTTGGATTTCAGCCCGCTGATCTCGGCCGACCATCGCATGATCGACGCGGCGATCCGCTGCGACATCAACCAGATCGAGAAGATAATCCCCGTGATGGTCGATGTCCCCACGCAGACCTCTCCGCGTCAGCGGGCAAAGATCGAAGTGCCGCAGGTTACGCAATACCGCTTCCACGAGCGGTTCCGCTGGCCGGTCGATCGGGTATTGCTGGTGGGGATGGGCATGGTGCCGTTGCCGATACCGGTCGACGGCGCCCCGCTGTTGCCGGGCGTGCCGCTGCCGATCGGCAACGCGCCCGCCAGGGCCGATCTGCTGGTGTTCGTCGAGTGCAAGGGGCAAGTAGCCCCGGCGGCGAATTCGTCGGGCCGCGGCCGGTTGCGCGAGGCCAAAAACTACCGCGGCCGCTACTAACCGGCCCGTGTTTCTGATGACGCAAGTTCTTTTGCGGCAATCAGTTATGAACGTGAGAGGCATTTTCGCGGTATAACTGGACTTGCATGTCGGGCTGCGGGAAACGACACTATTACATTCGCGCCCCGGTGGCTTGGCCCGCGTGTGCCGATTCATTTTTGAGCGAGAAATGGACAACGGACCCGACTTGCCTAAGAACGACTCCGCCTCGAAGCCTTCGCATAGTAAACCTTCGGAAGAGTCGGGGGCGGACTCCGTGCCTCCCGACGAACCGACGGCCCCCGCCGTCAATGGTTCTTCAAAGGCCGTGTCTCTTCCCCCTCCCGATTCCGCGCCGAACGGCGCGGCGGTCGGCATCGACGGCGTGCCGCTGCCGGACGAAAAAGACGAGCCGACCCTGCCCAACCGGCTGAAGACGCTGCTGATCGGCAAGCCGCGCGACCTGAAAGACAAGTCGATCTTCAAGCACATTTCGCTGGTGGCGTTTTTGGCATGGGTGGGATTGGGGGCCGACGGCCTCTCGTCCACGTCCTACGGCCCGGCCGAGGCGTTCGCCAACCTGGGTGAGCACCGCTTCCTGGCGATATTTCTGGCGATTGCCATTGCCGCCACGGTATTTATCATCTCGGCGTGTTACAGCCACATAATCGAGGCGTTCCCCAGCGGCGGCGGCGGCTATCTCGTGGCCTCGAAGTTGCTGGGGCGCAGGATCGGCGTCGTTTCCGGCTCAGCTTTGTTGGTCGATTACGTTTTGACGATCAGCGTTTCGATCGCGGCGGCCGGAGACGCGCTGTTCGGCCTAATGGGGTGTTTTGATTCAGAATGGAAAATCTACGCTGAATCCGCCGCCATTGTGCTATTGATTATATTGAACTTGCGCGGCGTGAAGGAATCGATCCAGATATTGTTGCCCATCTTCTTGTTGTTTCTACTGACCCACTTCGCGCTGATTATCGGCGCGCTGGGGTGGAATGTTTCCGAGGCGGGAACGCTCGCCGGGAACATCATCGCGGAAGTCACCACGTCGTACAACAACCCCGAGATTGGATTGCTGGGGATGCTGGGGATGCTGATGATGGCCTACTCGCTGGGCGCTGGAACGTATACCGGAATCGAGGCCGTCTCGAACAGCATGCAGGTGATGCGCGAGCCGCGGGTGGCCACCGCACAGCGGACAATGCGCTACATGGCCTATTCGCTGGCGCTGGCCGCCGCCGGCCTGATCGTGGCGTACCTGCTCTTGGACATCCAAAAATCCGACACGGAAACCCTCAACCTCGGCCTGACCAGGAGGTTCATGCAGGAGTTGGGACTGCACGGAAATTGGCTGGGGAGCACGTTCGTTTGGGCCACCTTGCTCTCCGAGGGCGCACTGCTGCTGGTCGCCGCCCAGGCCGGGTTTATCGGCGGCCCGCGTTTGCTGGCCAACATGGCCCAGGACTCGTGGATGCCCCGCTGGTTCTCCAACCTCTCGGAGCGGCTGGCCACCCAGAACGGAATCCTGCTGATGGGCGTCGCGGCGCTGGCGGCGCTGTTGTACACCCACGGCGACGTCCTCACGCTCGTCATCATGTACTCGATCAACGTGTTCGTCACGTTTTCGTTGTCGATGATCGGCATGTCCCGCCATTGGTTCGCATTGCGGGGTAAGCATCCGTTATGGCGGCGACGCCTGGCGCTGTTCGTGGTCGGAGGCGTGTTGTGCTCGATGATTCTCGTGGTAACGGTTTACGAAAAGTTCCACTTGGGCGGTTGGCGGACCCTCGTTGTCACCGGCTGTTGTGTCGGCCTCTGTTTTCTCATCCATCGCTATTACCATCGCGTCGGCAAGAGCCTGCGGCGGCTCAACGAGACGCTCGGACAGGTCCCCACCTCGGGCGAGCCGAACACGGCCGAGCCGGACCCCAACGAGCCGGCGGCCGTCATTCTGGTGGGCGACTACAGCGGGCTGGGTATCCACACCATGCTCAACGCCGTCCGCTTCGCACCCGACCATTTCAAGAGCTTCATCTTCGTGTCGGTGGGCGTGATCGACACGGGTAATTTCAAGGGGAGCGACGCGGTCGATTCGCTCCGCGCTCACTGCGAGGACGCACTCCGCAAATACGTCGATCTGGGACAGCGGTTGGGGATGGCTTCCATGTCGTTCATGGCGATCGATACCGACGCCGTCGACGGACTGGAAGAGTGCTGCCTGGAAATCGCCAAGAGATTTCCCAAGGCCACGTTCTTCGCCGGGCAATTGGTTTTCCAGAAAGACACCTGGCTGCATCGTCTGTTGCACAACCAGACGGCCTTTTCGCTCCAGCGCCGCCTGCAATGGGCCGGCGTGCCGATGGTGATTCTGCCCACCCGGGTCCGATGAGAACGCGTCCTGAAGGCGGGCATTTATTGACTTTCAGGAATAATCTCGCAATAGCCGGGGGCTAACAGCCCCCGGAACGTGCATGAACTGTAAGGTTTCCCTCCGGGGGCTGTTAGCCCCCGGCTATTCCGTCGCGACATTACTTTTCCGCGAAGAGAGCCGGCCAGCGCCCGGTATAATCGACGCAATCGTTTCTGCGCACCGGCCGGAACCGTAGGTGTAATTCGATCCGATCCGGTTGCATACCCGGACACGCGATTTTTTCTGCCGTGCGGTTTGCCGATTCACGGTCCCGATCGACGTATAGTTTATGGGGATAGTGGCCAATTGCAGGATGGGGCAGTCATGTTAACGGAAATCCTTAACTGGATGTCGGGCGGGGCCGTCGTCGTGATTACGTTTGTCGTTGTGGTCAGCGTGTCCGCAATGGCAATTCACGTACTCCGCGAGCGTGCGGCCAGGCGCGGGCGGGAAGGGGCCATGCTCCATCCCCGCAAGCCAAGTCCCGAGGTGGAAGCCGAAACCGCCGGCCGCATGAAGCAATACGCCAAGGCCGAAGAGGCCGCTCGGGACGCCCTGGGTTGGTCGCCGTCCACCGCCGAAAACGCCGCGATGATACCCGAAAAACAATCCGCGGAAGGCCTCGTCGCTCCCGTTGCCAAGCCGTCGAAGACCATCCTCATCGCCGACGACGATCCGATGATCGCCTTCGCGTTGAAGAAGCGTTTGCAGCGGCTCGGCTACGACGTGCTTCGCTCGCCCGACTCGGCCCACGCGCTCCTGGGGGCGATGAAAACCAGCCCCGACCTGGTCGTTCTCGACGTGAACATGCCAGGCGGCAACGGGTTGGCGGTGTGCGAGATGATGGCAACCGATCCGCAAAACGCCGCGATTCCGGTGATCGTCCACACGTCGCGCAACGACGAGGCCACGAAAGAGCGTTGCCGGCATCTCGGCGCCAGGTACGTGGAAAAGTCGTCCAAGTCGTGGGAAGAGATTCAGTCGCTAGTGACCGACCTGCTCGGCCGCGCGGAGACAGCGCCCGCGCCGTCGCCGCCCGATGTCTATCCACAACTCCTTTCACCGGTTTGCGGGCACCCGCGGGTGCTTTGCATCGACGGCGACAAGGGGGAATTGGCGCCGATCGAACAACACCTTGCGGCGCTCGGGGTGGAGGTCTTGGAGTCGAACGATTTGGAGGAGGGTTTTTGGACGTGTTTTTCGGAAAAACCGCACGTCGTGGTGATTCACGCCGACGCTCCGTTGCCCGAGGTCCAAGCGGCCCTCTACCGTTTCACGCAACACCCCGTAACGCGTAACCTGCCCGTGCTGCTGATTAAGAACAAGGGCGTCCAGACGGCGGAACTGACCGAAGGACTGCCGGAAACGAAGAGCTTGAAAATACTTGATTCATCCGTTGGCTGGACCGGCCTGTGGCGCGAGTTGGAAAAGATCATTCCAATCGCCGGCGCGGATAACCCCGATTTACTCGTGGGCGCGACGCCCGTCGCCGGACGCCCCGGCCAAGACGACTACCGAGTTGTGGGACAGGTTGCCAACCTGTCCCACGGCGACGACGACCGAGCGTTCAACGAAAGCGCCGAACCTTCGCAGTCCGAAGATTCGCCCAGACGGCTGAAAATCCTCTGCATCGACGACGATCCGGTCATCGCGAAATCAATAGCGTTGCGGGTCCAGCCTTACGGGATAGAACTGAAAGAGGCCGCCGACGGCACGCAAGGCTTCCATCTCGGCCTGCGAGAGAGGCCCGACTTGATTCTGCTCGATCTGCAAATTCCGGAAGGCGACGGTCACTACGTGTTGAGCAAGTTCAGGAACCATCCGCTTACAAAGGACATCCCGGTCGTCATCCTGACCGTCGAGGCAAACGCGGGCGTGCGGCGGAAGCTAATCTCGCTCGAGGCGGCGGGGTTCCTCTCCAAGCCGGTGCGCTGGAAAGAGTTTTTCGGGGAACTGGGACGCTTCGTGAATCTACCGAAAAAACTCATCGCCGACTACAAACTTTCGGAAGAAGAACTTCCGGCGACGACTTGAGCGGCCGGATGCCCTGGTTCTTGACTTTTTCTCTCGTCGTAGCTGCTGTCGCCCTGTAATGGGCGCCACGGGTAAGCTTCGCTTACCCTCGGACCACCGCAGTGTAGGTTACTATCAACTCTCCGGCGGCGGAGCGGCAAGCAAGTCGACCTGCCGGTCTTTGTACTGGGCGTACACGCGGAAGTACATCTTCCCGCCCGCGCCGACCGCAAGACAGAACTTTTTCAACGCGGTCAATTGTGCCGCCATCGGGGCGGATTTCTGAAGTTGTTGCTGCGCCGCCATCCGCATTTTAGCGTTGGTCCGAAGATTCCTCAGTACGCTTTCTAATTGCTTTCCGGTGGCCAGCACTTGCGCCTCGAGCTGTTCGACCTCCTTGATCCGCAGTGGACGGAACTGCTGCCGCTCCGGCAACCGGCACGACAACGATAGTTCGATCTGCGCGCCATGCGGCTTTGGGTCGAATTCCACGCGGAGCATCAAGGGGGGCAAAGTTGCGTCCTTGAAGGAGACCTCGATCTTCTTCCTAGCGCCGACGGTGTCGCCGGGGTCCATTTCCGGATTGGGAAACGCCGCGCTGAATCCCAGTATTTGCAGCCTTAGCGCGCCGGCCTCGGGCAGATCGTTTCGCAAGAAAACCGGCTTGGTGGAGGGGTGGTCCGGATCGAAACCGACCGGCTCGACGGCCAGCGGCCTGCAAAGCGGCGCGAATCCCCGAACTTCCCCCGCCGAGACCAGCAGGCCGCAATTGCGCAGATAGCCGGCCGGCGCCTCGGCGGCGCCTTCCAACCAACGGAACAGAAGTTTATCCCCGCCCAGCGACACCCGCGCCACGTCGCGCCGCGTGGCGGGCGACGCGCCGCGGGCCTCCGACTCCCAACTGACGAGCCAGGCAAGGTCGGGATCGGACCCAAAGTCCTGATCGAGGTGGAAACCGCGACCGCTCCGGAAAATCTCCGTGCCTCCCACCAACTCAACCGTCAACGTGACGTCGGGAGACATTCGCACCTTGCCGAGCACGACGACCTTGTCCACATCGCCGATTTGGCCGTCCTCGGTCAACGGCGGCAGGTCAACCGCGTCGGCCAGTTCAATCGATGTTTCAGTTCGCGGCGGTTTTTCGACCGGCGGTCGGGGCGCCGGTTGCTCCGGTTTCGGCGGCGTGGGAAGAGGTGGTTCAGACTGGGGAAACTCCGGCTCGGAAGGCTCCGACACAGACTCTATCGGCGGCGGCTCGGGGGGCGATTCCGGCTCTTCGACTGGTTCCGACGGCGGCGACTGTTTTGATTTGGATGCAACCGGTTCCCGCTCGGCCGGCTCGACAACCTCTCGCGCCGCTCGATCGGAATGCAAGAACACCAGCGCCAACGGACCTAGCAAGGCAAACGACAACGCCGACACAACGACGACCGAGCGCAACGGCGTGGCGAAAAGCGAGGCGATAATAATCCCGAGCCGGCTTTTTTTTTTCGAGTCGATCGGCGAGTCCGCCCCGAAAACCATCGTCGAAATTCAAGCCGAGGAAATCGGAGTCGTCCGCGTCCTGCAACGGTTGTGCTCGAAGCAACGGGACGGCGCGTCTGGACGGCGGGGTGGACGGCCGCCACTGGGGCAGCACGCGCCCCACCTCGGCGGCCGACGGATAACGATCGTCGGGCTTCTTGGCCATCATCTTCGCGCAGATGGCGGCTAGGTCGGCGGGGACGTCGGCGCGCATCGGAGGCGGCGCCTGGGTCTGGTGTTTGAGGATCCGCTCGGCCAGCGTCCCTTTAGGAAAGGGCGGATGGCCCGTCAGCAGGAAGTAGAGCGTGCAGCCGAGAGAATAAATGTCCGCCCGGCGGTCCAACTCGCTGCTTCCGACCGCCTGCTCGGGCGCGAGGTAGTCGACCGACCCCAGCACCCGCTCCTGCGATTCGCTCGTTTCCGGCCGCTCGTCGTGCGTCAGCCGGGCCAGTCCCATGTCGAGTATTTTCACCACCCCTTGCACGTTGACCAGCAGATTCGAGGGTTTTACGTCGCAATGGATCATGTTTCGTTGGTGGGCGTGATCGAGGCCCTCGGCCGCCTGGCGGATATAATCCACGGCCAGCCGGCAGTCCAACGGCCCGTCCTCGTCGACCATCCGTTGCAGGTCGAGACCCTCGACGTACTCCATGACCATGTAGTAGCGGTCGCCTTCATTGTCCACGCTGTACGCCTGTACGATGTTGGGGTGGTCCAAGGAGGCGATCGCGCGGGCCTCGGCCAGAAACCGCTCCAACGAGGCGGGGTCCTTGCCCACCTGACGCGAGATGATCTTCAGCGCCACCAGCCGGTTCATCGTCACGTGCCGGCCGAGGAACACGGTGCCCATCCCACCGCGGCCCAGCAGCTCGATGAGGCGGTATTTTCCCAGATAGAACGAGCTTCGACCGGCCAACAACTGACCGGCCTGCCAGCGGGTGATCAGTTCCCGCCGGGCAAGACGTTTGGCGATGGTTTTCGGGGCGTCGCCCTCTTGCGCGGCCTCGCGGGCCTGGGCCAACTGCGACGGAGTCAACAGCTTGCTCTTTTGGAGGACCGCGAAAAATTCTTCCGCCGTCGTTACCGCCATCGTCGTTTTCCGGTTTGATGATTCATCGCCCGCTACACAATATCGTTAAGCGATCCAGTCTGCCAATTGCGTGAAATAATCGCAAATACCGCCGTCTAGTCCCTCTTTCCAACAGTGGATCGAGTCGTTCCGGCCGTCCGAGAAGTAGACGGTTCCTCCGGCGAAATAAGATCGTTAAGCGTAATGTTCATTCGCGGCAACCTCGCACTTAACGCCGATATACCGCTTGCGATTTCGCAACAAACACACTTTACCAACAAATCATTTTACCCTAAACTCAAGCCGTAATATACCACCTCCCGAGCGGACAGGAGACCAACCGTGGCAAAAATCGTCTCGTTCGTCGTGCTGGTCGCAATTCTGTTGGTGATCGGCGGCCTGTTCCTGGAAGTGATGTCCGGCTTCTTACTGCCGCTGTTTCTGGCCCTGGTGCTGGCGGTCATGTTCGGGCCGCTGCACCGCTGGTTCCTCGGCCGATGCGGCAAGCACGAACGGATCGCCGCCTTGCTGACCACCGGATCGATCCTGTTGATAGTGCTCGTCCCGTTGTTGCTGCTGCTGGCCGAGGCCGGCTACGAAGCCCAAGCGCTTTACCGCACTGCCGCCGGCGGCAACGTCGCGGCCGATGCGTCGGCGCCGGACGGGCAAACCGGAGGAAACACGGAAGCCCAAGAAGTGGCCGCCTTCGCAAAATGGGCCAGCGATAAACTGGTTGAACTGGGCAGTCGAGTCGGCATCAAAATCGACCCGAACGACCTGATGACGAACATCGGCGACGGCGTGCGGCGTTTTTTGACGCCTTTGGCGCTCCGCACCACGCAGTTTCTCGGCCAGACATTACTCGGCCTGTTGGTGATGATTTTGGCCGCGTACTATTTCTTCGCCGACGGGCCGGCCATGTTGCAGGCGATTCTGCGGCTCTCGCCGTTGGAAGACGACCACACCCGGGCGTTGCTCGACCAGTTCGACGGCATCACCCGCACGGTGATCGTGGCCACGTTGCTATCGGCGTTCGTGCAGGGTCTGTTGGCTGGGGCGGGGTTCTTCGTGGCGGGCATCGGCTCGGTCTTCCTGCTGACCGCGCTGAGCATGTTGTTCACGCTGGTGCCGTTCGTGGGAGCGGCGATCGTTTGGGTGC
Source organism: Planctomycetota bacterium (assembly GCA_018897395.1). Lineage (GTDB taxonomy): Bacteria > Planctomycetota > Planctomycetia > Pirellulales > Thermoguttaceae > JAHIKV01. The sequence goes on along the minus strand of JAHIKV010000078.1, from coordinate 11,245 downwards.
CCGTCTGTTTGTGGCTGTTCGCCGTGGAAGGCCGCACCCTGGCCGCCGTGCTGCTGGCCATCTACTGCTGCACGGTCGTCTCGATGGCCGACAACCTTATCAAGCCGCTGGTGCTGCACGGCCGCTCGAACCTGCACCCGCTGTTGGCGCTGTTGAGCGTGCTCGGCGGGGTCCAGGCGCTAGGGCCGATCGGCATCCTCGTCGGGCCGATGGTCGTGGCCTTCCTCCAGACGCTGCTGAACATGGTCCACGCGGAACTGGCCAAGATGACCGCGCGGGAGTAAACTGAGAAAAACGAAAGGCGAAGCATGAGTAAAACCTTTGACCAAGGCAAAGAAGAAGTCGTGAAGCTGTGTAAACACTTCACGACCAATCGTCAACAATTCTTCGCCCCTGGCATAAAGGAAGCCCACATTCGCCAGATGCTCATTGACCCCTTCTTTGAGGCGTTGGGCTGGGACTTGCGAAATGCGGCAATGGCCGCACCTCAATACCGTGAAGTCATCCCCGAAGACAGCCTTGACGTGGAAGGCCAGCAAAAAGCACCTGATTACACCTTCCGCGTCGGGACCTTACCCAAGTATTACGTCGAAGCCAAGAAGTGCGGCGTCAACATTAACACTGATTCCGGCCCAGCGTACCAACTTCGCCGGTATGGATGGAGTGCCAAGCTGGCTCTGTCCATTCTAACCGACTTTGAGGAATTGGCAGTATACGACTGCACGATCCGCCCTAAGCAAAGCGATAAGGCCAGTCGCGCAAGAGTCCTGTACTTCCGCTACCAGGAGTACCCCGACCGCTGGCGGGAATTGTGGGACCTTTTCTCCCGTGAAGCCGTCTGGTCCGGGGCATTCGACCGGTATGCCGCGTCCAAGCGGAAGCGCGGCACATCGGAAGTGGACGTGGAGTTTCTAAAGGAAATCGAGGGCTGGCGGAACGTGCTGGCCCGAAACATCGCCCTTCGGAACAAGAATATTTCTTCGGACGACTTGAATGCCGCCGTGCAATCGACGATTGATCGAGTGATATTCCTTCGCATGGCGGAAGATCGGCGGCTTGAACCTTACGAGCAACTTCTGAAGCTGTGCGAGCAAGACGACATTTACCCCCGCTTCATGCGCGACCTGTGCCGCAAGGCCGATGACAAGTACAACTCCGGCCTGTTCCACTTCCACAAGGAGCAAGACACCGACGAGAAGCCGGACCGAATCACGCCGAAGCTGAAGGTCGACGACAAGGTTTTCAAGCCGATCCTGCAAAGCCTGTATTTTGCCCACGGTTCGCCCTATCATTTTGGCGTCTTGCCCGTCGAAATTCTTGGAACCATTTATGAGCGGTTCTTGGGCAAGGTTATCCGGCTGACGGCCGGCCACCAGGCCAAGGTCGAGGAAAAGCCCGAGGTCCGCAAGGCCGGCGGAGTGTACTACACACCGGCTTATATCGTCGATTACATCGTCCAGCACACGGTCGGCCGGCAGATCAAGGACCGAAGCCCGATGCAACTGGCCGGACTGCGCAACGGCAAACAACCGTTCCGCGTTTTGGATATGGCATGTGGGAGTGGGTCATTCCTCTTGGGCGCTTACCAGTGCCTTCTTGAATACTGCCTGAAATGGTACATTGAACACAACCCGGAAAAATACAAGAAGGCCGTCTACAAAGACTCACACGATGGGCATTGGCGGCTCACGGTCGGCGAAAAGAAGCGTATCTTAACGACGCACATTTTCGGCGTGGATATCGACGCCCAGGCCGTGGAAGTGACCAAGCTGTCGTTGCTGTTGAAGGTCTTGGAGGGCGAAACCGACCAGAGTGTAAGCCAGCAACAGCGGCTTTTTCACGACCGGGCGCTGCCGAACCTTTCTGACAACATCAAGGGCGGCAACTCCCTGATCGGCCCCGACTATTTCACCGGCGAGCTGATTTCCGACCCCAACGAGATGAAGCGAGTCAACCCATTTGACTGGAAACAGGGCTTTCCCGACGCCATGAAGGCCGGCGGGTTTGATTGCGTTATCGGAAATCCGCCGTGGGTCTTCACACGAGAAGGCGACTTTGACGAGGCAATGAAGAAATACATCGATAGTCTCTACTTGAAAGGCTTGGAAGGCTCTCAGACTGGAAGGGCAAAACAGTCAGGAAAAATAAACCTCTTTGCGATTTTCATGCTGAAGTCGATCGCGTTACTAAAGGAACAGGGGCACTTTGGTTACATTGTTCCCAATACACTGCTTCGCGCAACTGTTTACGATGTGATTCGCAAACGCGTTCTTGATTCGACAAGAATCCGAATCGTTGCCGACCTCGGGAGTGGAGTATTTGAGGGGGTGACGGCCTCAACGGTCATCCTAATTCTGGAAAAAGGAAGCGCCCATTCAAAACACTTGGTTGACATCATGAGTGAATTTGAAGTTGCGTCGGCTGGAACAACGACCAAGGTTTTGCAGTCGAGTTTTCTTGATAATACAAGTTTTGCATTCAATCTCTACTCTGACACCTCCTCTGACGTTGTAACTCAGAAAATTGTGAGCAAGAGTCTAAGACTTGGAGAGATCTCCACGATTCATGCGGGCGGAATTGCCACGGGTCCCGGCAAGAGTGATTACATTCGGAATACCAAGGTCTCCGGCGCATATAAGCCGCTGATAGAAGGGAAAGATATTAAGAGGTACCTCATCACGTTTAGCAATCGATTCATTCTCTATGACCGAAGGAAACTATATCGCGCCCGAGACGAGACTATATTTTTGACCCCGGAAAAGTTGGTCACCCAGCGGATTGCCGGCGGAGATCATGCGCTTGTGGTTGGCTATGATGACCAGCAACTCTATACCTTCAATTCTACCAACACCATTCTTAGGGATTTGGGGAAACCGTATTCACTGAAGTTCGTCTTGGGCTTATTGAACTCGCAAGTTCTAAACTGGTATTACATCCTTAGTTATACGAATCGCTCTCAACTTACCGTAAACATTTCCAAGACCTATTTGGAGCAGTTGCCAATCCCTTGCATCGACTTTTCCGTCCCCGCACAGAAAGCCTACCATGACCGCATGGTAAAACTGGTTGATTCGATGCTCGCTTTACACAAGCAACTTGCCGCGGCGAAGTCAGAAGCGCAGAAGACCGTTATTCAGCGCCAGATCGACGCGACTGACGCTGAAATTGATCGGCTGGTGTATGACCTTTACGGCCTCACCCCGGAGGAAATCTCTATTGTCGAGGAGGCGACGAAGTAACCACGCTGGTAAGAACCAAAATACGAAAAGCGAAGTAAATTATGCCCGCCGTGTTCAAGAAGACCTTTGCAAAGCTGCTTCGGGCCGGCGCAAAGGTTATCGTCCGCAAAGGGAAAAAGAGCGGCAAACTAATCGCGGAAATCGAGGGTGGCCGATGCCGTCGCCGCAAGTGCTTACTCTGTCAAACAAAACGACCCGCTGCCAACGGCTGTCAACGGGTTGCAAAAAGTGGAGCCGAAGGGGATCGAACCCTCAACCTCCAAAAACTTAGAAAGCAAACACATCGGGAGACACGTTGAAGTATCTCGCCAGTTTGCCGATGTGGTTCCGATTCAAGGAACGTTTGCCCTTGAGTATCTCGGAAATAGTAGAGTCCGCTATTCCCGTGGCCCCGGAAAGCTCAGTTCGAAAAACCCCCTTGGCCTCGATAAGATGCCGGAGCATTTCCGCGTCGGACAGAGGGGGCATCGGGTGCGCCTCACTCTCGTATCGCTCGATCAAGTCGCCAAGAACCTCCAGATAATCTTCTTCTTCTGGAGCGAGGTCCCGCCGGTCCAAAAGCGAATCGACCATCTGGACCGCCTCATCCAATTCTTTGTCCGAACGGATGGGCCGGAGCGGAAAGCGACGAACTAAATCAAAGTACAAGTCTTTGACCTTTTTCCGGGAGTTTACGGTAGACATCAGCAATCCCCTTTCCACGCACCTTTGTCGTATTCCTTGTGGGTCATCACATGTCGGATGTAGACTTTTCCACGGTTGAAATGAACTACCACTACAAGCCGAAACTTGTTCCCACCGATGTCGAACACGGTGCATCGGCCTACTTGATCCGCACTTGGATAGACCTTCCGAACGTCGGCAAAGGAATCCCAAGCAGCATGTTCCACGATCCGATGCCAAGCCTGCAACGGCTTTCTCGTCGCGGGCCACTTCGCCCAAAACTCCCGTAGCTTCTTTTCGGATATGACGTGCATCCCTGCCATCCTTCGTTATCGTCTACCCAGTTAAGTTTATTCGCAGAATGCGAAAAAGTCAAGCCTGAATCGGACTAAGCAGAAATACACTCGCCGCGCCAGGCGTGCTACCGGCCTAAGCATTGTCTCCGGGCGAGAGATCGAGTACCAGAAGGGTGGTCGGTAAGTGGACTCGATGTTGTCCGTGTGCCTAGTCAAGTGGCCCTCGCTTGGCCTTCAGGAAGAGCTTCCGTTGCAGCGTCTGAACATTTTCCGGCGTTACTGGACTCATCGTCAATCGCCTCGTTCCTTGCCGCTTCGTCCGCACCCTGAAACCAAGGCCCCTTCGCTCCACCGGCGTTACCCGGCTTCATCGCTACTACGGGCCTCTCCGCCATCCCGCACGGCCGGACCTGCTCCTCGCGGAGTCTCCGTTGCGACTTACGCAGCCGCACCGTCGGGACTTCCCGTGTTGCTTGCCATTCCTTCCTGACATGCCATCGCCCACCACCCCGGCGAAGCAAGCCGAACTGTCGTCCGATTCATTCGGCTTGTAGCAGCCTTCCCCCAGTCCAGGCAGGGTCAGCCTTCGCATCGTGCCTTTCGGGGCCGTCTCGGCGTTCACTCGCATTATGGCCTATCAAGTTGCAGACGGCCCAAGGCCGCCTTCTGTCTCCCAAGCTCCGAACGCTTCGTTACCTCCACATCCGTTGGGATAGCTACCCGGCCGGGACGACCTTTGCCGGGACAGGACTTTCACCTGCTGGAACAACAAACCTTTTCACGGCGCACCTGGACTGGCACACCCGCTGATGATCCCGCGCGAGAGCGGATTCATGCCCGGTACGCGCGGACTTGTTCCATGCACCGGTTTGCAGCGTCGACGTCGGGGACGTTCTGGACTTGGTATATCACGCCCCCCGGCAAGTCGTGCCGCCGTAAGCGGTCGAGGAACTTCGGATAGTCGGCCAGCAACGCCAGTGGCAGGTCGCCTACGCGGGCCTTGAGCTCCTTTAGCACGTCGAACGTCGAGGGAAACCCTTTGTCGTCAAGCAGCAGCATGGCTTTCAGGCCTCGAATAGTCGAGGCGGCCTCGAGCAGGTGACGGCCGTTGCCGTGGATGTGGATCACTCCGCCGTCAAACGTGGCGAGGATTCGCTCAGCCGGCTCGCGACCCCACCGTTCAAAATAAGCCACCGAGGTCATGTGATAAGGGTCGAGGCTTTCGGAGACGATCCGGCCTGGAATCCACTGGGCGAAGTTGCTGAAGGTCCCGCCTTCCAGCATCGGTGCGACCTGAAAAAACAGTCGCTGCACTTTCACGTTCAAGTCGTAAGCAAAGTCGATGGCCCGGCGGACGTTTTCCGGACATTCCTCGACGCTCAGATACGTTCGGGTGGCGCCCAGCAGCTCGAAGACGAAGTTCAGTCCGTCGATGAGAATGAAATGGCTGATGCCCCACTTGCCGCGGCTCCGCTCGACGAAGATGTCGAGCTGTCGCCGATATCGCCGCCACCAAGGGTGGGAATCGTCGAAGTGAAGCCGGTAGAACTCCGGCCAGTCTTTCAACAGCGGAGGAACCATCGAGGATATCCAGCCGATATCGGGATGGACCATGCAGCGGACTTCGCCCCCCAGCAGCCCGCCGTAAAGCCCCTGGTCGAACTCGCTCAGGTAGGCGCTGGGGAGCGAGTCGTCCTCGACGGCCGTTCGCTCACTGAGCAGCCGGTCCCAAAAATCGGCCCGTTCCGCAGGGTCGGGAAAATCACACTCGGTGTGTGGATGTTGCCGCCGGAACTCGACCAGCGTCGGGCTGGGTATGGTCATGGTGGCGAAGATACGATCGCCACCCCGGCGATCGTATAAACAGCGAAGTCTCTGCAAGACCTCGGCACAGCAGGGTTTGTAGCTCAGCGTATTCATGGTCAAACGGCAATCAGAAACATCGGAAAGGGACTTCCTCGAATCATTCGGACGCGGGCGTCAAGCGAGCCAATATCGTTCGATAATTGGGTATCCCCTTGGCTGGCGTGACCACTATATGTTGTGGTCGCGTGGCTTTCGGCCTCGGGTGTGGGTAATCAACTGCTTGTATGGCAGCGGCTCCACAGCCACCGCCTGTTGTACTAGGCGGTAGAACCGTTTTCCCCGGTGCCGCGAGCGCCGCCGATTGAAACGAAAGGTGAATTCGTCCAGGTAGTAATCCAGGTGTTCGTTGCTGACCGCGCCCTGGTGAGTGCCCATCAGCCAGCGTTTCAGTAGTGACGCCACCCGATGTACCCGGGGCAGTAGCTCGGACGCCGATTCCTCGTTGTGGGCGAGGACCGTCACCTCATGGCGGTATCCGTTCGTTTCCAGGCCCTTATACCCAGCCCAGCCATCGGTATGCACAACGCTCCCCGGTTCAATCGTTTCCGCGATGAATGACCGTAGCATGCTTGCCGACGCCTCCGAGATTCGACGCATTTCCTGATCCTGCCAATGCCGCGTCCATCCTCTTGAGCGGTGATCGCAACCAATGCTTTCGAGGCAATTTGTCGCCCGTGGACCCCTTCTTCTTCGCCGCCGACGTAGGTCTCGTCAACCTCAACGCGACCGGACAGACGGTCGCGTTCGGGTCGAACCATCGCACTGCGCAACTTGTGGAGCCATGTCCAGGCAGTTTCGTAGCTGCCCAGTCCAAGGATCTGCTGCAAGCCCAAGGCGCTGGCACCGTTCTTCTGAGCTGTGATCCACCAGATCGCCCAAAACCACAGTGTCAATGGTTTCCTGGTCTCCTGGAAAACCGTTCCTGCTATCACAAAGGCCTTGTAGTCGCAACTCGCGCACCGTAACAACGCCCCTTCCATCGGCCAAGCTTTCCCGTGGCCACACCGTGGACACGAGAACCCCTCGGGCCATCGGAGCCGAAACAGGTACTCGCGGCAAGCTTCGTCCGTCGAAAACTGCCTCTCGAACTCCATCAGCGTCTCGGGATACTCCTGCATACCCCGGAACACTATATGTTGTGGTCACGCCAGTCAAGGGGATACCCTCTCATTCCGAATACCCCGACTACGGGAAACGCGGGGGCGAAAACCTCTCGCACACAGGCCCCCTTCTGAAAGCCACCAGGGCCGTCAACCGCGAACCAAGCAGTCCCGCTCGGCCGCACCTCTTCCGGCAACGGGCCAGCCGGATCACGCCAACCAATGCCTCTCGATCTCCTCCAGACTTCGTCCCTTGGTTTCGGGAACGAATTTCCAAAAGAACAACGTTGCCACAAAGCAGACAGCGGCAAAACTGAAAAAGCCGGCGTGCATGCCGAACCGCTCGACATACCAGGGGAAAAAGAACGCTGTCAAGGCGTTGGTAGCCCAGTTGGCGAAGATGGTGATCGACATCGCCCGCCCGCGAATGCGATTGGGAAAAATCTCCGCTGTCAATACCCAAATCACCGCGCAAATGGACAACGCCTCGCAGGCCATGTAGATGCACAGCAACAGCACGATCCAAAGGGCGGGCGCCCCTTTGAGCAGCAAGATCGCGGTGCCGGCCATGGCGAGCGTGACGACAGCCAATCCCCAGATCAACAGCGGCCGGCGGCCCCAACTGTCGATTTTCCAAATGGCAATTAAGGTGAAAATAAAATTGATCACGCCCAGGGCCACTTGGTATTGCATGGCATTGCCCAGCGTGAAGCCGGCGGCTTCCAGAATCGTCGGCCCATAGTAGACGACGATGTTCACGCCCGTCATCTGCCCGAAAATCGACAGCGCCAACGCAACCATTAAGGCCATGCGCAAGCCGGGTTTGAACAGTTCGACGACAGACGCGCCATCATGCAGCAGTGCCTCTTGGATTTCGCCGACTTCCTTTCGGGCTGTATCCACACCGCTTACGCGGGCGAGGATTTGCAGAGCCAGAGCGTCCTTGCCCACCTTCAACAGCCAGCGCGGGCTTTCCGGCACGACGAACAAGAGCAGAAAGAAGACGGCCGCAGGGACCATACCGACGCCAAACATTCCCCGCCAAACTTCCGCCACCAGCGTCCGGTGCAGCCAGCCGGCGCTGCCGAAGGCGTCGGCGTGCCCCTGGGCAAAGCCCAACAGCAGCCAGTTGGAAAAATACGCCGCCAAGATGCCGAGCACGATGGACAATTGATACAGCGCCACCAGTCGGCCGCGCAGCCGCGGCGGTGAGAACTCGGAGATGTACATCGGCGCCAGCACCGAGGCCATCCCAACCCCCAACCCGCCGACGATCCGCGCGGCGACGATTGCCGTAAAACTCGGTGCGATGGCACAGCCCAGCGCACAGAGGAAGAAGAACGCGGCAGCAGCGATCAGCACCGGCTTGCGGCCGAAGCGGTCGGTCAGCGTGCCGGCCACCGCCGCACCAAGAAGACAGCCCACCAAGGCCGAACTGCCGAACCAGCCGACTTCAAGTTTGTTCAGACCGTATTGGGCTTCGATGAATCCGAAGGTGCCCGAGATCACTGCGGTATCGAAGCCGAACAGCAATCCGCCGATGGAAGCCACCAGACAAACCAGGCCAAGGAATAGCGCGCTGCCGCGGCCGGCCGCGCCTGCCAGCGCGTCTGGCGCGTCGGCACGGATGATGGTTGTCATTGTTCCTCCAGCAAGTGGTCCAGCAATTGGCAACAGCGCGAGAGTACGCGGGGCAGGTGGAAGAAGCCTTTCCAGCCGTTGGCCTTGGCGGTCCAAGCCGGACGACCGTCGCGATCCAGGTAGCCGTACCACTCGCCATAATCCGGGTCGGGAAAACGGGCGAACGTGTACTCATGCACCTTCTCATACCACTGCCAGAGGTCTTCCCGGCCGGTGAGCGACCAGCCTAAGAGCAAGGCATAAAGCGCCTCGCAGTGCGGCCACCATAGCTTCAAGTTCGCGCCCAGTTCGTGCGTCGGCGTCCCGTCGATGTTGGTGACGTACTTCAGGCCGCCGTACTCCCGATCCCAACCGTGCTCCAGTGACGCCAGCACAATATCGACGGCGGTCCGCACCAGTCCCTGGTCGCCCCGTTTGCGGGCGATCTCCATAAGCATCCAAGCGCTCTCGATCGCGTGACCCGGCATAAACATTCGCCCTTCAGGCAGGTCCAGCAGCGGCGAACCATCTGGGGCCACGTTTTCCAGCAACGCATGCAAATCCGGCTTCCAGTGCTTGCCTATGATCGACTCCACCGACAGCGTCAGATCGTCCTCAAACTGTTGGCTTGCCTGGATTTCGTTGAACACCCAAGCCACGGTAATGCGGCACATGTCGTGGGCGTGCAGATGGAACTGGGCGTCGATGGGATAACCCAGGAGCGCCGTGTCCGAAGGTCGGCCGAACCGCGGGATGAGAAAATCGTACATGGCCAGCGCCTTGGCCCACAGTTGCTCATCGCCGGCCGCGCGGCTCAACTCAGCGATGCCGATCGACGCAAAGACCTCCGTGTAAATGCTCAGCACTTTGGACACCGGCCGGCCGTCGCTGGTAAGCCGGAAACACATCTTCCCGCTGCCGTCGGGCAGGAAGGCGTGTTTGAGCATGAAATCGGCGCCGAGCCGGGCGGCGTCGAGCCAAGCAGGGTTCTTCTGGTAGTGGTTGTGGAGGTGGCTGAACATCCAGATTTCCCGGCCGGTCATCCACATGTACTTGTCGGTCGCCCAGGGGCGGCCGTCTCGCTCCAACAACGAAAAATACCCGCCACACTGGCGATCGAGCGAATGCTTTTCCCACCACGGCACGATGTCGTCGAACAGCGAGGCACGGTACTGCTTGTGAAGCTGTTCGAGTCGCCGTACCGGAATCTTGTTGCGGTCGGTTTTCATGTTGCGGCTACCTCGTGTGTGAGGACAAATCAGTAAACTAATTAAAGTCTCACCTCGACTCCTTGCATCAATTTTGGCGTCTTAGCGCCTCGTCGGGCAACATTTCCTTCCGCAGGCGGTCGAAGTGCCGATTGATCGTGCTCTGCTTGGTCAAGTCCCAGAGGTTCAGCTTTAGCTCGCGCATCGCCAGCACGGTCGTGATCCAACCTTCCGTCCAACCCACCTCGGTCAACCACGGTCCAAAGACCTGGTCCGAGGTCGCGGCCCAATACTCCCATCGATTCACGTCAAAGGCACGGAACCAGGCTCCATCGAGTTCAGGGTGACTCTTGCTGCGGATTTGAATGCGGATCAGGAAATCGGCCAGCTTGTCCTCCATTTCCTTGTACAACGAGTCTCCGGTGGCGGCATACGCTTCGTGCAGCCCGAAAAAAGCAAAATTGCACGTGTAAAGCATGTCGGCCACCGGATCGCCGGTCTTCATAATCAACGGCGCTTCGGGGTGCTTGGCACGGGTGTTGGAGAGAGGCGGTCCGAATTCTCCGAGCTGAGGATCCTCGCCCAACCGCTCCAGCAGCGCGCCGCAGGCATGCTGATCGGAACGCATATCGAGAGCAATCCGATTCAACCACTGGCGATGGAGCGGCGTATCATCGACGCGCACCAACCAGGCAAGCGGCAGCAACATTCGTGCCCGCTCCTGCTGAAAACCATTCGTCCAATGCCACTTCTCGGGATAGGCCTGCATCGTGGTCTCGATGGCGCCGCGGGTGCGTTGCAGCAACGGCGCGAATCCCGTCTTGTGATAGAGCCAAAGATAGCTCGCCCAGATCCATGCCTCGTAATGGGGATGATAGTTGACCGTCGGACGTTGCCACCGCGTTCGCCAGTCCCACGGCCGTTCGTTCGGCCCCAAGCAATTCCCTCGAAATCCCTTGGAACCGGTCGTTCGGAAATTGCCCAGGATATTCTTTGCCAGCACATCGTTCCACCGGTCGCTCTCCAGAATCGCCGCCGTTCCCATGCAGCCGAGGATCGCTTTGACATCGTTGTCGGCGAAATAGATTTCCTTCGCCCCCTCCCCCCACTCCAAGAGGCCGTAGTTCGACTTCATCGGCTTCATCGGATCGTTGTTAAACAAGCCCGAACGGAAGTACACCCAATCCAACAGGTTGCCGGCGATTTTTCGGCTCCGCTGGTCGCCGTCGAGCCGCCAGCGCAGGGCAAATGCC